>NZ_JBFAMP010000033.1:0-1538 GCF_040674455.1 Streptomyces sp. NPDC049837 | reverse complement strand
CCCCACACCTCGCGCAGGGCGTTGCAGACCTCGCCGACGGTGGCCCGCGCCTTGAGGGCGTCCTTCATGGGGTAGAGGACGTTGTCGGTGCCTTCGGCGGCCTTCTTCAGCTCCGCCAGTGCCGCGTCGACGGCGGCCTGGTCGCGTTCGGCGCGCAGTTTGGCGAGACGTTCCGCCTGCTGGGCCTCGATCGCGGGGTCGACGCGCAGCGGTTCGTAGGGTTCTTCTTCGTCGAGGGTGTAGCGGTTGACGCCGACGACGACGCGTTCGCCGGAGTCGGTCTCCTGGGCGATGCGGTAGGCGGAACGTTCGATCTCGTTCTTCTGAAAACCGCGTTCGATGGCGTTGACCGCGCCGCCGAGGTCCTCGACCTTCGTCATCAGTTCCAGGGCGGCTGCCTCGACCTCGTCGGTCATCTTCTCGATGACATAGGAGCCGGCGAAGGGGTCGACGGTGGCGGTGACGTCGGTCTCGTAGGCGAGAACCTGCTGCGTGCGCAGTGCCAGGCGCGCACTCTTGTCGGTCGGCAGGGCGATGGCCTCGTCGAAGGAGTTGGTGTGCAGCGACTGCGTCCCGCCCAGCACCGCCGCCAGGCCCTGCACCGCCACCCGCACCAGGTTCACCTCCGGCTGCTGGGCGGTGAGCTGCACCCCGGCGGTCTGGGTGTGGAAACGCAGCATCATCGACTTGGGGTTCTTCGCCCCGAACTCCTCGCGCATCACCCGCGCCCAGATCCGGCGCGCGGCCCGGAACTTCGCCACCTCCTCCAGGATGGTGGTGCGGGCGACGAAGAAGAACGACAGCCGGGGCGCGAAGTCGTCCACGTCCATCCCGGCGGCCACGGCGGTGCGGACGTACTCGATGCCGTCGGCCAGGGTGAAGGCGATCTCCTGCGCGGGCGAGGCCCCGGCCTCCGCCATGTGGTAGCCGGAGATCGAGATCGTGTTCCACTTGGGGATCTCGGCCTTGCAGTACTTGAAGATGTCCGCGATCAGCCGCAGCGACGGCTTCGGCGGGAAGATGTAGGTGCCGCGCGCGATGTACTCCTTGAGCACATCGTTCTGGATCGTGCCGGTCAGCCTGTCCGCCGGGACACCCTGCTCCTCGCCCACCAGTTGGTACAACAGCAACAGGAGCGCGGCCGGGGCGTTGATCGTCATCGACGTGGAGACCTTGTCCAGCGGGATCCCGCCGAACAGCACCCGCATGTCGTCGATCGAGTCGATCGCCACACCCACCTTGCCGACCTCACCATGCGCGATCGGCGCATCGGAGTCGTGGCCCATCTGCGTCGGCAGGTCGAAGGCCACCGACAGGCCCATCGTGCCGTTGGCGATCAACTGCTGGTAACGGGCGTTGGACTCCACAGCCGTACCGAAACCCGCGTACTGCCGCATCGTCCACGGCCGGCCCGTGTACATCGTCGGGTAGACACCGCGCGTGAACGGGTACGAACCCGGTTCGCCCAGCTTCTCGTCGGGGTCCCACCCACTGAGCGCGTCCGGCCCGTACACCGGCTCAATGGGCAGTCCCGACTC
>NZ_JBFAMP010000032.1:0-2003 GCF_040674455.1 Streptomyces sp. NPDC049837 | reverse complement strand
ATGTCCTTGTTGCCGGTCGTGGTGATGAAGATGTCGGCGGTCTCGACGACGTCGTCGAGGGTGGTGACCTGGTAGCCGTCCATCGCCGCCTGGAGGGCGCAGATCGGGTCGATCTCGGTGACGATGACCCGGGCACCCTGGCCACGGAGGGACTCGGCGCAGCCCTTGCCGACGTCGCCGTAGCCGAGGACGACGGCGGTCTTGCCGCCGATGAGGACGTCGGTGGCTCGGTTGATGCCGTCGACCAGCGAGTGGCGGCAGCCGTACTTGTTGTCGAACTTCGACTTGGTGACGGCGTCGTTGACGTTGATCGCGGGGAAGAGCAGAGCGCCTTCGCGGTGCATCTCGTAGAGGCGGTGGACACCGGTGGTGGTCTCCTCCGTGACGCCACGGATGCCGGCGGCGAGCTCGGTCCACTTCAGGGACGTACGGCCGAGCAGCTCCAGTACGACGCGGAACTCGTCGTTGTCGGCCGTGGAGGGGTCCGGCACGGCGCCGGCCTTCTCGTACTCGACGCCCTTGTGGACGAGGAGGGTGGCGTCACCGCCGTCGTCCAGGATCATGTTCGGGCCCGCGTGGCCCGGCCAGGTCAGGGCCTGCTCGGTGCACCACCAGTACTCCTCCAGCGTCTCGCCCTTCCAGGCGAAGACCGGGATGCCGGCGGCGGCGATGGCGGCGGCGGCGTGGTCCTGGGTGGAGAAGATGTTGCAGGAGACCCAGCGGACCTGGGCGCCCAGGGCGACCAGCGTCTCGATCAGGACGGCCGTCTGGACCGTCATGTGCAGCGAGCCGGTGATGCGGGCGCCGGCGAGCGGCTGGGCCTCGGCGAACTCCTCGCGGATCGCCATCAGGCCCGGCATCTCGTGCTCGGCGAGGGTGATCTCCTTGCGGCCGAACTCGGCCAGGGAGAGGTCCGCGACCTTGAAGTCCGTGAAGTCAGCGGGCGGCTGCGAGGACATGTGCACTCCTTGAGTTCTGGATGTTCTGGTGGATCTCGAGCGTCGCGGTGGACCGGTTGAGCGTGATGTAGTGCAGGCCCGGGGCGCCTTCGGCGAGCAGCCGGTCGGCCATGGCCGTGGCGTGCTCCACGCCGATGCGGTGGCCGGCCGCCGGGTTGTCCCGGGCGGCGTCCAGGCGCCGGGCGAGGCCGGCGGGGAAGGTGGCGTGGGACAGCTCGGCGAAGCGGCTGATCTGGCGTACGTCGGTGGCCGGCATGATCTCCGGGATGATCGGGGTGTCGCAGCCCGCCGCCGCGACCCGGTCGCGCAGCCGCAGGTAGTCCTCGACGTCGAAGAACATCTGGGTGATGGCGTAGTCCGCGCCGGCCCGGCACTTGGCCACGAAGTGCCGGATGTCGCTCTCCCAGTCCGGCGAGCGCGGGTGCCGCTCGGGGAAGGCCGCGACGCCGACGCTGAAGTCCCCCAGCTCCCGCACCAGCGACACCAGCTCGTGGGCGTGGGTGAAGCCGTGCGGGTGGGCCGTCCAGGGTGCGTTGGGGTCGCCGGGCGGGTCACCGCGCAGAGCGAGGACGTCCCGTACGCCCGCGTCGGCGTACTGGCCGATGATGCGGCGCAGCTCGGCGGTGGAGTGGCCCACGGCGGTCAGGTGCGCGACCGGACGCAGTGTCGTCTCGGCGGCGATCCGCTGGGTCACCTCGATCGTACGGTCCCGGGAGGAGCCTCCCGCGCCGTAGGTGACCGAGACGAACGTCGGGGCCAGCGGCTCGATCCGGCGGATCGCCCGCCACAGGGTCCGGGTCCCCGCCTCGGTCCTGGGCGGGAAGAACTCGAACGAGAACGAGGGCGTGCCCGTGGCGAGGATGTCGCGCAGGGTGGTCATGACCGGCGGCCTCCCGCGTTGAAGTAGCTCGCTTCGGGGTGGTGGATGACGATGGCGTCGGTGGACTGTTCGGGGTGGAGCTGGAACTCCTCGGAGAGGTGCACCCCGATCCGCTCCGGCCGGAGCAGGTCGGCGATCTTGGCGCGGTCCTCCAGGTCCGGGCA
>NZ_JBFAMP010000031.1:0-3410 GCF_040674455.1 Streptomyces sp. NPDC049837 | reverse complement strand
TTCACCAAGCCCGAGCAGTACCCGACCGACGTCTACGTGCTGCCCAAGCACCTCGACGAGAAGGTCGCCCGCCTCCACCTGGACGCCCTCGGCGTGAAGCTCACGACGCTCCGCCCCGAGCAGGCCGAATACATCGGTGTGAAGGTCGAGGGCCCGTACAAGCCCGACCACTACCGCTACTGACGGCGCCCGTGCACTGACGCACGTCCGCAGCAGCCGGTCAGCGGCAGCATGTACCAGGCAGGCCCCCGCACCCCCGTGCCGGGGGCCTGCCCCGTACCGGGCGTACCCCTACCGCCGATCCCGAGGACCCGAGGACCCATGCCCCGCGGCCGCTATTCGCTCCATGATCCGCACGATCACACCCCCCTCGGTGAAGAGCACTTCAACTGCGCCCCCGGCCCGTCCGGCTGGCGCTACGTCTCCCAGATCACCACCCCCTCCGGCGAGCACGCCGGCTCCGTCGACCTCACCCTCGACGACCTCGGCCGCCCCATCCGCCTCGAACTCCACGCCGCGAGCTGGCAGGTCCGCGGCGCCGCCCTCGACGGCGTCACCTGGGTCCGCACCGACCCCACCGGAACCCACGCCACGGAAGGCAATGTGCGCGCCCACGCCTTCACCGGCACGTCCCCGGCGTTCCTCATCGCGACATCCCGCCTGCTGCGCCTCACCCCCGGTTCTCCCCCCACCCGTGTCCGACTCGTCGCCTTCACGGACCCGGTCCTCGCCCCCCTCACGGTCGACCAGTCGTGGGCCCTGATCAGAAGTGAAGCGCACGCCACTGACAACGGCCCCCTGACCGTGGACGAATACCAGGTCAACGCCCTCGACACGGGCGAACAGCACACGGTCCACATCGCCGGCGACGTGGTCCTCGCGGCCCCCGGCATCGAGCTGGAGGACCTCCAGACCCCACCGTCGGTCTTCCCCTGACCGCTGCCCGCCCTACGCGGGCGGAGCGAACCCCGTGGCGGGCGGCGTGCCGTCGCCCCGACCACTCCCCACCGAGCCCCCGACCCCAGAACCAACCGCCCCAGAGCCACCAACCCCAGCGCCGGACCCACCAACCCCAGCGGACCCACCAACCCCAGTACCGGCCCGATCAACCCCAGCGGACCCACCAACCCCCGGCAGCGAAGCCCCCAAGCCCGCCGAAGCGCCACCAGCCACCGACGCCCCACCGCCCACCGACGACGCCCTACCGCCCTCGGGGGCGAAGGCCCGCCGCGCGTCCCGCGCCTGCCGCTCGTTCACCACCGCGGCCAGATACTCCGCCGCAGGCACCCCCGGCGGCGGAGGCGCACCGGTCCGGGCGACCAGATCGTCGGCCAGTCGCTCCGCCAGCGCCCGCCCCACCTCTCCGTCGAGCTGCCGCATCCGCGTCAGGTACTGGCGTATCGCCAGCCACAGGTCGTCCGGCACCGCCGACAGATCGAGCTGCGCGAACCGCCCGACGAGCCAGGGCGGCGGAGGCGGCACCGCCATCGCCCGGGCCGCCGGCACCCGCTCACGCACGACAAGCGTCCCCGCGAAGACATCACCGATACGCCGCCCCCGGGCCGACACCAGGGAAGCGATGCACGCCACGACGCCGAAGGTCATCAGGATCTCCACGACCCCCATCGCCCCGCGCACCAGCGCGTGCCGGAACCGGATCGGCCCTCCGTCGTCCCGCACCACCCGCAGCCCGCACGCCAGCTTCCCCAGCGAACGCCCATGACTGAGGGTCTCCACCGCTATGGGCCCACCCACCAGCACGAGCATGAACGTCGCGATCGACACCGCCGTGACGGCCGCCTCGTCCAGAGAGGCGGTGGCTATCGCGAGGCCGACGGATATCAGCAGGTACGCGGCCCACACCACGACGAGATCAATGGCAAGGGCCAGCGCCCGGCTCGGCAACCTCGCCGGCTGCAAGCCGAGTACGACCGCGTCCCCCGTCACTACCCCGCTCACAGCGCCCACCCTTCTTCGACCTTCCCCGGCCCTCCGAACGCCAGTCTGTCAAGCTGACCACCAGCGCGCCGCAGTAGTACGAACCGTACGCACCAGTGCCTGGAGCAGCAGCCGATCATGGACCTCGACGTCTACGTCACCGCCCACCGCGCCGAGTGGGACCGCCTGGACCAACTCCTGCGCCGCGGCAACCACCTCACCGGGGCCGAGGCCGACGAACTGGTCGCTCTCTACCAGCGCACCGCCACCCACCTCTCCCTGATCCAGTCCAGCGCCCCGGACCCCATGCTCACGGCCCGACTCACACAACTGGTGGCCCGCGCCCGCGCCACGGTCACGGGCACCCGCCGCGCCTCCTGGCGCGACGCCGCCCGCTTCCTGACAGCCGGGTTCCCCGCAGCGGTCTACCGCTCACGCCACTGGTGGATCCCGACGGCCGTCCTGTCCACCCTCCTGGCCGCGATCATCGGCTGGTGGATCGGCACCCACCCCGAGGTCCAGGCCTCCATCGCGGCCCCCGACGAGCTCCGCCAGATGACCCGCCCCGGCGGGGAGTACGAGACCTACTACTCCAGCCACCCGGCCGCCTCCTTCGCCGCCCAGGTCTGGACGAACAACGCCCAAGCCGCCGCCATGTGCCTGGTCCTCGGTGCCTTCCTCTGCGTCCCGGTGCTGTGGATCCTCTTCCTGAACATGCTGAACCTGGGCGTCGGCCTCGGCCTGATGTCCTCGGCAGGCCGCCTCGACACCTTCCTCGGCCTCGTCCTCCCACACGGCCTGCTGGAACTGACCGCCGTCTTCGTCGCCGCCGGCACCGGCCTCCGGCTCGGCTGGACCCTCATCGACCCGGGCCCCCAATCGCGCCGGACAGCCCTTGCCCAGCAGGGCCGCGCCGCCCTCGGCATGGCCCTCGGCCTGGCGCTGGTCCTCTTCGTCTCGGGCCTGATCGAAGGCTTCGTCACCCCCTCGGGCCTCCCGACCTGGGCCCGCATCACCATCGGCATCGCCGCCGAGCTGGCATTCCTCGTGTACGTGTACGTCCTCGGCGGCCGCGCGGCCAGGGCAGGTGAAACGGGGGACGTGGAGTCCTCCGACCGCAGCGCTGAGCTCCCCACCGCCGCCTGATGTGCGTCCACCCTCGCTGACCTGCTAGTCTCCTCTTCGCCCACAAGACCCGTTGACACGGGTGGCGTGGGGAGGTAGCTTTGAACGGTTGCCTCGGACTGGACAAGTTCGGGGGCAGTCACTAGAGTCTCTCTCGCTCCGGTCGGAATTGATTTCCACGGAGCCAATCCGATTCCCATTCGAATCACGAACGCCGATTAGCTCGGCGGAAATGATTCTGATAAAGTCGGATCAGCCGAAAGGCAAAGGCCTTCCAACGGCCACCGGAACTGAATCCGAACCGGAAACGGAACGGAAAAAGAATCTGGTAAGGTTGGAAACAACGA
>NZ_JBFAMP010000030.1:3323-4519 GCF_040674455.1 Streptomyces sp. NPDC049837 | reverse complement strand
TGAGGACAAGCCCTCGGCCTATTAGTACCGGTCAACTCCACCCATTACTGGGCTTCCATATCCGGCCTATCAACCCAGTCGTCTACTGGGAGCCTTACCCTCTCAAGGAGGTGGGAATACTCATCTCGAAGCAGGCTTCCCGCTTAGATGCTTTCAGCGGTTATCCCTCCCGAACGTAGCCAACCAGCCATGCCCTTGGCAGAACAACTGGCACACCAGAGGTTCGTCCGTCCCGGTCCTCTCGTACTAGGGACAGCCCTTCTCAATATTCCTACGCGCACAGCGGATAGGGACCGAACTGTCTCACGACGTTCTAAACCCAGCTCGCGTACCGCTTTAATGGGCGAACAGCCCAACCCTTGGGACCGACTCCAGCCCCAGGATGCGACGAGCCGACATCGAGGTGCCAAACCATCCCGTCGATATGGACTCTTGGGGAAGATCAGCCTGTTATCCCCGGGGTACCTTTTATCCGTTGAGCGACGGCGCTTCCACAAGCCACCGCCGGATCACTAGTCCCGACTTTCGTCCCTGCTCGACCCGTCGGTCTCACAGTCAAGCTCCCTTGTGCACTTACACTCAACACCTGATTGCCAACCAGGCTGAGGGAACCTTTGGGCGCCTCCGTTACCCTTTAGGAGGCAACCGCCCCAGTTAAACTACCCATCAGACACTGTCCCTGATCCGGATCACGGACCCAGGTTAGACATCCAGCACGACCAGAGTGGTATTTCAACGACGACTCCACAACCACTGGCGTGGCTGCTTCAAAGTCTCCCACCTATCCTACACAAGCCGAACCGAACACCAATATCAAACTGTAGTAAAGGTCCCGGGGTCTTTCCGTCCTGCTGCGCGAAACGAGCATCTTTACTCGTAGTGCAATTTCACCGGGCCTATGGTTGAGACAGTCGAGAAGTCGTTACGCCATTCGTGCAGGTCGGAACTTACCCGACAAGGAATTTCGCTACCTTAGGATGGTTATAGTTACCACCGCCGTTTACTGGCGCTTAAGTTCTCAGCTTCGCCCTGTCGAAACAGAGCTAACCGGTCCCCTTAACGTTCCAGCACCGGGCAGGCGTCAGTCCGTATACATCGCCTTACGGCTTCGCACGGACCTGTGTTTTTAGTAAACAGTCGCTTCTCGCTGGTCTCTGCGGCCACCCCCAGCTCACCGTGTAAAACGGATCACCAGG
>NZ_JBFAMP010000030.1:1854-3226 GCF_040674455.1 Streptomyces sp. NPDC049837 | reverse complement strand
GCAATGACACGACTTCGGCGGTACGCTTGAGCCCCGCTACATTGTCGGCGCGGAATCACTTGACCAGTGAGCTATTACGCACTCTTTCAAGGGTGGCTGCTTCTAAGCCAACCTCCTGGTTGTCTCTGCGACTCCACATCCTTTCCCACTTAGCGTACGCTTAGGGGCCTTAGTCGATGCTCTGGGCTGTTTCCCTCTCGACCATGGAGCTTATCCCCCACAGTCTCACTGCCGCGCTCTCACTTACCGGCATTCGGAGTTTGGCTAAGGTCAGTAACCCGGTAGGGCCCATCGCCTATCCAGTGCTCTACCTCCGGCAAGAAACACACGACGCTGCACCTAAATGCATTTCGGGGAGAACCAGCTATCACGGAGTTTGATTGGCCTTTCACCCCTAACCACAGGTCATCCCCCAGGTTTTCAACCCTGGTGGGTTCGGTCCTCCACGAAGTCTTACCTCCGCTTCAACCTGCCCATGGCTAGATCACTCCGCTTCGGGTCTTGAGCGCGCTACTAAATCGCCCTATTCGGACTCGCTTTCGCTACGGCTTCCCCACACGGGTTAACCTCGCAACACACCGCAAACTCGCAGGCTCATTCTTCAAAAGGCACGCAGTCACGAGATGCAAGCAAGCTCGCATCCGACGCTCCCACGGCTTGTAGGCACACGGTTTCAGGTACTATTTCACTCCGCTCCCGCGGTACTTTTCACCATTCCCTCACGGTACTATCCGCTATCGGTCACCAGGGAATATTTAGGCTTAGCGGGTGGTCCCGCCAGATTCACACGGGATTTCTCGGGCCCCGTGCTACTTGGGTGTCTCTTAAACGAGCCGCATGAATTTCAGCTACGGGGGTCTTACCCTCTACGCCGGACCTTTCGCATGTCCTTCGCCTATCCATACGGTTTCTGACTCGTCTCACAGCCGGCAGACTGTGAAAAAGAGATCCCACAACCCCGCATGCGCAACCCCTGCCGGGTATCACACGCATACGGTTTGGCCTCATCCGGTTTCGCTCGCCACTACTCCCGGAATCACGGTTGTTTTCTCTTCCTGAGGGTACTGAGATGTTTCACTTCCCCTCGTTCCCTCCACATGCCCTATGTGTTCAGGCATGGGTGACAGCCCATGACGACTGCCGGGTTTCCCCATTCGGAAACCCCCGGATCAAAGCCTGGTTGACGGCTCCCCGGGGACTATCGTGGCCTCCCACGTCCTTCATCGGTTCCTGGTGCCAAGGCATCCACCGTGCGCCCTTAAAAACTTGGCCACAGATGCTCGCGTCCACTGTGCAGTTCTCAAGCAACGACCAGCCACCCATCACCCCACCACTTACGCGGTGAGTGCACTGGGGCCGGCATCGCGAAGAT
>NZ_JBFAMP010000029.1:0-5345 GCF_040674455.1 Streptomyces sp. NPDC049837 | reverse complement strand
TGCTGCTCGGCGAGTTCGCGGGCTGTCGCCACGATGAGGCGTTCGCGCTCCGCCCGTTCGCGCTCCTTGCGTTCCTTTACCGACATGAATCGATCCTAGCATCGCTAGACAATCGAGCCTTAGCAGTGCTAGCGTTGCCTCATCATCTAGCAATGCTAGTCCATGGAGGGGTTGTCATGCTCAGCACGCTCCAGGTCGTCACCACCGTCGTCGTCGGCCTGATGGTGGGGGTGGAGTTCTCCGTCGCCTTCATCATGAACCGGATCCTGAACGCGCTTCCCGGGGACAGCGGCCAGCTCGGCCACGCTCACGGCGGCCGGATGCTCGGCGCCGTGATGCCGTTTTGGTACATGGGCTCGCTCGTCCTCGTCGGCATCTGGGCCGTCGCCGGATGGCACCACCACGGCGCCGGCCTCGTCGTCACCGCCGCCGGACTGCTGATCCTGAGCGTGGTCATGTCGATCCTGCTGCTCGTCCCGATCAACAACCGGGGCAAGACGTGGACCCCCGAGAACCGGCCCGCTGACTGGAAGGAGCAGCTGAGCCGCTGGGAGCGCTATCACTACGTTCGCGTCGCGGTCATCGTCGCCGCGTTCACCCTGCTGGTCGCCGCCCTCGCTTGATACCACCGCTGCCCCGACATGCACTGGTTCGTTCTCTCCGGCTCACCCCGTCGGGGCAAGAGCCGTCGATATACAGGGACCCCGCGGGCCGAGGCCGCGCCGGTGGCCACTCCCCACTCGGTGTCCTCGTCCGCAGCGGCCATCTTCAGGACCACGGGCCCGGGCTCGGCGATGTGCTGCTCATTGACCTCCATGCCCCGACTGACGGCCCCGCCCGGCCCGCCGGTTCACCGATCACGGAGAGACAACCCGTACGAAGCACTCGGGCCGCCGACTCGCCCGGCGCCGGCCGCGCGGTAGGGGCCCGTGCCCCGCGCCCACACCATGGCTAAAGCGGGACCTGTGCGTTCCGGGCGGCGCCATGGTGGGCGACGAGGGGGCCGCTGCGCCGTTCCTTGCCGATCAGCCGGGCACATGTCATCGACGGACCCGGTACAGGTCGAGAGTGGTCAGCGAGGTCGCGGCGTTGGTCCGATGCGCCGTGTCGGCCCGGGGGTCGTTGACCAACGCGGCCAGGAGCCGCAAGCCCGTGGCGCGGTGGCCGTCCAGCGTGGCCAGGGAGCGCGCGGCCATAGCTCTGGCGTCCGAGGGAGCCGTGGGATCCGCGGCGAAGGCCGAAAGGAGTTCGGCCGAGCGTTCTTCTCCGCACTCGGCGAGTTTGGAGGCCGCGGTGATCCGGTCCCAAACCTGGACGCCGCGGTCCCGGGCGATGCCGAGGAGCAGGACGACCGCTTCCTCGCGGTGCCCGGCCAGCTCGGCCAGCGCCGCAGCGGCGTCTATGCGGTGGTGCGCCTCTTTGGTCGTGTCGGCTGCGATGTCGGCGAGCGGTCGAGCAGCCTCGCCCTGGTGGGTGGTGGAGCGTGCCAGGAGTCGGAGCGCGCGCAGCCGGTTGTCCGGATGGAGTCTACGGCCGGTCACGACGGGCAGGATCAGTTCCGCGGCCGCTTCCGTGTCCACCTCGGCCAGTCTCTCGGCGGCCGTCAGGTGGGAGTGGCTTCCGGGCAGCGACTCCTGGGCCAGCTCGGTGAGCAGGCGGGCGGCGCGATCCTCGTAGCCGGCCACCCGGGCCAGTGCCATGGCAGCCTCCGCCCGGTCATCCGGTGTCGTGGCGCTGTCTCCCGCGAAGGCGGTGAGCAGGCCCACTCCGTCCTCCCGGTGGGGCTGGTCCATCTCGGAGAGGTACTGGGCAGCGGTGACGGAGCCGTACTGGGCGAGGTCGAGGAGCAGCGCGGCACCGGACTCGCGGTGCCCGTCCAGCTCGGTGAGACAGTGGGCCGCCATGCAGCGGATGTCGTCCTCGGTCCCGGGGTCCATGGCGCACTCGGTGAGCAGCTGCACCCCGAGGAAGCCATGACTGTCGAGCCGGGCCAGCACCCGGGCGGTGCCGAGAAGGCTGTAGGGGTCGTTGTTCGGTGCCAGCTCCTCGATGAGCTGGAGGAGCAGTGTGGCACCGGTCATCTCGTGGCCCTCCAGCCCGGCCAGGATCTCGGCGGCCCAGCTGCGGTGGTCCGGTTGCAGCGCGCGGTCACCGGCGAGACGGGTCAGCAGCCGCGCGCCGTCGTCGAGGTGGCCCTCCAGCTCAGCGAGGTCCCAGGCGGCCTCCACCCGATTGCGGTCGTCCACGGCGGGGCTGTTCGCGAACGCGGTCAGCCACTGTGCGGCCTTCGGCCGCGGGAGGCTGCTGCCGAGCTGGAGTTGCGCCTTGAGCAGGTGGTATCCGGTGATCTCGGCGGATCCGAACAGGTCCTCCATGGCCCGCAGTGTGGCCGTTGCCAGCGGCCCCTCCGAGGCCAGCAGCGCGTCGAGAAGGAAGCCCAGGTAGGACGGTTCCAGGCCCAGCGGATCCAGGGGCTTGATGCCGGACCTTCGCCGACTCGCCCGGCGCAGTCTGTCGCGCAGCCGCTGTGCGGGAAACAGCCGGTCGAAGAGCAGCGTGCGGGCCTGAGGGTCGCGGGTGGCGTGACGCGCGGCGTGGTACTCCAGGAGGGTGCGGTGCAGGAACTCGACGTCGCCGCCCTGGCCGGCCAACAGGCCGCAGGAGCGCAGCAGCGATGCCAGTAGCGCGTCCCACAGCGGTGGTTTGACCTTGTCCGGTCGTCGGGCGTGCGGGTGCGCGGTGAGGATCGCGGTGGCCGGAGCCCGGTTCCCGCTGATCCTTTCGTGGGCCAGGTAATCGATGAGGACCGGCAGGTGTTCCCGGGCGTGCTCCGCGGCCTTCTCGACGGTGCGGCGGTCCTCCGGGATCTGATAGCGGCTGACCAGGGTGTGGATGGCACGGTCGTGCAGGTCGCTGACGCCCTTGTGGACGTTCTCCTCGTAGAGCAGTTCGACGAAGGACCGGAAGACTCCGGCCCGGCCGTCGGGCAGGGGGCGATCGGTGTCGGCCTCGTACAGATGGCACAGCATGGCGGCCATCAGCGGGATGCGGGCCAGTTCCTCCAGCCGGGTCCGGCGGACACCGTTCAGGAACGCCCGGACGTGACGGTCGGCATCGGGCAGAGCGTGCAGACGTTTGTGCACGTAGGTGCGCACGTCGTCGTCCGTGAAGGGCTCCAGTGTGAAGTGGTCGGCGGCGCGGGGCAGCCGGTCGAGTTCGCCGCCGGGCAGGGGACGGGTCGCAACGAGGAACCGGTAGGGCGTGTCCGTCTGCCCGGCTTCGCGGGCAAGGCGGTCGAGGAGGGACAGCCGGGCCGTCCGGTCGGGCACTTCGTCAAGGCCGTCGACCATCACCAGCCACCGCGCGCCGAGACGCGGAGGGCGGCGGAAGAAGTCCTCGGTCAACACCTCGCGCAGCCCGAAGGGACCGTACTCCTCGGTCACCGCGTGCGCCATGGCGGGCGCCAGCAGGGGCGCGCCGACCAGGTCGCCGGCCCGGATCAGCACCGGGAAGGCGAGTGCCGAGGAGGCGGGGTCGGCCTCCGTCGTCAGCAGGTGCCGGGAGGCGGACAGCAGGTGCTGCCGCAGTAGCGTCGACTTGCCGTAACCCGGTCCGGCCACCAGGACCCGGATCGAGTCGTCGCCGGTGAAGACCTGTTCGGCGGCCGCGGGAGCCCGCGCGGCCCGGGCCGAGATGCGCCGCGGCACGTAGACATCGGCCAGTGACGGCGCGTCGAGCTCCGGCGCCAGCCCGGGATGCGGAAGTTGATCGGCTGCCGACCGGACGGCTCGCAGGTACGAGCCGAGCCGGTGATCCGGGCCGCCCGTTCGCGTGGCGCGGTGACCGTCCCCGGGCTCCGGCGCGGAGGCGTAGTACGTGATGCTGTCGGCGTGCCCGACCGCGAATCCGCCCGTGGTGGCCGAGATGACCACGTCTGCCGTGACGTGCGGGGCCTGATTGCCTCCGAGCCCGCTCAGCCCTGCTGCGGACCCGGCTGCGGAGGGGTTCCGACGGTGACGTCACGCATCTGCACCGCTGCCGCGGAACCGTGATCGGCCCGGATGTCCACGTTACCGCGGATCGTCGGGCCGTCGGCAGGTGCCTCCGCTGCGTCCGCCGGGGCGTGCGTCTGCAACAGGGCCCGCAGGATCTCGGCGGCCTCCTCGCGCTCAGAGTCGCTCAAGTTCTCCAGCGCCTGCTCGAAGCGGGCCTGCCAGGCCCCTTGCTGCCCGCTGCGCACGCTGACCCGTTCGTCGTCTTGTGCGGTTTCCAGCGCGGCCGCACTACGGTCGAGCCGTTCCAGCTCGACGCGTTCACGCTCCCCGTCGCCCCGGGCGAACCACTGCGCGACCGACTGCTGCAAGCCTTGCCAGGCGCTGGTCCCGGCCGCCTGGACGACCGCCGCGCCTCCGGCCGCGGCCAGCGCGGCCAGCCCCTCCGCCAACATCCAACCGTCCCCGTTCGTCACCGTGTTCGACATACGAGACGGTAGTGCACCGCGCGGCACACCACCTCGCATTCCACAGGATTGACACCGGGCCCGCGATCCGCGCCGCTGAGCGGCGTCACGGCTGGCAAAAAGTACTGCATACCCCCATGGTGCCCCCCAGGTCCATGCGCCGCGTGCGGCGATCCCGACGCACTCTGGCACACCGAAGCGGTCCAGGACGGCCGTTCGCACAACGCCGCCGCCCCGGGACCCTGCCGCGTCGTCGTGCTGCGGCGGTTCGCCGCACATGTGAAGCGGGACCTGATGCCACACAGGCCGCGGGTCGCGTGGTTCGCGGACCGATGCGCCCAAGGAACCATCAGCCCGCGCCCGACCACGTAGCTCCTCTGACAGTGAGTTGGATGAGGGCTGGTCAGGTCCCGCTGACGTAGCTGAGCGGAACAAGTTGACGCTGTGCGTGTCGCCGGCAGGCACGAGCAGCGCTGCGCCCGCCCTGTACCAGATTCCATCCACACCTTTAAAATGAAGCATCGTGCTACGGGTGTGAACCCTGGCGCTGCAAGGCCACCTACTCGAAGGCGTGTCACCCAAGCCCTGACGCCGGCCAGCAGCCCACACTTCCCTCACTACTGCTGCCCGCGCCAGCGGGCGTACCCGGGGAGCGAAGCGGACCGGGTACCTGACGCAGGCTCAACATGCCGTCCACAAATCACCGCCAGAGCCACTAGGCCGGGGCCGGGGAGCGAAGCGAGCCGGTCGCCCCGCGAAGCGGGGCTTCGCCGAGCGAAGCGAGGCAGGCATCCCTAGCCTCCCGCGAAGCGGGAGGCGTCTCACGGCCGAGCGAAGCGAGGCCGTTCGCTGGCGCAGCGCGCAGCGCTGCGGAACCCGCGCCCGC
>NZ_JBFAMP010000028.1:0-5835 GCF_040674455.1 Streptomyces sp. NPDC049837 | reverse complement strand
AAGTAACGGCTCGATCCGCGCCCACTGGGCGTCAGTCAGCGACATGCCCAGATCAACGTCCCACTGATCCAAACGAAACTGCCTAGGCCGTGTATCGAAAGTGGATCTTGAGCTGTGAATGATCATAGTTGGCGGATTCTTACGGCCCCGGGACTGGTAGGCCCCCATGTTGAGGTGTCGCGTATTCCAGCTTGGACAGTCCTCATTGGTTACTCTGGGTGGCGAGGACCGTGCTCGTGGTGCCCCCTCGGACCGATAGGTTCACCGTGGTGCATTCGAGTCATTTCTGGAGGGGTCACCGGTGGACGTTGTCGCGATCATGGAGGCGCTGGCCGAACAGGGCATAACCGTGCTGTTCAAGGCTGACGCTGAGCGGATGGCAGAAAGGCGGAAGCCCTGGACGTTCGTGGCCAGTGGTGCCCCGTTGCGTGACGACATCCTCGTGCGTACCGATGCTGCGTCGGTGGAGCAGTGCCTCGAAGCCTGCCTGCCCCGCCTGCGCGAACTGGGCTTCACTTTTCCCGAGTGACGAGGCATGCCAGTGGGAGTGGAACGACAACTCACCGTGTGTGGTCACCGGGGGCGTATCAGCTCCAGGTTCCGCCGGCCTCGGTGACCAGGCGGGTGGCGGTCTTGTCGTGATAGCCGAGTGCCTTCGCGATGACGGGGGCCGGGGCTTGCAGGACGAGCTGACGGATCGCGGAGGTTCTGCCGCGCTGCGGAGGGACGCCGATCTCACGCAGATGGACTTGCAGGCTGACCGGGTTCATGGGCTGTCCGGGCTGACGGCCGGGAAAGAGCCACTGTGAGCTCCTACTGCTGGCGTAGGGCAGGTGCTGGCGAGACCGGATGTAGGCCCGCATCAGGTCGGCGACGGGCTCCGGCAGCGGGGACGGCGGGTCTCCCAGCCGGACGGTGACGACGGTCTCGTCGTCGATCACGTCGTTGATGGTGAGGCGGACGATGCGGCTGACGGGTTGCGCATAGAGGAGAACGAGGGCGGCGGCGACGCGGGCCCGCAGGGGCAAGGAGACGTCATTGAGGACCCGGCGGAGGATCGCGAGCCGGCGGTGCTGGTGCATCGGTTTCCGGGTCCTGGGTGATGACCGCGGGCGGCAGTGTGAGGCGGGCCATCCGGCCGGTCCTCATGCACCACCGCAGGAATGACTGGGACGGACGGCGGGTGGCCAGGCTCTCGGTGTGCCATGCATCGATATCGGCCTGCTGGCACTGCCCGATTGTGCGCCCTCGGTCGGCGAGCCACGCGAGGAAGCCGCCGGCCTGGGTCACTTCCTGCTTGGTGTGGTTGGTCTGGGAGCGTCCCAAGGGTGCCTTCTCGGCCTTTGACCGCAGGCGCCTCAACTGGTGCCAGATGGCGAAGTGCCGGAGAAGCTGGTGGTGTTCGGGTTCCTCGATGGTGGCGAGCCGTTCGGTCAGCCAGCGTTGGTAGAGCAGGAGCTGCCAGTCGACTCGCGGGAGGACACCGCTGTCCATCAGCAGGTCACGCAGGTGGGTAACGGTTCGCCAGGGGGTTTCCTGGTGCAGCCCGTCGTGGGTGAGCGGAATGCTGCCGGTAGCCAGGCCCCGCAGCAGACGGACGACGTTGGGGTTGCGGAGCCAGATCAAGCGGCTCTTGGGCCGGTCCATCTCCAGGAGGATCTTGACCAGCGGCAGGAAGTTTGAGGCGATACGGCCAGTGCCGTCGTCGAGGAGGCGGGCGAGCGTGTCGGCGAGGGTGCAGTGTTGGGCAGCGGCCGCGGATGCGCATCGCACGGTCGTAGCAGGTTCGGCAGATCGGGCCGTCCGACCACTCGGCGGACTTGGAGGCTCGACGGCCGCAGCGCGCGCAGTCGCGGATCATCCATCGCTCGTACTCCTCGGGCGTCACCACTCACCCCTCGGGCGTCAGCCGGACCCGCGTGGGTCGGCGGGCGGCCAGGTTGACAGGAGCTTCTTCGCCGACGGCGCGGCGGGCCGGAAGGTTCTGGGCCGAGGTGGCGATCAGGTCGGTGGGCGTGCAATCGAGGATGTCGCAGAGAGCGGCCAGCACGGGCAGGGACAACCGTTCTGGGGTGCCGGAGACCAAGCGGTGGACCTGGGAGGAGGACAGGGTGATGCCGCGTTCGGTCAGGTGCGGCATGAGCTCGGCGACGGTGAACATGCCGCGGGCGGCCATCAGCTCACGCAGGCGCCACCGGTAGCTGATCTGGCGTGACATCAGGAGGTCCTTCCCGGCCGCAGAGCGGCCTCGATGGTGGCGTCCAGGACGCGTCGCAGGGAGCGGGTGCGGAAGTCGGAGGAGACGCAGGTGTAGATCGCGGTGGTGGAGGCATGGTCGTGGCCGACCTGCTGTTGGACGAACAACGGGTCGTGGCCGTCCTCGATCAGATGGGTGATGTAGGACCTGCGTAGCGAGTGGAACTCCAGCGCGGGGTCCAGGCCGACGGCGTCCCGGTAGGCGGCGAAGCGCGAGTCCAGCCGCTGGACCCCGATTCTCGGGCCTCGCTCGGACGGCCAGAGGGCCCGGCTTGGCGAATGCCGCATCCCGGGCCGCACCTCGCTGATCCATTCCTCGATCGTGCCGGGCGTCCAGCGCCAGACGGTCAGCACGCTGCGGCACTTCGGTGGCGACCCCTTCTTGGCTTTCCCGTAGCGGACCAGCAAGGTGCCGTACTCACCGAACTCCCGACCTTCCGGATTGCGGCCGAAGTCGGTGAGGTCGAGCATCCGAGTCTCGTTGCGTCGCAGGCCGTAGGCGTACGCGACCTTGAACAAGGTGGCGTCCCGGAAGGCCGGCAGCCAGCCCTTGCGGCCCTTGTCGCGAACGCGCAGCACTTCCTCGTCGGCGTGGTCGAAGAACGCTTCCAGCTCGGGCCGGGTAAAGGCCCGTCGTTCCGGCTCGCCCTCGGCTTCGTCGGCGTGCGTCGCGGCGTTCCAGTCGTAGACCACCTGGACCGGGTGGGTACCGAAGTGCCGCAGGCACTCGTCGCTCCAGCCGTAGGCCGGGTTGGTCAGGAAGTCACAGAACTGGCGCACGGAGCCCTGATAGTTGCGCAGGATGGAGCGGACACAGCCGTGCACGGCTCGCAGATCGGCCGACCACTCATCGACGTGCTGCGGCGTCCACTGCCACGGCATAGCGTCGGCATGCCGGACGAAGGCCCGCACCGTACGTTCCTGGTCATCGACGTATCCCGGCGAGAGGTTCCGGGCAAGCTGCTGGTCGCGCCAGCCTTTGATCATCGCCTCGAAGACCTGCTCGTCCGGCCGCAGCAACGGCAGACCGTCGATCAGGTGCAGCCGAGCAGACCCTGGAACGAGACCGTCCCCACCCGTCCGCCATCACTCTCCGTCTATCGCATCTGACGCGAGAATTTCGCATCAGATGCGACTCTGGGGCGGCTTCGCAGTTCAATCGCTCGATGGAGTGAGACGCGCAGATGTCCGCCGATAAGACCGCTACCGTGGCTCCGAGGCCAACGGCCCTGCTGGGACCGCATCTGTCCAGTGTCCGGCCAGCATCCAGGGCGAGTGTCGCCTATTCGCATCCGATGCAATTGACGTCGGTACGAACATCGGTACAGCGGTTGGCGCTGAGATTGATCATACGTCGATCGGCGCGAGGCGCCGCATGCAGGCGTTGCCGTCCACCGGTGCAGCCAGGTGGGGTACCCACCGTGATGGCCCTCCGCCCCGACTTTGCGCGGATCCGCGCGGCTGACGCCCTCATCTACGACGCCCAGCTACTGAGCTGGGCTCGCGTCCGCTATTTCGGCCCGCACCCTGAATCGGCCCCGGAGTCACCCCTTCGCGGCTCCCAACGGATCACCTGGGGCCAAGGTAGCCCGGAACTCCTACCCATGCCCCAGGCCACAAGACAGACAGAGGTCCCTCCGCTGGTCAGCGCCCGACACACACGCGGAGCAAGGCGCTGCTCCTGCCTCGCCCTGGCCACCCTCACCGCGGCCCGGGACGCCATCAACATGGCGGCCCCAGAACAGCGGCTCGCCGACGCAGAGCTCGCTTTCCCGTCAGTCGCTGCTTTCAGCACCTCCGGACGGTGCGGAACGTCGAGCCGCCCTGTCTGCCGCTTCGCGGAGGGCTGCCTCTCGTTCATACTCGCTGCCCGCCTCCTCCGGCATCCCCCAGGCCTCCGGGTGGAGGTACTTGCCGCGCTCGTACTCGGGCTTCTCCTTCTCCACAACGAAGGGATGCGTCCGCACGTACGTGTCCTGTCGAACACCACCCACCTGCCAGGACACCTTCACCTCCGGACGATCGGTGGCGATGGCGAAGCGGTTGTCCCGTACTTCTTCAGAGACGACCGCTTGGGCGAAGCCTCCGATGACCGTGAGCTGATAACGGAAGCCTGTGTTCAGCGCTTCAAAGTACTCGGGCAGTTCAACGACTGCGGTTCCCTCACGGTCCGTGGTGACGGTGCCGCTATAGACATTGAGCTGATCCGGGGACTCAACGAACGAGTGCTGGAGGTAGCGATTCTCCGGGTCCAGAGGGTGATCGATACGGAACCCGCCACTAGCCTTGGCGAACTCGCCCAGCACCAGGCAGTTGCCATTGAAGAAGCCAGCGACGCCCCGGCGCCTTATTCCCTTCGAACCGTAGACGCCGACCGCGCTGGTGAACAGGACCCCAGGGCCGGGCGGGCCGTGAGCAACCCCGGCGACGCCAATGCCGCCTGCGCCCCAGGCCACCCCAAGGACCCCTCGGCCGTCCGCGGCGCTGGAGGCCCCGGTCACTCCACTTGACCCTCCCGCGGCTGTGAGGGCCTCACCGGCCCCTGAGTGACGACGTGGAGGGTCCCCCACCCGGTGGACCGCAGCTCGGTTGTGTCCGAACCGGAATCGTTTACAGTGCCGAACTGCATTGGTCCTGTAGTCATGCGAGGCCTTCCGCGGGGGAGTCATTCAGTGGCGTACCCGTAGGGGATATCTGCAGGCAAAGGGCAGGCAAGCCGCCGCGCACCAGCGCGAGTGTAGGTTGCGCCGACGGAGTGTCCCTGTACGACGTGGCCTGACGGACTCGCTGGAAGGTGAAGCCCTGGCCCTTGGGTCACGCCAGGGCACCAAGTTCCAGTTGCAGTTCGACTTTGGGGGCACTGTGCTTACCGCCTACTGGCCTAACTCAGAGGTCAGGCGCCGCGATGGGGAGAACTCCCTCGCCTGGGATTTCCACCCACACTGTGGACTCCCCGTCCGCGGTGACAGCGGTCCCGTACTGGTCGACTCCCGGCCTGCCCATCTGTACCCACTGCTGGTAGGCGGCGATCTCATCCCACAGGGCGCGCGGGCCGGCCTGGGTGACGGGGAACGCCTCCGTGGTGTGGCCGTCGTAGTCCACGGTGGCCACCGAGTCGCTGGTGTCGTCGGTGATGTGGAGTGTGACGGGGGCGTGTTCGCCGGCCGGCGCTACTCGCTCGCCTCGCCGTCCTTGAGCGTCTCGTCAGGGTAGCCGCCCATCGCAGCCTTCCGCCTTCAGGAGTGGGCGCGCACCCGTAGGGCGCCGTGTCTGCGCGCCCACGAGTCGTGGGGCGACAGCGAGTGGATGCGCATGCTCCTTGTCGAGTACTTCTTCGGCGGCTGCGAGAGCAGGTACACGGACGACGATGTCAAGGCAGTGCTGGCGCAGGGCCAGGGGTACGCCCAGGCGATCGTCGACGCGTTCACTCAAGCATGTTCAATCTCAGCGCCAACGGCTCACCTGCTGCGGGCAATGATCGGCCGGACAGGCCCTAGGCGGTTTCGTTTGGATCTGTCAGTCGTTGGTCCAGGTGTGCCGTTGACTGATGCGCAATGGGCGCGGATCGAGCCGTTGCTC
>NZ_JBFAMP010000027.1:0-7070 GCF_040674455.1 Streptomyces sp. NPDC049837 | reverse complement strand
CCGCTCGCGGCCCCCCCCCCGGGGGTCGCCGCGGGTAATCGTGGGTGGGGGGCGTACTCTTGCGCAGCTAGTTTGTTTGGGGGGGGGGGGGGGGCCCCCCGGGGGGCCCCCCCCCCCACCACGGCACAATCAGAAGAAGACCGACCGCCGCTGTACCAGCAGTTTGTAGAGCGTGTGCTGGATCTGTTCCCTGACCTGGTCCGTCAGGTTGAACATCAGCATCGGGTCCTCCGCCGCCTCCGGCGGGAAGCCGTCCGTCGGGATCGGCTCGCCGAACTGGATCGTCCACTTCGTCGGCAGCGGCAGCGCCCCCAGCGGACCGAGCCAGGGGAACGTCGGCGTGATCGGGAAGTACGGGAAGCCCAGCAGCCGAGCGAGGGTCTTCGCGTTACCGATCATCGGGTAGATCTCCTCCGCGCCCACGATCGAGCACGGCACGATCGGCGCACCCGCCCGCAGCGCGGTCGACACGAACCCGCCCCGGCCGAACCGCTGGAGTTTGTAGCGCTCGCTGAAGGGCTTTCCGATGCCCTTGAAGCCCTCCGGCATCACCCCGACGACCTCACCGCGCTGGAGCAGCCGCTCCGCGTCCTCCGCGCACGCCAGCGTGTGCCCCGCCTTCCGGGCGAGCTCGTTGACGACCGGCAGCATGAAGACCAGGTCCGCCGCGAGCAGTCGCAGATGCCGCCCGGCCGGGTGGTTGTCGTGCACGGCGACCTGCATCATCAGCCCGTCCAGCGGCAGCGTCCCCGAATGGTTCGCCACCACCAGCGCCCCGCCCTCGGACGGGATGTTCTCGATGCCCTTCACCTCGACACGGAAGTACTTCTCGTACAGCGGCCGCAGCAGCGACATCAGGACCTGGTCGGTCAGCTCCTCGTCGTACCCGAACTCGTCGACCTCGTACTCGCCGGTGATCCGCCGCCGCAAGAAGGCCAGCCCGCCCGCGATCCGACGGTCCCAGTCGCCACGGCCGCCCGTGTCCGCGCCCGTGTCCGCGTCCGTGTCCGCGTCCGTGTCCGCCCGGGGCTCGTCCGCGGCCGCCGCCTCGGGTGTCTGGGGGCCCGGCAGGGCGCTCACCCCGCCCTCGCCCTTCCGCCGCCGGGTGCCGCCGCCCAGCAGGGGCCGCCGGCGCCCCGGCCTGGGGGTGGCCGCACCCGCGCGCGACCGGTCGTCGTCGAACGGAATGACCTTGGCGTCCGCCATCGTTGAATCGCGCTCCCTCATCCGGCGCTCTGAGTCGTCTTCGCCCCGCCACCGCCCAGGAACGGAAGCGACGACGCGGCGATCCGGTCGACCGCCCCCGCCAGGGCCTCCGGCGGCAGCAGGCCCGGCCCCCGGCTGCGCGCGAAGTCCGCGAAGGCCTCCGCGGTCGTGTACTTCGGCTCGAACCCGAGCGTCTCGCGCATCTGCGCCGTGCTCACCACCCGGCCGTGCGTCAGGAGCCGGATCTGTTCCGGCGAGAAGTCGGTCACCCCGACCGTGCGCAGCGCCGTACCCACCCAGGTGACCGCCGGCAGCAGCACCGGCACCGTCGGCCGCCCCAGCCGCCGCGAACACTGCGACAGCGTCAGCACACCGTCACCCGCCACATTGAACGTGCCGCTGTTGAGGGTGCCGCGCCGCGGCTCGTGCGAGGCGATCCGCAGCACCTCGAGGACGTCGTCCTCGTGGACGAACTGGAGCCGCGGGTCGTAGCCGAACACCGTCGGCAGGACGGGCAGCGAAAGGTACTCGGCGAGCGGCGAGTCCGCGTCCGGCCCGAGGATGTTGGCGAACCGCAGCACGCACACCGCCACATCCGGCCGCCGGCGCGCGAAGCCGCGCACGTACCCCTCCACCTCGACGGCGTCCTTCGCGAAGCCGCCACTCGGCAGCGACTTCGGCGGTGTCGTCTCCATGAAGACGGCCGGGTCGCGGGGCGCGGAGCCGTACACGCTCGTACTGGACTTCACCACCAGCCGGCTGACCGTCGGCGACTTCTGGCACGCCCCGAGGAGCTGCATGGTGCCGATGACGTTGGTCTCCTTGACCGCCGTCCGCCCGCCGGCGCCCAGCGGCGTTCCGGTGACGTCCATATGGACGACGGTGTCGACCCCGTACTCGGCCAGGACCCGCCCTATGGCGGGCTGGCGGATGTCGGCACGGACGAACTCGGCGTCGCCCAACTGGTGCGCGGGAGGGACGGCGTCCACGCCGATCACCCGCTCCACTTCGGGGTCCCGCTGGATGCGGCGTACGAACCTGCCGCCGAGCTGCCGGGCCACGCCGGTGACGAGCACGACCTTCCCCAAGATCAGCGCCTTCCGTTCGGTCCTCGCCTACGGGCCACCGTAGCGGGTGAATGGTGCGCTGTAATGACCGCCGCACCCCGATGGGTAACGCCACGAACACCGCGGCCCTCCCACCGGAACCGGTGGAAGGGCCGCGAATGGCGCACGTACAGCCGTCGCTTACTTCTTGTTGCGACGCTGAACGCGGGTGCGCTTGAGCAGCTTGCGGTGCTTCTTCTTGGCCATCCGCTTACGCCGCTTCTTGATAACAGAGCCCACGACTACCCTCGCTCACTTCTCGGAACACCCCCGCACAGGCGGGGATCTCGGTGCGGGGCGTCTGGGCCCACACGACCTACGTCGGCCTAGCCTACCGGCCCGAGCGCCGAGCTTGTAATCCGAGGGGTACGCACGGGGCCCCTCGACGACCGCTAAGCCGTCTCCACCCCCACGAAGGACTCTCGGAGGTACTCGTGAACCGCTTGCTCCGGAACCCGGAAGGACCTGCCCACCCGGATCGCCGGCAGATGACCGCTGTGCACCAAGCGGTACACGGTCATCTTCGACACTCGCATCACCGCGGCGACTTCCGCCACGGTCAGGAACACGACCTCATTGAGAGGCCTCTGGTCTGCAGCCATGACCCACCTGTACCTTCCGCCCACAACGCCCACCGGCTTCCCCTCCGGTGACTCTTCGTCGCGGTGCGCTCACTCACCAGACTAGGGGCGGGTGATACGAGTGGGGAAGAGGAGCTGCCATCGGCCCCCTACCGTGACAGACACGCTCGATTGAGTACATAGCGAGTAAGCGGTCGGTAGTAATCAGACCGCACAGCGTCATCAAGCGGAACGGCCACGGACACCCGCCCCTCCGCCTCCCCGACGAACAGCGCGGGGTCGTCCGTGTCGGCCAGGCCGACGGCCTCAAAACCCAACTGACCTGCGCCGCAGACCCATCCGTGGTCCCCCACGACGAGCTCCGGCAGCGGCCCGCCGGCGTCCGCGAGACCCTCCAGAGCGGCCCTGACCGGGAGGGGGGAATGGGTGTGTGCGCCGGTCTCACAACCGGCGCCTTCGGCCCCTCCTTCCCGCACCAACGCGACTCCCCGTACGTAGTCGAGGCTGTACGTACGTACGCCGAACCGGGTCGTTATGTCGACACATCGCCCCTGCGCGGGTGTGAGAACGAGACATCCGGCCGCCGACAAAGCGTCTGCGAGCCCGGCGTAGAAACCGAGCAGTCGGTGCGGATGACCGGTCCCGAAGAGGACCGGCGCCCGCCTCCGGGCCGCCTCCGCGAGCCGCGCGGCGAACGCGCCGAGCGCGGTCAGCGTCCGCTCCGGGTCGATGACATCGGGCCCGGACCGGTGCGCGGGATCACCGGAGACCCCGCACTTGTCGGCCATCAGCCGCAGCAGGTCCCGCTCGTCCCATGCCCACTGCGGGTCCAGCCCGAGGGTCACCCGGGGGTCCCGGGCCGCGAACAGGCGGTAGCTCCGCAGGCTCTGCTCCCGCGAGGTCGCCACCGGGCCGGCCAGCCCGGCCGCCAGCAAATGCGCACGCATCGCACCGGTACTCAGCACCCTGCCGATGCTGCCGCACCACCCCGGGCGCGGCGCCAAAACGCCGGGGACACCCCACAGTTGGCGTAACCCCGCCGGTGGCGGCACGCCACGGCCGCCGGGCCTACGGCAGCAGGCCCCGCAGCGGGAAGGCCGCCCGCCGGGCCGCCAGCACCGCCTGGTCCAGCCGGTCCGCCGGGTCGTACCCCTCGTCCCAGCCCCGCCACGACACCGGCCACCGCCCGTCGGTCATCCGCCCCGGCGCCAACTGCCGCGTCCGCGCGTACACCTCGTCGCGCCACGACGACGGGATCACCGACTCGGGCTCCACGGGGGCATCCGCCGCGATCCCCACCAGGTGTGTCCACGAGCGCGGTACGACGTCCACGATCGCGTACCCGCCGCCGCCCAGGGCGACCCAGCGCCCGTCGGCGTACTCGTGCGCCAGGTCGTGGCACGCCACCTGGACGGCGCGCTGGGCGTCCAGGGACACCGCCAGGTGCGCGAGCGGGTCCTCGAAGTGCGTGTCCGCCCCGTGCTGCGTCACGAGCACCTGGGGCCGGAAGTCCGCCAGCAGCTCGGGCACCACGGCGTGGAACGCCCGCAGCCAGCCCGCGTCGCCCGTGCCGGCCGGCAGCGCCACGTTCACCGCGCCGCCCTCCGCCGGGCCCGCCGCGCCGGTCTCCTCGGGCCACCCGGTCCCGGGGAACAGCGTGCGAGGGTGCTCGTGCAGCGAGACGGTCAGCACCCGGGGGTCCTCCCAGAACGCCGCCTGTACGCCGTCCCCGTGGTGCACGTCCACGTCCAGGTACGCCACCCGCTCGGCGCCCAGCTCCAGCAGGCGCGCGATCGCGAGCGACGCGTCGTTGTAGATGCAGAAGCCCGCCGCCGACCCCGGCATCGCGTGGTGCAGCCCGCCCGCGAAGTTCACCGCGTGCGCGGCCTCCCCCCGCCACACCGCCTCGGCCGCGCCCACCGACTGACCCGCGATCAGCGCCGACGCCTCGTGCATCCCCGCGAACGCCGGGTCGTCCAGCGTCCCCAGCCCGTACGCCTGGTCCGCCGCCCCCGGGTCAGCCGAGGCCGCCCGTACGGCCGCCACGTAGTCCTCACGGTGCACCAGCCGCAGCGTCGAGTCCCCGGCCGGCTTCGCGGCCACCACGTCCACCCGGCGGTCCAGCCCGTACGCCCGCACCAACCCCATGGTCAGCGCGAGCCGCACCGGGTCCATCGGGTGCCCGGGCCCGAAGTCGTACCCGGTAAGTGCGTCATCCCACATCAACAGTGCGCGGCCGCTCATGCCCGCCACCGTATCGGTCCCGTTCAACACCGAACGACCGGGCATACCGCAACGTCACCAGCACCAAAACCAGCGGCACCACCATCGCCCCGCGATAGCTCCACGCATCGCCCAGAGCGCCCACCAACGGCGACCCGACCAGGAAGCCCACGTAATTGAAGACGTTCAGCCGCGCCACCTCCGCGTCACCACGCGCCGCGGCGAACGTCTGCGGCACCAGCACGCTCAGCCCGAACCCCAGCACCGTGAATCCGGCCACCCCCGCCCACGCCCCCGGCGCCCCGGCCACCACCCCGAACCCGGCCGCCGCCAGCACCGCCCCGCCCCGCACCACGGCCACCGCCCCGAACCGCCGCACCCCCAGGTCCCCCAGGGCCCGCCCCAACAGGGTCGTGACCATATAGGCGTTGTACGGAACGGTCGCCAGCGCCTCCGAACCGCCCAGCACGTCCGTCAGATACTTCGCGCTCCAGTTCGACACGGTCGAGTCGCCGATGTACGCGAACGTCATCACCAGGCACAACGGCACCAGGACCCCCGCCGACCGCCCCGCCGAGCCGTCCTGGCCGCCGCCCTGCTGCCCGTCCACGTACCACCGGCTCCCCACCAACGCCGCCGGCAGCACCACCACGACGACCGACAGGTATGACACGCCCAGCGCCAGCCCCTGGTCCACCGCGACCCACGCCAGCGACGCCCCCACGATCCCGCCCAGGCTGTACGCCGCATGGAACCCGAGCATGATGCTGCGCCCGTACGCGTGCTGGAGGCTCACCCCGAGCATGTTCATCGACGCGTCCAGCGCCCCGACGGCCAGCCCGAACACCCCGAGAGCGAGCGCGACGTGCCACATCCGGTCCCCGGCCCCCACCTCGAGGAGGGCCAGCAGCACCACCGGCTGCGCCCACCGGAGCACCGCGCTCGGCGCCACCCGCCGCACCAGTCGCCCCGCGCCCACGCTCCCCACACCGGCGAGGACCGGCACGGCCGCCAGGAACGCCGGCAGGAGGGAGTCGGATATCCCGTACCGGTCCTGAATGGCGGGGATACGCGTCACCAGCAGCGCAAAGGTCACCCCCTGCACGAAGAAGCAGACCGCCAGCGAGCCCCGCCCACGCCGCAACCGCGCATCCGTCATGGCGGCACAGCGTAGGCCGCCGGGCTACCCCTGGGTAGGCCGATCACACGAGCAGCTCGACCAGTTGCCCCATGTCGTCGAAGCAGCCCTTGACCCCCACCAGTTGCTCGGCCGGCGTCATCGCCGTGAACCCGTACACGTCCATCCCGGCCGCCAGCGCCGCCTGGACTCCCAGCGGACTGTCCTCGACGACGACACACCGCTCCGGCGCCACCCCCATCCGCTCGGCCGCGTGCAGGAACAGATCCGGCGCCGGCTTCCCCCGCCCCACGTCCTGGGCACTGAAGACACTGCCCTCCCGGAACCACCGGTCCAGCCCGGTCTTCCGGTGCCCCACCCGAATCCGCTCATGACTCCCGGACGAGGCCACGCAGTACGGCACCCCCTCGGCGACGAGCTTCTCCAACACCTCCGGAACCCCGGCGACGGCCACCAACTCCCGCTCGAAAGCGGCAAACACGCGCGCGTGGAACGTCTCGTCGAAGTCCTCGGGCAACCGCAGCCCGGTCCGCTCCAGGACGAGGTCATGTACGCGGTGCACGGCGGCCCCCATGTAGTCCCGCAGGGAGTCCTCGTACGAGGTGGGGTGCCCGAGCTCGGTCAGGTAGGCGGCCAGGATGGTGTTGGAGAGGGGCTCGCTGTCGACGAGGACGCCGTCGTTGTCGAAAATGACCAGTTCATAGCGCATAACACGACTGTAAACGCAGAAAAGCCCCGCACCATAAGGTGCGGGGCTTCCCCACAATAATTGTTCGGCGGCGTCCTACTCTCCCACAGGGTCCCCCCTGCAGTACC
>NZ_JBFAMP010000026.1:0-8319 GCF_040674455.1 Streptomyces sp. NPDC049837 | reverse complement strand
CGAGCTTCGCTCGGCCGTGAGACGCCTCCCGCTTCGCGGGAGGCTAGGGATACCCGTCTCGCTTCGCTCGGCGTAGGCCCGCTTCGCGGGGGTGGTCCGGCTCGCTTCGCTCCCCGGCCCCGGCCCTGGGGGCTCTGGCTGGATTTTTGCGAAGGGGTTTGAGTCTGCGTCAGGTATCCGGTCCGCTTCGCTCCCCGGGTACGCCCGCTGACGCGGGCAGCAGCACGAGGAGGGTGCTCGCTACTGCCCGGCGGCGGGGCTTGAGGTGGGTAGCCTTGCAGCGCCGGGCTTCACACCGTAGCACGATGCTTCATTTCGATGCGTGGATCGAGTCTGGCGCAGGGCGGGCGCAGCTCTGCTCATGCCGACGGCATCCACCGCGTCACTTGTCCCGTGCAAGCTGCGTCGACGGGACCTGACAAGCACTCACCCAACACGGGGTCACGGGACAGTCTCCTGGCGGCTTGGACAGCCACGTGCTGGCGTATCACAGGGTGTAGGAGTACAGCCGGTCGATTTCGGTGAACCCTGCTGACTCGTAGAGAGCGTTCGCCGCTGTCCGGTCACGCTCGTCCCCCGGCGGGGCGTCGTCGTCCACGTACAGGATCACCTGCGTGGCGCCGAGCCCGGCCAGGACGTCCAGGGCGGAACCGAGCATGGCACGGCCCAGTCCCTGCCCGCGTGCGTGCGGTTCGACACCGATCCACCACAGCACACCCGTGCCCTGAACCGGCAGGCCAACGACTGCCTCAGCGACTGTCCTCAGGCCCTTGCGGGCCACCAGGCGCCGGGCGTCCTTGCCTCCCGAGTCGGCGCCCACCTTGACATCCGGCAGGCGGGGCAGGCCAGGCACGGGGAGGTCGGCCCGCATATACCGCCACAGGCGCTCGCCCGTGAACCCGGCGCGCTCCAGCGCGGCGGCCGTGGCGGGCCGGTGCCGGACCGGCAGGGCCTCCAGACCGAGGGACAGGGCGGAGGCGAAGTGGAAGGCGTGCACCGGCCGGGGCGCGAGGGCGGTCACGGTGTGCCGGATCAGCGCGTCGGCGACGTCCGGGCGTTCCCGGCAGTGCAGCCACAGGAGCTGCCCCGTGCCGTCCTTCGGGCGCAGCGCGTACGAAACCACCCCGACAACCGCGCCCATGGAGTCCACAGCCACCAGGGTGGCCGGGGTGTCGAGCTCGGCCCACCAGCCCCCATCCACGGGCGAGCGCCCCGCCAGCGCCTCACCAAACATGGCGGGCGTGGCGTGCGGCTGACCCGGCAGCCGGTCGGCATTGACCAGCTCCACCACCACCGCCTGATCGGCCAGGGTGTAGGGGCGCAGCGTCACATCGCGCACGGGGCTCACAGTAACGACCATGCGGGGCTGGCAGCAGTCCCTGGTACGACAGCGACCCTCAGGCACCCTGCACGAACGCCGGCAGGCACGGCGACCGGCTCTACGACGACGCCAGCCCGCACGGGAGCAGCCGTGCGGCTAAAGTTCCCCGCCTGTCACAGTGCCCATCACGTCCACACCGAGCTCCTCGTGGAGGATGGTTGGCAGTCCCAGGGTGCCGCATTGGTTGCCTGGGCTGCCGACGGGCAGGGCGACACCGAGGCCAGTGATGATGCCGCTGTGCTGCTTCGTAGCACCAGCGGTACGAGGGC
Organism: Streptomyces sp. NPDC049837; assembly: GCF_040674455.1. Classification (NCBI taxonomy): domain Bacteria; kingdom Bacillati; phylum Actinomycetota; class Actinomycetes; order Kitasatosporales; family Streptomycetaceae; genus Streptomyces; species Streptomyces sp. NPDC049837. Next base: position 6,669 of record NZ_JBFAMP010000026.1, on the reverse strand, counting down.
CACCGATGTTGACGCAGGCATTGTCGAAAGCCGCATTGCCGAAGCCGATGACGGAGGTAGCGCTCGCGGGTGCAGCGATGACGAGGGCACTGATGACGGCGGTAAGCAACGCCAGCGCGCCAGTAACGTGGATACGGTTCACGCACCACCAACGCAAACCAGCACAGGCAAGACACGGGAACCAGCCCGACCAGGAACGGCCCGATACCAGGCACCAGACCGTTCCACCAGAAGGTGGAGGAGGCCGCCACGTTCACGGAGAAGCTGCCGCATACTCCAGCCGGGCCCTACCCCGACGACGCCTCAGACGACGACCTGGCCGCCGTAGACCAGCTCCCCCCTCGTCGATCGCCCGGCCTTCTACGAGCCAGAGGCCAGACGCCACATACCCCCGGGCCGGGTGTGGTCGGCAGGGCTCGGTGGCGACCACTTCGTGTCCGAGCGCCGCCAGGTCCTGCGCCACTTCGCCAACAGCATCGACGCGGCCGGCCACCGAGTGCACCGGGCGTTCCACGCGTCCGTGCGTGTCCTCGAGAAAGGTGTGGACATCACCGGCGAGCGGGGCGTGGAGGCCATCTACTTCGCGGACACCCGTGGCTCCCAGGTAGAGATCGTGCAGAACATCGGCCGGGCGCTCCGCCTGAACCGCGACGGCACCAAGAAGGTCGCCCACATCATCGTGCCCGTCTTCCTCCAGCCCGGCGAGGACCCGACTGACATGGTCGCCAACGCCAGCTTCCGCCCCCTCGTAGCCGTCCTCCAGGGCCTGCGCAGCCACGATGAGCGCCTGGTCGAGCAGCTCGACTCCCGGGCCCTCACCAGCGGCAAGCGCAAGGCGCACATCCGGCGCGATCAGGACGGGCCGATCGTCGGGGCCGACGGCGAGGACCAGAAGCAGGACGACACCGACGCCGCTGCCGAGTCCCCACTGCTCCACTTCTCCACCCTGCGCGACGCGGCCACCATCGCGGCGTTCCTGCGTACGCGGGTGTACCGGCCGGAGTCGCTGGTGTGGCTGGAGGGCTACCAGGCGCTGCTGCGCTGGCGGAAGGAGAACGAGATCACCGGCCTGTACGCCGTTCCCTACGACGTCGAGGTCGAGGTCGGCGTCACCAAGGACTTCCCCCTGGGGAGGTGGGGGCACCAGCAGCGCAAGACGCTGCGCGCCGGTGAGCTCGATCCGCCAAGGAGCTGCTCGACGAGGCCGGGATGGTGTGGGAGCCGGGCGAGGAGGCGTGGGAGGCCAAGCTCGCCGCGCTCCGGTCGTACCGGCGGGCCACCGGGCACCTCGCGCCCCAGCAGGACGCGGTGTGGGGCGAGGGCGAGGCCATGGTGCCCGTCGGGCAGCACATGGCGAACCTCCGCCGGAATGGGGCGAAGAACGGCCTGGGAAAGGACCCGGAGCGGGCCGCCGTACGCGCGGCGCAGCTCACCGCCATCGACCCGGACTGGAACTGCCCCTGGCCCCTGGACTGGCAGCGCCACTACCGGGTCCTCGCGGCCTGGTCGAAGCCGACGGCAGCCTGCCCGAGATCCAGCCCGGCGTGCTGATGGACGGCGACGACATCGGCAAGTGGTTCCAGCAGCAGAAGCAGCCGGCCGTCTGGGCTCGGCTCCAGGCCGAGCAACAGGAGCGGCTGTCCACGCTGGGCGTCAAGCCGCTGGAGGCGCCCCCTGCCGCCCCGGCAACTGGGCGTACGGCGAAGGGGGCCGAGCAAGGCGCAGCAGGCGTTTCAGCGCGGCCTGACGGCCCTCGCGCAGTGGGTGGAGCGGAAAGGTCCGGACCGGCCGGTGCCGCGCAGCCACGCCGAGGAGATCGCCGTCGACGGGGAGGAGCCGGTGACCGTGAAGCTGGGCGTGTGGGTCTCGAACACCAAGAGCCGCCGCGACAAGCTCACCCAGGAGCATCTAGCCACGCTGCGAGACCTCGGAGTGGAGTGGGCGTAGTGCTGGCTGGAGAGTGGTCGGCCGCAGCATGGCCGGCCACTCGCCAATCTGGTCTACGGTCAGCCCGTGGGTGGCTCATCTTGGGGCGGGAAGAAGCCGAGACGTTCGGAACCGTCGGCGTCAAAGGCGTAGATCCTGGCACGTTCGGCGATGGTGGCGGGCGGAGTGCCGTTCTCGATTATGATGACCTGGCCCGGAGGGTCGTCGAGCAGGTCTCGGTAGAAGTGCTCCACAACGTCGGAGGTCATCAGCTCCGGATCAGCTTCCCGATTCTCAGGCTGTCGGTAGGTGAGCACGGGCGAGTCGAGCACGACGAATCCAGGGTGGATCAGACCGCGAGCAGTATTGCGGCGTGCCAGTGATACGGCGAAGGCCGCGTGGATGATGGACCGCATGCCCTGGCCCCGGCTCCCTCTGGGCCGCCCGTCGACTGCGATCTCTGCACTGGTCGCGTTGTAGGTGACGCGGTTCTCTCCGGGTACCTGCCAGGCCTGAAGCGTCTGGTGAATCGCCTGCTCGAAGTCTGAGACCTCGACAGCGGGAATGCCGTCCCGTCTGGCCGGTGGCGGGGTGGGCAGGGCATTCGACAGTGATGCCTTCATCTCTTCGAGCTGCTCGATCTGGGCGTGGATAGCCAACTCTTGCTCCAGGCGTGAGCGAGCTGCGAGGACCTCGCTGGTGTCTGTCGTAAGTGGTTCGAGCTGCTCCTCAAGTGCACGCAGTTCACTGTCGATGGCTGTGAGCTGGTCAGCGCGGCGGGAGCTCTCCGCGGTCAGATCTACCGCTTGAGCCTCGAGGTCTTCGATCGTGCTGAGGAGGTCGCGGTGCAGCTCCGTAGTCTTCCGGGTCTCAGCGGCAACAGCCGCTGCCAGTTGTGTTGTCTCAGCAAGGTGATGCCCAGGGTGCTGATGCTCTGGTTCTGCACCACAAAAGACACAGGTGCCGGTCTGGAAGTAGCCCAGAAGATTCCCAGCTTCACCGACCATGCGCAGGCGTTCGAGGTCCGACTCGTACTGCTCCCGTAGCAGTGCAAACCGGGCCAGAAGTTGACGCACTTCGCTGGCGCGCTGCTGATTGGCGCTGTCGCTGGCTTCCAGGTCACGGCGACGCTGCACGAGCGCGGAGCGGGAGGCGATGAGCCGACCGGATCTAGCTGTGGCGTTGTCCAGTGAGCTCTGCAGGCGAGCCATCTGCTCACGCAACTCGGACTGATTCGTGGCGATGGTGAGCTTTCCGCGGTTGTCGTCGATGAGGCGGTCGAGGATCTCAACCTGGCCTTTGCCGACCTTCCTCTCCACCGTGCCGGGCGCAGTCGGGCCGACTGGTTCGTCCTGCCCGGTGAGAAGGAGCTTGAGGACTGACTTCTCGCCAGTCTCGTTCTGCGGCAGCCCTGTGGTGAGGACCGGGGACCGCTCTCCGGCCATACGCGAGTCATTGATGACGGACAGTCGGGCCAGGTCCCGGAAGTTGAGCAGCCGTACTTCACCGCGCGAGTTCCGGAGGATCTTCAGGCCGTCGATTCCCAGCAGCTTGAGGAGGTATCGGGAGATGTTCCGCTGAGAGGTGGAGCTGTGCTTGAAGTTGAGCGTGGCATCGGCCGGCGCCGTGGTGAGCTTGCGCAGATCACTGTTGAACACGTCGATGGTGCTGTCCGCGAGCCCCCGGGAGAGGGTCAGGACCCTGCCATCGTCTACTCGAAGCCCGAGCAGGATGCGGCTGTAGCCCTTGTCCTCCGGGATGGGCTTGAGCTCGCTGGCGCCCAGCATGTAGTCCACGGACTTCTCGATGTAGGACTTGCCCGTCTCGGAAGCGCCGTAGATGACCGTCAGGCCCGGGCTGAACTCAACGGTCGCGGGGGGCTTGCCCACTCCGAAGAATGTCAGGTGTACCAGCGTCAGCCTGTTCACAGGACGTCCCCTTCGGCTGAGTGCGGCGTGTCAGCGGTGAGGCGGTCGAACCAGCGCTGGGTGATCTGCTTCATGCCGTCGCGGACGTCCGTTTCTTCGTGCATGTAGGTGCTGACTAGCCAGGAGGCCCGTTCCGTGAGGAGCCCGACGTAGGGGGCTTCCAGGACGTTGAGGAAACTGGCGGCCTCCTCTGTGGCTCCGTACAGGAAGCCATCGTCGGTGGCGGTCATGTCGGCGAGGCCGGCACGCATCAGCACGACGAGTCCCTGCTCGATGAGGCGCCGGCGCAAGCCGAGTTCGCCAGGGCCGACGGGGAGGTCTGGGTGGAGGCTGGATGGGCCGTCGTCGAGGTCGCCGCTGTGGAGCATGGCGTGGTCGAGGTAGACGAGCTGGGCGACGTCCAGGCGGCGGGGGAAGGTCTCGGACAGTAGGACCAAGGCGCGGACGCCGACTTCCAGGGCGCTGTTGAGAGGATTCACGCGGACTCCTCTTTGCACCAGGTCAGCTTGTGGTCGTTCGCCAGATGGTGGCAGAGGCCCTTGAGGTCGATGACTTCCACGACGGGGGCGAGGACGTTGTGTGGGTTGGGCTGGTGGGCTGCGGCGGCGTCCAGGACGGCGTCCAGGCGGTCGTGTCCGCAGTTGTAGTCGCGGTCCTCGATGTCAACCACGGCGTTGTACAGGTTCGTTTCGATCTTCTTGTAGGTGGCCTCGGGGACGCTCTCGCGGGCGAAGACCCACAATGCGTCTGCGTGGAAAAACGCCTCTCGTTGTCGGGCCAAGTGCCGGTTGATCCGCTCGTGCTCGCGAGCCTGGGCAAGGGTCTCCAGGCTGAGGCCGTACTTCTCGTTGTAGACGTCCAGGAGCTTTTGCACGTAGACGGCCTCGTCAGCCCTCTGTTCTGCGGGCGCCGGATCGGCGTCTGGACGTGGCCTGAGCTGTTCCGGGAAACGCCGCACGTGGTGCGGGGTCGTCGCGTGCAGTTCCAGGATGTTGTCGATGTCCGCGGCCTCGAACATCGAAAAGTCCGTCTGCCGAGCGAGGTCCCCGACAGCCTGCCGTACGGCCGGGTCAAGATCGGTCCCGAGTTTAGAGTCCGCCTTGTCCCAGGCTTCGAGGAAGTCCTTCTTCAGTTTTGGAGGATGGAGGAGGAGCCGATCCAGGGTCTGGCCGATCTTCGGTGCCACGAAGACGTACCGAGCGGGCAGCTCGTACTCGCCCAGCACCTTCGCCGTGAAGATCTTGACCATCTCGGGCCATGCATCGCTCTGCGTCAGCGCCTTGCTGTAGTGCTTGCACTGGTAGCAGTGCCACTCCCCAGCAGTGCCCTGGGGAGTCAGACAGGCCGCGACGTCCGCTCCTCGGTCGCCTGCCCCGCCCATTCTCTTCACCCGGAGATAGGGTCGCCCGTTCCATAGGCCGAATGCCCGGACCCATTCGACGGTGAAGTCCTCCCAGTCGTCGGCCTTGTAGACATGGGCCAGGAGCTGTTGCGGGGTGAAGGTAGGAGCGCCCTGTGGAGCGGTGACCACCACCGGAGGCGAGGCCGGCTCCGGAATGTTCTCGAAGACCGGCCTCGCGCCGTCCCTGCCTGGCTGCAGCTCCCCCGCCACACTTCACCGCCCCCGATACCGAGCCGCCACGCGATATCACGCAACGTAGTCATATCATCCTGGCTTGCTCACCGTGAAGGCCGGAGTTCACCAATAGCAGCGAGTGGGGCCCGGCCTGGGGGCGGGCAGCAGCACGCTTCTCGTCCGCGATCCGCTGCTGGTCTCGCCGCAGAGCGTCCGCTCGGGCCTCCGGGGTGACGGGCGGGCCGAGGGTGATCGCCTCGGTGCCAGCCACCGGGGCCAGCGAGTACCGCAAGGGCGCTTTGCTGGACCGCGTGGGCAGGTGCAGATGGGCCACACCGGCCGGGAGCTCGGCACGCAGCGCTCCATGCCAACGGATCCACAGCGCGGGGCGCCCCGCGGAGTGCTTCGTCTCGAAGCTTGTCCACGGCGGTGCTCTCGTCCGCGCGGTCGATCTCCACGGCGATCGGTGGGCCGTCTTTGCGGATCACGCGCAGGTCCAGGTAGGCAGACCAGGACGGCGACCAGTAGGCGATGCAACCCCCGTGCTTCAGACGAGGCGGGTCGATGTAGCGGATCTGCGCCTCCGCTCTGCACCTCCACCCCGACGCTCCCACCCACTGCACCACCGCCCGGGTGATGGACTGGGTCGCCTCCTTGCCGGTCAGGCCGGTGAAGGAAAAGCCGGTCTCGGACAGGTAAGTGCGTAAGGAGACGGCGAGGCTCTCGGACTCGCCGGCCTCCGCCGGTTCATGGGCCATCCGGTGATTCTCCGCTCGCCCACTGACAACGGCCCGAAGAGTGACGGCGATCATACTCATGGCGTTTGACCCGATCTCCCGCCGGCGAATCGCTCCAGCCTGGTGACCTCGGCAAGGGCATGTCAGTGGCGCGCCCTACGGTGCGTACTCATGACACGTCGCACCCGATTCCTGGTCAACGAGCACCCGGCCATCGCCGCCCAGTGGCACCCGGAGCTGAACGCCGACCTGGACCTGGCGAGGATCGGTCCCGGCTCTCACAAGACGGTGTTATGGCGGTGCGACGACGGGCACGGGTTCCGCCGGCGGCCCTGACTACGCCCTCCGCACCCGGGGCAACCCGCCCGGGCCCGATCTGGCGCCGAGCAGGGGGGGGGGGCGGGCCCCCGGGGGGGGGGGGGTGGGAGTGGGAGAACAAACCCGCCCCCCTGGCGGGGGGGGGGCTGTTACACTTGTTCAGGTCCTCGGGGGCGGAGAGGGT
>NZ_JBFAMP010000025.1:0-8355 GCF_040674455.1 Streptomyces sp. NPDC049837 | reverse complement strand
CGCATCCAGCAGCAGCTCGATGCGCTCACGAGCGGTCAGCTTGCCCTTCGCGTGCTGCGCCTCGGTCGCCCGGTCGCTCGGGCCACGCAGAGCCTGTTCACGGATCTCGTGCAGTTCGGCGACTCGCCCGCGCGCGTCGGCGGGCTCCCCCAAGGCAGCACGTTCCCTCACCGACATGCCACAGCCCCTCTCGACATGCTTCCCTTTACACCGACTCCACTTTAACAAACCGACCTCGCGGTTTTCTAGCCGCAAGAGACGGCTGCCAAACCTTCCGCGAGCATCGAAGGCGGCACTTCAACGCCAGCTATGGGGCGCCCGATACGGCGTCTGCTCCCACCGCCGCCACCCGGCCGACCCATCGGACACCTCGCCCCGCGACACGTCGACCGCATTCCGGTTCCTGGCCAGAACGGACAGCAACGCCGCCGCTACAGCGGTCAGTTCCTCCTCGTTCACACGGCCCCGTTCCACCCTCACCAAATCGGCCGTATTACTGCCCAATCCACTCACGCGAGTCCTCCTCTGCCATCGACACACGGTCCTGGAGCGGAATCGACGTTGGGTCGAGAACGACTCGGGGCGGCCTGACCTGGGCGGCCTCCGGAGGCCGGAACCGGACCCCCAACCGGAGTTGGAGAGTCCATTTAACAGCCGCCAGAAGTGCGGAGGAGTAGTAGAAATTAAACCGGGTGGTATGTATCTTCGGTGCAGGAAGGCGCCTCACCATCACCTTCCGTCACCGTCATCCTTGGGGGAACAATGACTATGACCACGTTTCAGGCGAATTACCCAGCGGTGAGTGCTGAGTCCACCCTCGACGGCAAGACGGCTTCCACGCCCGCACCCCCCTCGTTCCGCTTCCCCACCCTCACCACCACCGTTCCCAAGGAGTTCGTCCACCGGGCGGCCGTCGCCGAGGTCATGCTCACAGACTGGAAGCGCAAGGATGACCTCCATTTCGAGGTCACCGCTCAATGGCCGCGTGGGCACAGCTTCTTCAGCCCCATCGGCGAGCACCATGACCCCCTGCTCGCCGCGGAGACGATCCGTCAGATCGGTTCGCTCCTCGCGCACGCGGAGTTCGGCGTCCCGCTCGGCCACCACTTCCTGATGTGGGACCTTGAGTACGCCGTCGATCCCGACCAGCTCCGCATCGGCAACGCGCCCGCCGCACTGGACATCGACGTCGTCTGTACGGAGGTCAAGAGGCGCGGCGGCAGTCTGACGGGGCTGCGCTACGAGACGGTGATCAGGCGCAACGGACAGGTGGCCGTGACGGGAAGCGCCTCGTACACCTGCACCACACCGGCGGTGTACCGACGGCTGCGCGCGGGCCGCGGCCTCAGCGGCGGCCGGGCCCAGTTGCCCCTCACCGCCCCGACCTCACCCCAGAGCGTCGGACGCATGTCGCCCATCGACGTGGTGCTCTCCCCTGTGGGCGAGGCGAGACGCTGGCAGTTGCGCGCCGATACCCGCCACCACGTCCTGTTCGACCACCCGGTCGACCACGTCCCCGGCATGGTCCTCGTCGAAGCCGCTCGCCAGGCGGCGGCCGCTGTACTGGGCCAGTCGGACCTCCTCCCCATCGGCATCGCGAGCGACTTCAGCCGTTACGCCGAACTGACCGCCCCCTGCATGATCGAGGCCCGCCGGCTGGCCGACGCGGGCGCGGACGGGCGGCAGGCAGTGCTCGTAACCGGCCATCAGGAGGGTGCGCCGGTGTTCACCTCCACGGTGACCGCACCGTCGCCGACCCGCTGATCGGCCGTCGCACCGCCGCCCCGTCCCGTCACCCCCTCGCACGATCCCCCTCCCGCCGCGCTCCACCCTGTCCGGCGACGCCTGCTCCCCCGCACTTCCCCCGCGCTGACCGGCCCCCGGCCGGTCAGCGCGCGCACGTGTGCCGGTCGCGCCGCCCCGCCTCCCGACGGGCCAATTCCAGCCACTGTTCCGGAACCGGCCAGGTCGCCCCCGGCCGTGTTACCGCCGTACCCTGTAAGATACAAACTCGGCGGTTTTTTTGCGCGGGCTACCGCCCGGCATACGAAGCAGGTGGAGGAGGCGAAAGTGGCGAAGCAAGACCGAGCCATCCGTACACGTCAGGCGATTCTGTCGGCAGCGGCCAAGGTGTTCGAAGAGCGTGGGTACCAGGCAGCCACGATCACCGAGATCCTCACCACGGCCGGTGTCACCAAGGGAGCCCTGTACTTCCACTTCCAGTCCAAGGAGGACCTGGCCCAGGGCGTGCTCGGCGAGCAGGACCAGCGCCTCGTCGTCCCGGACCGCGCCTGCAAGACGCAGGAGCTCGTCGACACGGTCATGCTGCACGCCCACCGGCTGCAGACCGACCCCATGGTGCGCGCCGGTGTGCGGCTGTCCCTGGACCAGCAGGCGCATGACCTCGACCGCAGCGGCCCCTTCCTCCGGTGGGGCGAGGTCATGCGCCATCTCCTGGAGCAGGCACAGCTCCAGGGCGAGCTGCTCCCCCATGTGGTGCCCGCCGAGACCGCCGACGTCCTCGTGGGCAGCTTCGCCGGCATCCAGGCGATGTCCCAGGCGGTCAGCGACTACCAGGACCTCCCCGACCGGGTGTGCGCCCTGCTGCGCCACCTGATGCCCACGGTGGTGCTGTCCTCCATCCTCACCTCGGTGGACCTGTCCCGTACGCGGGGAGCGACGGTCTACACCGAACTGGCCGAGGCGCTGGAGGAGTTGGACAAGGTGCCGGTCGGCTGAGCCCGGTCGGCCGGCTCCGGCCGGCCGGACCCCGGCCGGCCACCTAGCAGGAACCGGGCACGGCCTCCGGGTCGCCGCCGGGGACCGCCTCCGTGCCGGTCACCGCACCGGTCACCGAACTGCTCACAGCACCGGTCACCGTCTCCTCGCCGAAGTACGCCCTCAGCGTGTCGGCCAGTCCGCCGCCGTCCGAGGCCCAGGCGATGTACCCGTCGGGTCGCACCAGCAGGGCCGCGCAGGGCACGGCGCCGGTCGGCACGCAGTGGACCACCCGCACGATGGCCGCCCAGTCCCGTGCCGCGTCCAGGTACCGGTTGCCCTCCTCGCCGAAGAGCAGCAGGAGCGGTTTGCCCTCGCGCAGCAGACCGATGACGTCCGACCGTCCTTCCGGCGTGTACAGAACAGCGTTTTGAAGAAACGTTCCTTCCAGCAGGGAGGCGCTACCTGCCGGGAGCACCGTGTCCTGGGCGCTGATCATGCCGCTTAGGTAGTCGTTGCCCCGGTCCGAGGTCAGCATGCCGCCGAGCAGCGTCCGGAGGGGGTCGAGCCCGAGGTCCGGGCGCATCAGCGCGACCTGCGCCCGGGTGTTGTCGATGACCCGCCGGGCCGCCACGCGGCGTTCCGTGTCATAGGTGTCGAGCAGGGTGTCACCCGCGCCGCCCCGCACCGCGAGGGCCAGTTTCCAGCTCAGGTTGAGCGCGTCCAGCAGGCCGGTGCTCAGCCCTTGACCGCCCACCGGGAAATGCACGTGGGCGGCGTCCCCGGCCAGGAAGACGGCTCCTTCCCGGTATGTCCGGGCCAGGCGGGTGAAATCGCTGAACCTGCTGAGCCAGCGGGCGTCGGCCATCGCGATGTCCCGTCCCACGATGCGCGACACCTCCCCGCTCAATTCCTCCAGGGTCAGCGGCAGGTGACGGTCGGCGGGCGCGGGCGGACAGCCGACCGTGCGCACATGAGCGCTGCCGTCGGGCTCTTCCTTGACGACGAGCCAGCCACGCGGAGTGCGGTGCCAGCCCGGGGGCACGGTGTCCCGGTCGCGGAACCGGACGAGCCCCATCATCGCGGACACGGTCGCCGGCCAGGTCTCGGAGGCGATTCCGGCCAGGCGGCGGACGGTGCTGCGCGCACCGTCCGCCCCCACCAGATACGTGCCGCCGTACGTCGCGCACCCCTCGGGTCCTGTCGCGGTGACCCGTACGCCGGCCGCGTCCTGCGCCACGTCCGTCACCCGGTGACCGCGCAGGATCCGGGCTCCCCGGGCGCGCGCCTCGGCCTCGAAGAGCCGCTCCAGATCCGCCTGGGGGACTTTCCAGATGGGGTTCGGTTCGCCGGCGGGGGCGGTGATGGACAGCCCCGGTATGCCCGCGAAGTGAAAGGGCATGGTGACCGCGACGCCGCCCTCTCCCGGTTCGGGGGCGGGGAGGTAGCCCCGTCGGGCCAGGCACTGGACCGTCCGGGCATGGAGGGTGGTCGCTCTCGGTCTTTCGGACGTGTCCTTCTCCGACTCGAGAAGCAGGACGTCGACGCCCTGTCCGGCCAGTTCGGCGGCGACCAGCATGCCGACCGGCCCTCCCCCGGCCACCAGTACCTGCGCACGCGTCAGGCTGCCCATCCCCGATCTCCCCCTGTAGCGGCGGCCCGGCACCCATGCCGTCCATCCGGCCAAGCGGAAATATACCGGGTGTCCGGTTCTTTGCAATGAACCGGACAATGAACCGGACAATGAGCCATCCCGCGGAAACGGGCGACGGCTACAGCGGCAGGGTTATGCCCAGTTCCCGCATCGCCGACGAGGGAGGGCCGCCCTCGGAGCGGGCCGTCTTGCGGCCCTTGCTGCCCGGCGCGAGCGTGCGCGGGTCCACCGCCTCGGCGGGGGCTCCGGTGGCGTACAGACCGTCGGGTTCGCTGTCGCGGTCGTGCGGAAGCAGCCAGAAGACCCGGCGACGGAACGTGCCGGACGAGCGCGACGGCTTGGCGCCCGGCCCCAGCAGCGCGTACCCGACCATGCGGCCGTCGCGGTGGTAGGCGGGCTTCCCCCGACGGGTCGGCAGCCGGTCGAGGCTCTGTCGTACGTAGTCGAGGTCGGCGATGTCCTCAAGCCAGATGAGGTCGACCTCGTGGATGATCTCGTCCTCTGCGATGAGGGCGCTCATGCCGTCTCCTGGTCAGCGAGCAGTCCGATGCCCGGGTAGTACTTCCGCTGGTTGGACAGGATCATCTCCTTCGGCGACGCCAGCCCCACCGCTTCGCGGACCCTGGCCGCGAAGGCACGGGACGAGATGGCCGGTGCCCCCTCATTGTGACACCAGGTCTTGTACGCCGCGTAGAGCGCTGCCTGTTCCGCGCGCAGATCCGGGTCGATTCGGCAGGATTCGCTGATGAACCGCCCGGTGTGGTCCTCGGTCTCGGCGTACGCGGTGGTGGCGATCCGGACCCGCTCGGGGCCGGTGAGGTCCTTCTCGCCGGCCAGGTAGCGGCGGGCGCCCTCGATGAGCCAGTTGAGGATGCCTGGGCCCTCCTCGGTCACCAGGATGTCCGCCAGGTTGTCGATCTTGCGGTCGTCGGAGACCACCCGCTCGAACGGGATGAGCCGCATCCGGCGCCAGAACGCGAAGCCGCCCGTGCCGACCTCCGGGCGGTGGTTGCCCAGCAGCCACAGCTTGTGCGTCGGCTCGAAACTGAAGAAGTCCTGCCGCATCCGGCGCGCCTTGATGCGGTCGCCGCCGGTGAGGAGCTTGACGCGGGCCTCGTCGAACTTGTCCCCGGGCTTCACCTCGCTGCACACGATGACCCGGCGGCCGTGCAGTTCGGCCAGGTCGGTGGGGTGGCCCTCGTAGGGGCGGGCCATCAGGAACCCGGGCGGGGCCGCGTCGGCGTAGTCGCCGAGCAGCTTCATCAGGACGTCCAGCAGGACCGACTTGCCGTTCTTGCCGGAGCCGAACAGGAACGGCATGACCTGCCCGCCGACGTCTCCCGTGATCGAGTAGCCCAGCAGCAGGTGCAGGAAGTCGACCATCTCCGCGCCGTCCGCGTCCTCCCCGAAGGTGTCGGTGAGGAACCGGTGCCAGCGCGGCGTGGGCATGGGCTGCGGGGCCGCGCTGGTGGAGCGGGAGTGGAAGTCCTTGTTGGGGTCGGGCGTGCGGATCAGCCCGGTGCGCAGGTCGACGATGCCGGCGGGGGTGCACAGGGCGTACGGGTCGGCGTCCAGGCGGGCGGCGTTGAGCACCATGCCGGGGGCGGCCTTGGCCTGGGTGAGCATGGCGTTCATGCCGCTGGTGCTCAGGGCGCGGCGGCGGTGCTGCTGGAGCGCCGAGCCGGTGAACACCCCGCGCGGGTCGGTGGAGGCGATGCTCTCGGCCAGGTCTCCGGCGGCCCAGATGACGGTGTCGTCCTCGTCGATCTGCCAGCGGGTGCTGTCCCAGCGGTACCAGCCGAGGCCCGGGACGTGCCGGTAGTCGTTGGCGTACAGCTTCACGAACAGCTTGGCGTTCCCGCGGTCGGTGAGGGTGTCGGGCAGCAGACCCGCGGCGGTCGCCTCACCGGCGGCCCCTTCGCCGCCGGGGGACGTCTCGCCGGGCGGCGGGGAGCCGACGCCGGACTCGCCGCCCTGGGCGGGCAGCGGGGCGGGGACCTGGGCGAGGATCTGCGCGGCGACCGCCTGGGCGTCGAAGAGGGCGTTGTCGTTGCGGGAGGTCATGCGCGGCCCCCCGGGGAGAGCGGCCGCAGCGAACCGGCGTTCAGGCCACTGCGGATGATGGCGCTGTAGCGGCGTTCCTGTCCGGGGCGGGCCTGCTCGGCGGCGTCCCTCAGGGCCTGTTCGGCGTCCCCGGCGGTCAGGTGCCCGGCGGCGACCAGCCCGCCGGCGGTGTAGGCGGCGCGGTTGAGCTTCGCGGAGAAGGCCGCGCCCTCGGGGACGGCCGCGCAGGCCGTCACCTCGCTCAGTACGGTGGCCAGGGCCCTGCCTGCCGCGTGACGGCCTCCGCCGGCCGCGATGACCGCCTGGCGGGCCCTGGGCGGCACGGGACGCGGGGCGGGCACGTGGGCGGGCGGGAGGTGCCCGGTACGGTCCAGTTCGTGCGCCAGCCAGTTGGGCAGGGGCGCGGGCTCGCGTACCGGGCCGACGGGCGTGTAGGTGCCGGCCGAGGTGGTGGTGCCCGGGGCGACGATGTACCCGCCGTGGGCGCGGACGTCGACCTGCCAGGCCAGGGCGCGCCCGCTGCCCGATCCGGTCGAGCACTGCCAGCGGTGGCTGCTGTGGGCGCGGTACCACACGTGGAGGCCTCCGGAGGGCGTGCGCACACGCAGGGTGGTGTCGTCGTCCGCCGGGCTGGTGGCGCCCCGCAGGGCGGCCAGCACGCCCAGCATGTGGAAGCCGTTGGCCAGTCCGACCAGGTTCACGCCGCCGGGGATGGGGATACCGGGCAGCAGCCGGTCGCGGTCGGGCAATTGCTGCTCGTGTGCGTCGATGTCGATGACGACCAGGTTGGCCGGGCCGCAGGCGACCCCGACCCCGAGGCCCGGGCTGCGGGCCCACCACTGCTCGATACGGGCGAAGTCCAGAGTGGCCGCGTGAAATCCGTGGCACCAGCGACCAGCCTGGAGGCAGGCGCATCCCTGGTGGGTGTGGCCAGGCTGACGGCACGCCTCGCAGTTGGCCGCGGGCGTCTTGCGTCCCGGGGCCAGCGGGTGGACCGGCCAGCCACGGCTGGCACACCACCTGGCGATGGCCAGGTTCTGCGGAGCGACCGCGGGCGAGGAGTCGGACTGCCCTGAGTCGCTGCGCGAAACCCACAGCTCATGAGCCATGCGCATCCCCCATCAGCGACCGAAGCGACTCAACGACGAACATAGATTAGCGAAGCTGTGGTGACCCAGGGGTCTCTGGGGAAGAAACACCCCGTCGTGTCGGGGTGGGAACCGCCAGCGACTGAAGCAACGAACCACCAGCGACTGGAGTTCCTTCGGTAGCTCCGTCAGTCGCTCCAAGAAACAGCACGTCAGATGCCCTGCGCAAACCAAAACAGCGACTGAAGCGACTCAAGGCCTCTATATATGACGCGCACGCGCATACACGCGCACGCGCGAATGTCTTGATATACCCGGACCTTCGGTCGCTTCAGTCGCTGATCAGCCAAGAGACCCCCTCTGACCTGGGCTTTTTCTTGAGACCCACGAGCGACCGAGAATCGCTTCGGTCGCTCTTCTTCAGTCGCTGCGCCACGCGGGGCGCTTCCGGGCCCAGCGACCGAGCAGCGACCGACGTCCTCCGGGCCGGGTCAGCGACCGAAGCGACTCAAGCGACTGTGGAGCGGATGTGCAGTGCGTCTGCACCCCGCCACTGGGGAACGCCGACAGGAGTCCCGAGTTCAGTCGCTTGGGTCGCTTCGGTCGCTTGTCGTTGACGGGTACGACAACGGCCCCAGGGGGCGTGTGCCTCCTGGGGCCCTTGTGGGTGAACCTCGCCGAGCGGTCAGGTCACCGGGTGACGGCGGCCGACTCGGCGTGCTGCTTGGCGAGGTTGAGGGTGGTGGTGGAGTTGCGGCCGAGTGCTTGGCGTATGTAGCGGCGGGCGTGTTCGAGGGTGGCGTCCTGGCCGAGGATGCGTGTGATGTTTTC
>NZ_JBFAMP010000024.1:0-26930 GCF_040674455.1 Streptomyces sp. NPDC049837 | reverse complement strand
CGAGACCCGCTCCGTGCTCATCGCCTCACTCGCGATGCTCCGCACGAAGCACGCCGACCTGCCGTCCCGCAAGCACGGCAACCCGCCCCAGTAACCCACGAGTACGACGGGGCTCGGCGGGACCGGCCCCGGACGGGGGAACGTGCAGCCGTGTCCCGCAGCCAGGAGACAATTGATGGTCAAGCAGGAGCGTGCGGCCCGCACACGTCAGTCGTTGATCCGTGCCGCCGCCGAGGTGTTCGCCCAGGAGGGTTTCGCGCCTGCTTCACTCGCGACGATCAGCCGGCGGGCCGGGGTCAGCAACGGCGCGCTGCACTTCCACTTCGAGAACAAGAAGGCGCTCGCCCGGGCCGTGGAGGACGAGGCGGCGGAGACGGTCGCCCGTATCACCAAGGGCGTGCTGGAGGGCGGCGGGAGTGCCCTCCAGATGCTCGTGGACACGACCCACGAGCTGATGAACCGGCTGGCCGACGACATCGTCGTCCGGGCCGGTTTCGAGCTGGGCGGAGACCTGGCGCGCGGGGAGGAACCCCAGCTCAGGCGGGAGTGGCAGCGGTGGATCGAGGAGATGCTGCGGCGCGCCGATCAGGAGGGCGGCCTGGCCGACGGGGTGTCACCGGACGGTGCCGCGTGCGCCATCGTGGCCGCGACCGTGGGCTTCGAGGTGCTCGGCGGTGAGAACCGCGAGTGGCTGACCGAGGAGAAGATCGCGGGGTTCTGGGACCTGGTTCTGCCCGGACTCGCGGGCCGCTGCGGGCTGTTGCCCGTCACGTCGTCCGGGGCTGAGGGTCCGGCCAGGAGGCTGGTCGGCGGTTCGGCGGGGGGCCGGTCCGGGAGCCCGGCCGGGAGTCCGGTGGGGCGGTCCGGTGACGACGGTGGCGTCGCGGTGCCCGCCGCCGCAACCGACTGAGCATGCTGTTTCGTCGCCGCCATCCTCCTTGCTTTGGCTATTGAACGACCCTCCAAGCCGTGGGCGTGGAGGGTCTCGCCATGCGCCTCCTGGCAGAAACGCGAGGTCAGAGCGTAGGCCGAGCAGGCAGAACGTTGAAGAGAAAACAGCGCGGACGGTTTCATATTGACAAACCGTCCGCCCTGTTTTTTACTCGACCTGACCACGATTCATGCACGAACAGGGGAGACGGCGTGGATATCGACGTACTGGGCGCATTGGCCGTCCGTGAGAACGGGGTCTCGGTGACGCCGACGGCACCGAAGCCGCGGCAGGTCCTGGCTCTGCTGGCCCTGCACGCCGACCAGGTCGTGCCTGTGGCCATGCTGATCGAGGAACTGTGGGGGGACCGGCCGCCGCGCAGCGCGCGGACCACGCTCCAGACCTACGTGCTCCAGCTCAGGGACCTGATCGCCACGGCCCTGGAGAAGGACCCGGAGGGCGCCGAGCCGCGTACCGCCAAGGACGTCCTCGTCACCACGCCCGGGGGATACCTCCTCAACACCAGGGGCGGCACCAGCGACGTACGGGAGTTCGAGCGGCTGGCGGGGACGGGGTACCGGGCGATGGACGCCGGTGACTTCCCGGGCGCGGCACGGCAGTTGCGCGACGCGCTCGCGCTGTGGACCGGGTCCGCCCTCGCCGACGTACAGACCGGATCGCAGCTCGAGATGGAGACCCGGCGCCTGGAGGAGACCCGGCTGTGCGCGCTCGACCAGCGCATCGAGGCCGACCTCCGGCTCGGCCGGCACCGCGAGCTGCTGGGCGAACTGACCATGCTGGTCAGCCGCTACCGCACCCACGAGAACCTGCACGGCCAGCTCATGCTGGCGCTGCACCGCTCCGGCCGGCGCAGCGAGGCGCTCGACGTCTACCAGCGGCTGCGCACCGCGCTGGTGCGGGAACTGGGGCTCGAACCCTCCGCCGGGCTGCGGCGCCTCCAGCGGTCGATCCTGATGGCCGGTCCGGAGCCCGCCTTCGACCAGGTCGCCGCCGGGGGCGGCGAGCGCCTCAGCCGCGTCGGCTGAGGAGAGGAGCCGAGATGCAGGCCAGATCGCAGCGGACCCGCCAGAGACTGGTCCACGCGGGCGCGGAGATGTTCAACCGCAAGGGTTACGCCAACGCGACGCTGGGGCAGATCGCCGGCGCCGCGGGCATGACGAAGGGGGCGCTGTACTTCCACTTCGCCTCCAAGGACGGGCTGGCCGACGCCGTGCAGGAGCGGGGCCGCGCCCTGCTGCACGACTTCGTCCGGCGCCACTGGGAGGCGGGCGTACCGCCGGTGCAGGTGCTCATCGACATGACGCACTGGCTGGCCCGGACCCTCCACGACGACCCGGTCATCCGGGCCAGCTTCCGGATCACCAACGAGTGCACCGGGCGGCAGCCCCCGGTCACCGACTTCCACCAGGCGTGGATCACCGAGGTGCTGCGGCTCCTCGGGCAGGCCCGCGCTGCCGGTGCCCTGCTCGACCGCGCGGGGGCGGACGGACCGGAGGCGCTGCTGTCGGCGACCGTGTGCGGCATCGGGGTCCTGGCCGGCACCGGAATGGCGTACCCCGAACTGAGCCGCAGAGTGGCGGCGTTGTGGCAGCCGCTGCTGTTGGCGCTCGTACCGCCGGACGACGTGGCGCGCTACCGCACCCGCCCGCCCGCCGTCGCAGGCGGGACCTCCGGGGAACAGGCGGCCTGACCCGCCGCGCGCAGCGGTCCTTCCTCACACCTTGGAGCCCACCCATGTCCCTTGAACGTCACACTTCTCTCAGGTCCGCACCCGCCGCGCCGCCGCCCGACGTGGTGACCGAACTGGTGGTGGTGCTGGCCGGGGTCCTGCGGCTGAAGCCCGAGAAGATCGACCCCGAGCAGACGTTCCGCTCGCTGGGGCTCGACTCGCTGCTGACCGTGGAGTTCGTGGCCACGCTGAACGCCCGGTACGGTACGGCGGTCAAGGCCGCCGCCCTGCTCGACCACCCGACGCCGATGGCCTTCGCCCGGCACGTGGCGGGCCAACTGGAGGGACGGGGGTCCGGGCCCGCACCTGTGCCTGTGCCCGCACACGCACCCCTGCCCGTCGCCGAGCCTGTGCCGGTTGCCGTGCCCGTTTCCGCGCCCGTTTCCGCGCCCACGGCGGGCGGGGTGCTCGACGTGCTGCGTGAGGAACTCGCCCGCATCCTGTGCTGCGACCCCTGGGACATCGACACCACCGCCACCTTCAACCTCCTCGGCGTCGACTCGATCCTCGGCGCGCAGTTCGTGGCGGTCATCAACCAGACGTACGGCCTCGACGAGCGGGCCGTCACGCTGTACGACCACCCGAACCTCGCCGCGATGGCCGCGCACATCGCCCTCCTCACCGGCGCGCCGGCACCGGCTCCGATGCCGATGACCCTGGAAGCGCTGCTCGACGCGGTACGCGACGACCGGCTGTCCGTCGACGAGGCACTCACCCTGCTGCCCCGGCGGACGTGAACGGGCACGGAGCAATGGACGAACGAGAAATACTCACCCGGTTCAAGGCCGGAACGCTGGAGCGCGGGCTGGCCGTGCAACTGCTCGCGGAGCTGGAGGCGGCACCCGAAGAACCCGCGCCGGCAGCCGTACCCGAAGCCGTGGCCGTACCCGAACCCGAACCCGCGCCCGCGCCCGCGCCCGTACGCGGATCGGAGAGCGACGCCGACCGGTTCGCCGTCGTCGGTATCGCCGGGCGCTATCCGCTCGCCCCGGACCTGCGCGCCTACTGGCAGAACCTGCGCGAGGGACGGGACACCTCGTCGGACGCGCCGCTCGGGCGCCCCGGCGGAACACCTCTGAAGGCGGGGGAGCGCGGGCACTTCCTGGACGGAGCGGCGGAGTTCGACGCCGACTTCTTCGGGCTGACCGCCGACAGCGCGCGCCTGATGGACCCTCAGGAGCGGCTGTTCCTGGAGACCGCCTGGGAGGCGCTGGAGGACGCCGGCTGCACCGGCGCCCGGCTCGACGCCCTGACCGGTCCGGCCGGGGAGCCGCGCGGCGTCGGTGTGTTCGTCGGGGTGTCCGCCGCCGACTACGCGCTGGTGGCCGCCGAGGGCTGGGCGCGCGGCGAGCGGGAGATGCCCGCCGGCGGCCACTGGCGGCTGGCCGGCCGACTGGCTTCGCTGCTGGGCCTGAGCGGCCCGGCGCAGGCCGTCGACGCCGCCGAGGCCTCCGCCCTCGTCGCGGTGCACCTCGCCGTCGGTGCGCTGCGGCGCGGCGAGTGCGCGGCGGCCGTGGCCGGTGGTGTCGAGCTGCTGCTGCACCCCTCGCGCGGCCGGCGGGGCGCGGGGGAGGGCGTGGGCGCCGTGGTGCTCAAGCCGCTGACCCGGGCCCTCGCCGACGGCGACCACGTACACGCCGTCGTACGCTCGACCTCCGCCGGTACCGGTGACGGTGCCACGTCCGGAGCCGGTCTGCGCGAGACGCGGGAGACGACCGCCCGCCGGGTGGGCGACGCCGGGGCCGCCACCGGACTCGCGGCCCTGACCGCCGCCGTACTCCAACTGCGCCACGGGACGCTCGCGCCCGCACAGGACGGCGCCTCCGCCGCCCCCTGGCCGCGCCCCCATGACGAGCGGGGACGTGAACTGCCCCGCGTGGCCGCCGTCGAGGTGGCCGGTGCCGGGGGCGGGCCACTCGGCGCCCGGGCCGTCCTGGAGGAGTACGTACCGGCCCGCCGGCCGGAAGCCGGACACGGCGCCGGACGCGACGAGCGCGACGAACTGGTCCTGCTCTCCGCGCCCACCCCCGCCCACCTCGCCGCCACCGCCGCCCGGCTGGCCGACCGGCTCGCCGCGGACAAGGGCGGCCGGGCGGCGCTCGCCGACGTGGCGCGCGCCCTCCGCACGGGCCGCGCCGCCCGGCCGTGCCGGCTGGCCCTCGTCGCCCGCGACGTCCCCCACCTGGTCGGAGCCCTGCGGGACTTCGTACGCCGTGGCCCGGACGGCCTCGCCGACGGCCTCGCCGACGGCACGGGCGTGCGGTTCGTGGACCTGCGGGCGGGCGGCGCCGATCCGCTGGGACTGGGCGACGCGCCCGAGACCCGCGACTACCTGGCCGCCCTGTGGCGCGGTGGCCGCGTCGAGCAGCTCACCCGCCTGTGGCTGTCCGGGCTCGACGTCGACTGGGCCGCGCTGGAGCACCGGCCGGGCGCGGACGGCACCGTGCCGCCCCTGGTGCCGCTGCCGCCCTCGGCGTTCCTGCGCCGCCCCCTGTGGCTCGGCCACCGGGAGAGCGCGGAGGGGACGGAGACGGCCGGATGACCAGCACCACAGCGGTGGACCAACCCGTCAAACTGTGGTTCTGCCCCAACGACGAACTCGCCCCCGGGATCGCCGCCACCCTGGCCACCCACTGGCTGGACGAGCACGAGCAGGAGATCGCGGGCCGGTTCCTCTTCGAACGCGACCGGCGCCAGTACCTCGTCGCCCACACGCTCGTACGGCGCGTACTGGCGCTGGAGAGCGGTGTGCCCGAGGCGGAGGCAGTGATCTGGCGCTCCTCGCGGGGACGGCCGTTCCTCCAGAAACCGGCCGAAGGGCTGCCGCGCGGCGGCCGGGAACTGGACTTCAACCTCTCCCACGCCCACGGCCACAACCTGCTCGGTGTGGTGCGGCGCCACCGGATCGGGGTCGACGTCGAACGGCTCGACCGGGGCGACCAGGGGTTCGACGCGATCGTCGACACCTTCGCGCCGGAGGAGCGGCAGTGGGTGGCCCAGGCCGCGCCGGGCCGCCCGCAGGACCGCCGGATCCTGCGGCTGTGGACGCTGAAGGAGGCGTACTCCAAGGCGCGCGGGCTGGGGCTCGGCCTGCCCTTCGACAGCTTCTCCTTCACGCTGGCCGAGGACCGGGGCGTCCTGGCCTTCCGGCCTCCCGAGGGGGAGGCCGCGCTGCCGTGGCGGTTCGTGGAACTGGAGCCGGTGCCCGACGTGCTGGCGGCCGTGGCCGTGGTGGGCGACACCGACGTGCCGCCCGTGCTCCAACTGCACCACGGCTTCCCCTGGGACAGGGGATCGCCCCGGCTGCTGGCGATGCCGGATCCGGTGCCGGTGCCCGATCCGGTACCGGTGTCGGCACCGGTACCGGCGTAAGGCCGTTCGAGCGGGGCTCCGGTGGGGCACCAGCGGGGCTTCCAGGGCCCTGTGCAGACTGCCGAGCGAAAGGGACGGCGCCCGTCCGGGTGGCCCGAGGGAACAGGGGGGATGCCGGTGCAGCCGGCGTGGCGGGGCGCGCAACTGGCCCAGCTCGATGAGCTCTTCGCGGCCGCCCGGCGCGGTGAGGGACGCGCGGCACTCGTCACGGGCCCTCCCGGCACCGGCAGGAGCGCCCTGTTGCGGGCCTTCGCCGAGCGGGCCGTGGGCCTCGGTGCGCTGGTGCTGGGAGCGTCCGCGTCCCCGGCCGAGACGGACGTACCGCTCGGCGTCGTGGGGCAACTGCTCAGCGGCGCCGGCCCCGATGCCTCACCGCCCGCCTCCACGGCGCCCCACGTGCTCCACGAGTTCCTGCGTGAACGTGCCGCGAGCGGCCCCGTGGTGGTCCTCGTCGACGACGCCCACCACATGGACGAGCCGTCCGCTCGGTGCCTGCTGTACGTGTGCGGGCGGCTGGCCGGCGCCAGGGTCCTGCTGGTGCTGAGCGGCCGGCCGGCGGCCCCTTCCCCCGGGGGCCCGATGCCGCTGCCGCTGGCCGAGTTGCTCCGGCACCCGCGCTGTGCGCCCGTACCGCTCACCGTCCTCGACGAGGACGAGGTCGCGGGCTTCCTGGCCGCGCCCGAGGGCGGCGCGATGGACGGGGCGACGGCGCGGCGGCTCGCCCCCGGCTGGCACCGGTTCACCGGCGGGAACCCGCGACTCCTGCACGGGCTGCTCGGCGACCACCGGGCGTGCGAACCGGTGCGGCCCTCCCGGCCGCTGGCGGGCACGGCGTTCCGGCGGGCGGTCACCGCCTGCCTGCGCGGCGCCGCCGCCCCGGTCGCGTCGGCCGCCCGCGCCCTGGCCGTGCTCGCCGACGCGGCGACGCTCACCCTGGTCGCCCGGCTGCTGGAGACCCCCGAACGGACCGTCGCCGCCTGCCTGGAGGAACTGGACGCGACCGGGCTGCTCGACGGCGGGCGGCTGCGCAACGAAGGGGTGCGGGCGGCCGTGCTGGAGGAGCTGTCCGCCGAGGAGGCCACCGGGCTGCACACCGCCGCCGCCCTGGTGCTGTACGAGAACGGCGCGGAACCGGCGGCGGTCGCCCGCCACCTGGTCGCCGCCGGCGCCGGCGGCCGGCCGCCCGGTGCGGCGTGGGCCGTCCCGCTGCTCGCCGAGGCGGCCCGGCAGGCGCTGGCCACCGGCGGGGCGCGGCAGGCCGCCGAGTTCCTGCGCACCGCCCACCGGTCCGGCAGCGGGGAGGGCGGCGAGGGCGGTGACCAGGGGCCCGGGCTGCTCACGATGCTGGCCCGCGCCGAGTGGGAGACCGACCCCGCCGCCGTCGTCCGGCACCTGCCGGCCCTCGAACGGGAGCCGGCCGCCCGGTGGCCGGACCCCGAGGAAGAGGCGGATGCGGCGGACGCGGTGGAACGGGAGGGCGCGGAAGGGCTGCTGCTGTGGCACGGGCGCCCGGCCGGGGCGGACACGGCGGCGGCCGGTTACGTCTATCCGTACCTGCGGGCCGGGGAGGAGCCGCACGGGCACGGCCCCGAGGACATGGACGAGCACGCCGAGTCGGTGCTGGAGTCCATCGTCTTCGGCCACGCGCCGCCGGTGCCCGTCGCCGCCGTCCTGTCGGCCCTGCTGCACGCGGGCGAGACCGGGCGGGCCGCCCGCTGGTGCGCGCTGACGGCCGGTGCGGAGGGGGCACGGGCGGCGACTCCGGCGCGGCGGGCGGTGGCCGTCGCGGTGGCCGCCGTGGTGCACGCCCGCACCGGTGCGTACGACAGCGCCGCCCGGTACGCGGGGCGGGCGCTGACCCTGCTGTCGCCGGGCGCCTGGGGCGTGGCCATCGGCATGCCGCTGTCGGCCGCCGTGCTGGCGGAGACCCGCAGGGGCGCGTACGAGGAGGCGGCCGCGCGGCTGCGCGTCCCGGTGCCCGCCGCGATGTTCCGCACCCGGGCGGGGCTGCACTACCTGCTGGCCAGGGGGCGCTACCACCTGGCCGTCGACCGGCCGAGGGCCGCCCTCCGCGACGTCCACGCCTGCCGGGACCTGCTGGCGCGGTGGCGGCTGGAGCCGCGCGGCGCCCTGGACTGGCGTACGCCCGCCACCGCCGCGCTGCGGGCGCTGCGCGGCGGCGAGGAGGCGGGCGCGGACCCGATCGCCGAACTGACCGCGGCCGAGCGGCGGGTCGCGGCGCTCGCCGCCGAGGGGTGCACCAACCGGGCCATCGCGGCCCGGCTCTACGTCACCACCAGCACGGTCGAGCAGCACCTGACACGGATCTACCGCAAGCTGCGCGTCAAGTCCCGTACGGACCTGGCGGCCCTGGTGGCGGCGCACCCGCGCTGACGGGCGCACCTGCGCAGAGATGGGCGGGTCAGCGGCGGGCGGCCGCCGTGCGCAGCCCGCGGCCGTTCTTGCGGCCCAGCAGACCGGCGGCCACCAGCTCCTCCAGGGCCGGTGACGGTTGGTACTCGGGCGTGCGGAAGCGCTCGTACAGCCGGTGCTGGATGGCGAGTGACACGTCGAGGCCGATGGTGTCCAGGAGCGCGAACGGGCCCATGGGGAAGCCGAATCCGTGCCGGATCGCGTCGTCCGTCTCCTCGATGTCCACATCGTGCCGTTCCAGCAGGGCGAGGGCCGCGCCGAGGTAGGGGAACAGCAGGCTGTTGACGATGAAGCCGGTGCGGTCGGGGCACTCCACCGCCGTCTTGCCGAGCGCGCGGCAGAAGGCCCGGGCCGTGGCCAGGACCTCGTGGTCCACGGTGTCCGTGCGTACCAGCTCCACCAGTTGCATCACCGGCGCCGGGTTGAAGAAGTGGATGCCCACGACGTCGGCCGGGCGGCCGGACGCCTCGGCGCACGCGGCGACGGAGAGGCTGGAGGTGGTGGTGGCCAGGACGGTCCCGGGCGCGCACACCTCGCCGAGCGCCGCGAACCGCGCGCGCTTGACGTCGAGGTCCTCGGCGACCGCCTCGATCACCAGGTCGCAGCCGGCCAGCGCCGCCATGTCGTGGGCGCCGGTGAGGACGTCGAGGGCCGCCGCCTTGGCCTCGGCGGTGACCTTGCCCCGGCGTACCGCGCGGGTGAGGGAGCCGCCGATGGCCTCCAGCGCCTCCTCGGCCTTGCCGGCGCTGCGGGCCACGAGGACCGTGGGGTACCCGGCCGTGGCGGTGACCTCGGCGATGCCGCGCGCCATCGCGCCGGAGCCGAGCACGCCCACGCGGCGCACGGCGCGGGCCGCCGGCTCGCCCCGGCCGGCCGCCTGCCCGTCGGCGCGTAGGGCCCCGGTCTCGTCGTACGTGTGGAAACCCTCGCCCGTCTTGCGGCCCAGGCGCCCGGCGGCGACCATCCGGCTCAGCAGCGGGGCGGGTTCGAAGGCGGTGTCGCCGGTGCGCAGCCACAGGTCGGTCAGTTGGGCGTGGGCCGTGTCGAGGCCCATGCGGTCGAGCGTCTCCAGCGGGCCGGCGGGCAGTGCGCAGCCGAGCTGCATGGCGGTGTCGATGTCGCGCCCTGTGGCGTACCCCTCGTCGAGGAGGACGACGGCGCGGTTGAGGAAGGCGAGGACGAGGGCGGTCGCGTCGGCCGCCGGGCGGGCACCGACCGCGACCGGGGTGAGCCCGGCGGTTTCCACCAGGGCGTCCACTGCGGCGGCCGCCCCCGGGGAGGTCAGGGCCGTACGCACCGGCTCGGCGGGGCCGCCGGGGGCGGGCGGGGCGAACAGGCGCAGCCCCGCGACGTCCGCCGGGCGGCCGGTGGCGACGGCCAGGCGGGCGACGGACAGCGTGGACGCGGTGGTCACGACCGGCGTGCCGGGCGGGAGGACCGAGGTGATCGTGCGCAGGACGTCCGTCTTGACGGCCGGGTCGTCCGGTACGGCCTCGATGACCAGGTCCGCGGTGCGCAGCGCCGTGTGGTCGGCGGTGAAGGTGAGGTCGGGGAGATCGCTCGCTGCGGCGGTGGTGGCCTTCAGCCGGCTCGCCACGCGGGCCAGGGCGTCGAGGTCGGTGTCGACGGCGACGACGGTGTGACCCGCGCCGTGCAGCAGGTGCACGAGGGCCTCGCCGACCGAGCCCAGGCCGACGACGGCCGTCACCGTTCCCGGCGGAAGTGTGGTGTTCTCTCGCTCTGTCATGAGGTCTGCGCCGACCCTTCCCGGAAGCGGTTGATGGCGTCGATGTGCTTGGCGCGCATGGCCTCGTCGCGTACGCCGAGACCCTCTTCGGGGGCGAGGCACAGCACGCCGACCTTGCCCTGGTGGAGGTTGCGGTGGACCTCGTACGCGGCCTGGCCGGTGTCCTCCAGCGCGTACGTCTTCGACAGCGTCGGGTGGATCTTCCCCTTGGCGACCAGGCGGTTGGCCTCCCACGCCTCGCGGTAGTTCGCGAAGTGCGAGCCGACGATCCGCTTCAGTGACATCCACAGGTAGCGGTTGTCGTACTCGTGCTTGAAGCCCGAGGTGGAGGCGCAGGTGACGACGGTGCCGCCCTTGCGCGTGACGTAGACGGAGGCGCCGAAGGTCTCGCGGCCCGGGTGCTCGAAGACGATGTCGACGTCCTCGCCGCCGGTCAGCTCACGGATGCGCTTGCCGAACCGCTTCCACTCCTTGGGGTCCTGGGTCTGCTCGTCCTTCCAGAACCGGTACCCCTCGGCGTTGCGGTCGATGATCGCCTCGGCGCCCATCGAGCGGCAGATGTCCGCCTTCTGCGGGGAGGAGACGACACAGATCGGGTTGGCGCCACCGGCCAGCGCCAGTTGGGTGGCGTACGAGCCGAGGCCGCCGCTCGCGCCCCAGACGAGGACGTTGTCGCCCTGCTTCATCCCGGCGCCGTTGCGCGAGACGAGCTGGCGGTACGCGGTGGAGTTGACCAAGCCCGGCGCCGCCGCCTCCTCCCAGCTCAGGTGCTCCGGCTTGGGCATGAGCTGGTTGGACTTCACCAGCGCGAGCTGCGCCAGGCCGCCGAAGTTGGTCTCGAAGCCCCAGATCCGCTGCTCGGGGTCGAGCATCGTGTCGTCGTGGCCCTCCGCCGACTCCAGCTCCACCGACAGGCAGTGCGCGACCACCCGGTCGCCCGGCTTCCACCGGTTCACGCCCGGGCCGGTGCGCAGCACGACGCCCGCCAGGTCGGAGCCGAGGACGTGGTACGGCAGGTCGTGGCGCGCCGCGGCCGGGGAGAGCCGCGCGTACCGCTCCAGGAAGCCGAACGTCGGCAGCGGCTCGAAGATGGAGGACCACACGGTGTTGTAGTTCACCGAGCTGGCCATGACCGCGATCAGGGCCTCGCCCGCGGATGGCAGCGGCACCGGAACGTCCTGGAGGTGCAGCGACTTGCGGGGGTCCTTGTCGGCGGAGGCCATTCCCTCGAACATGCCGGTGTCCTCCTTGCGGACAACGGCACCGCGGTAGCTCTCCGGGAGGCGCACACTCGCGAAGTCCTGCGGCGTCGCGTCCTCGGAGAGAAGGGCACTGATGATCTCGTCCACGTGAATTCCCTGATTCTCTGATGCTCTTGACAGCCGAGGAGAGCGAAGCGGGCCACTGCGCACCAGCGTCGGACAGCGCGGGCGGCCGCGGCACCCCTGTCCGCCCCCTCAATCCGTGCGGCCGCCGGGGCAGGGGGGCGTCGTGGGGTTGTCGCGGGGGTTGTCGTGGGTCGCCTTGGGGTCGTCCTGGGGTGGTCCTGGGGTGTCGTATGGGGCCGGCCAGGGTGGTTCAGGGGTCGGTCGGGGCCAGTCAGGGGTCGGTCAGGGGAGGCGCGGCGGTGTCGCCCGCGCCCATCCTGGGCCTGGAACTCCACTCGCGATCGGCTAGGAGAACTCATGACGGGAATCCCGGACGGCAGCCCCCGTCCCCGGTCCAGGAACCAGCGCCCCGTGGCGGCGTCGCGGTGACCGTCTACTCGTGGTCCACCGGAGGGACCGGCATCCTGGGCACCGGGTCGTACCTGCCCGAACAGGTCGTGTCCAACGACACGGTCGCCGCCCGGGCCGGGGTGACCGCCGAGTGGATCGAGCGCAAGACCGGCATCCGCGAGCGGCGTTACGCCGCCGACCACGAGGCCGCGTCCGACCTCGCGACCGAGGCCGCCGTGCGCGCCCTGGCCGACGCCGGGGCGGAGCCGGACGACCTCGCCTGGATCGTCGTGGCGACCTCCACCCCCGACCATCCGCAGCCCGCCACGGCCGCGTTCGTCCAGCACCGGATCGGTGCCCGCCGCGCGGCGGCCTTCGACGTGAACGCCGTGTGCGCGGGGTTCGTCGCCGCCCTGCACACCGGCGCCCAGTTGCTGGCCGCCCCCGGGCCGGCCGGGGAACGGCGCCTGGGGCTGGTCATCGGCACCGAGGTGTACTCGCGCATCATCGACCCGTCGGACCGCCGGACCGCCCCGCTGTTCGGCGACGGGGCGGGCGCCGTGGTGCTCGGCCCGGTGCGGGAGGGGCGCGGTTTCGTGGGCACCGGGATGCGGACCGACGGTCATCTGCACGGGCTGATCGGGGTCACGGCCGGCGGCAGCAGACAGCCCGCGTCGGAGAAGTCCGTCCTCCGCGGCGACCACTTCTTCCGGATGCGGGGCCGTGACGTCCGCGACTTCGTGGAGCGCGAACTGCCCGGCGCGGTCGCGGGCACACTGTCCGCGTTCGGCATGACGGCCGGGGACGTCGACCACTTCATACCGCACCAGGCCAACGGCGAGATGCTGCGGAGCGTGGCCGCACGCCTCGGATTGGACGCGGCGCGTACACACCTCCCGGTGGACCGGCACGGGAACACCGGCGCCGCGTCCATCCCGCTGGCACTGGACCACGCCCGCCAGGGCGGTGAACCGCGCGACGGCGACCTCGTCCTGCTGGCCGGGTTCGGCGGCGGCATGACGCTGGGGACGACGCTGCTGCGCTGGGGCCGCTGAGCCGGTACATCGGCACGTCGGTACGTCGGTACGTCGGTACGTCGGTACGTCGTTACGTCGTGCCCGGCAGCCTCGCGACCATGGCGTCGAAGCGCCGCACCAGCGCCTCCTGTTCCAGGCCCAGTTCGTCGATGCGCCGCCGGAGGCGGGCGATCTCGCCGCCCAGGTCGAGCGCCTCCGCGAGCGCGACGGTCCGCGCCGGCGCGTGGGAGTGCGGTGGGGGCGGGGCGGACAGGCCGGGGGCGTGGTTGAGGATGGCCTCCATCCGGCCGCGCAGCGCCGGGCCCGGTTCGATGCCGAGCGCGTCCATCAGCCGCCGGCGCGCCCGCTCGTACACGCCGAGGGCCTCGGCCTGCCGGCCGCCCCGGTAGAGGGCCAGCATCAGCAGGTCGTAGAACCGCTCCCGCAAGGGGTGATCGGCCGTCAGCTTCTCCAGCTCGCCGGTGATCTCGCCGTGCTGGGCGCAGCGCAGGCTCGCCTCGTACAGCGTCTCCAGCGTGGTGAGCCGGTTCTCCTCCAGGCGGTCGGCCTCCGTGGTGCAGATCGGGCCCTTCCCGCTGTCCTGGAGCGCGGGGCCGCGCCACAGCGACAGGGCGCGGCGCAGCAGTTCGGCGGCGTAGCCGGGGTCGGAGGCGAGCGCCGCGCGGCCCTTGGCGGACAGCCGGTGGAAGCGCTGGACGTCGGTGGTGGCCGGGCCCAGGGTCAGCAGGTAGCCGGCCGGCAGGGTGCTGATCCACTCGTGGCCGCCGTCGGGGGCGGGCAGCAGCCGCCGCAGCCGGGCCACGTGGGCCTGGAGGGCGTTCGCGGCGTTGGACGGCGGACGGTCGCCCCACAGCTCCTCGGTCAGCCGGTCGACGGACAGCAACTGGCCGGCGTGGATGACGAACGCGGACAGCAGGGCCCGCTGCTTGGAACCCGGCGGGACGATGTCCTCCCCGGTCCGCCCGTCGCGTATCTCCACCGGCCCCAGTAGCCGGAACTCGGTTCCCTCGGTCCCGGTCCCGCTGTCGGTGCCGGCGGTCGCGCGGCCGAGGTCCAGCACCGTCATCGCGGCACCACGCGCGCCTGCCGCGCCTCCCGTGCGTCCCGCGCGTCGGCGAGCGCGAGGGCACGCCGGACGTCCTCGGTGATCCGCCCGGTCAGTTCGGCGGGGTCGGGCAGGAAGTAGAAGTGCCCGCCCTCGAACAGGTGCAGGCCGAGGAAGTGCTCCGCCCGCTCGGCCCACCCCTCCAGCCGCTCCGGCGGCGCCACCGCGTCCCGGGTGCCGCCGAACACCGACAGCGGCACGGGCAGGGGCGCCGGGTCGGGCGCGGGACGCCAGGTCTCCACGAGCCGCAGGTCACCGCGGATCGCGGGAGCGAAGATCTCCCACAGCTCGGGTTCCTCCAGCACGGCGGCGGGCGTCCCGCCCATCGCCGCCAGCTCACGCCGCAGCAGGTCGTCGGGGAGCAGGTGCCGCCGGGTGCCCTCACCGCCGGGCCGGGGCGTGCCGCGCGCCGAAAGGCCCAGCCAGACGGGCGGCGTGCGTCCCTCGGCGAGGAGCCGCCGGGTCAGCTCGTAGGCGACCAGGCCGCCCATGCTGTGCCCGAACAGCGCGTAACGCCCGCCGAGTTCCCCGCCCAGCTCACCGAGGAAGTGCTCGACCAGCCCCTCGGCGTCCCCGATGGGCGGCCGGTTCCCCTTCAGCCCCCGCCCCGGGGCGTCCACCGTCCGCACGTCCCACCCGGCCGGGAAGCGGCCCCGCCAGTCGCGGTACGGCAGATGGGAACCACCGGCGTGGTGGAACACGAACAGGCGCAGTTCCATGCTGCCTCCGTCGACGGTCTCCATTCCAAACCCGGACGATAGCCGCTGCGCGGGAGCGACGGTCGGCCGTACGAGCCCGGTTCGAGCATCCGTACGGACCTTCTCTAGGTGCACGCCACCGTTCGGGCGGTGCCTCTCTTGTTCCGTGACCCACGTCACATGCGGTTCCTGTCAGGAATCGGCGCGCTGTTCCGCTCAGTCACCAGGAGCAAGCGAACCGACAGGAGCGACACATGAAGCACCGCATCGTCGTCCTCGGCGCCGGCTACGCCGGGGCCTACGCGGCCGGGAACCTGGCCCGCCGGCTGTCCCCGGCGGACACCGAGATCACCGTGGTCAACGCAGAGCCGGACTTCGTCGAGCGGCTGAGGCTGCACCAGGTGGCGGCCGGCCAGGAGATCGAGGTTCGGAAGCTCGCCGACGTCTTCGCGGGCACGGGGATACGGCTGCGCCTGGCCCGTGTCACCGCCGTCGACCCCGAGCGCCAGGCCGTCGCCCTGGCCGACGCCCTCGGCGACGGCAGCGGCGGCGAGCTCGGCTACGACACGCTTCTCTACGCGCTCGGCAGCCACGTCGCCGACAGCGGCGTCCCCGGCGTGGCCGAGCACGCCTTCGACGTCACCGGCCGGCCCTCGGCGCTGCGCCTGCGCGAGCGCCTGGACAGCCTGGAGGAGCGGGGCGGAGGCGGGAGTGTGCTGGTCGTCGGCGACGGGCTGACCGGCATCGAGACCGCCACCGAGATCGCCGAATCCCGGCCCGGCCTGTCGGTGACGCTGGTCGCCCGCGGCGAGCTGGGCGCCCGGCTCTCCGCCGGAGCCCGCGGCCACCTGCGCCGGGCGTGCGACCGGCTGGGCATCACCGTCCTGGAGCACACCGGCGTCGAAGCCGTCGAAGCGGCACGGGCGTTGTGTGCCGACGGCACCGCCCTGGCGTCCGACGCGACCGTGTGGACGGCCGGGTTCGCGGTCCACCCCATCGCCGCCGCGAGCGGGCTGGAGGTCACCGAGACCGGCCGGATCGTCGTCGATCGCACCATGCGGTCGGTCTCGCACCCGAACGTCTACGCCGCCGGCGACAGCGCCTACGCCCTCGGCGACAACGGCCGGCCGCTGCCGATGTCCTGCGCCTCGGCCGGCTCCACCGGCCGGCAGGCCGTGGAGGCGATCGTGGGACGGCTGACCGGCCGCAAGGTCGCCGGCATCAAGCAGGTCTACCTGGGCAACCACATCAGCCTTGGGCGGCGGGACGGGATCCTGCAGATGGTCGACCACGAAGCGCGGGCAAAGCCGAAGTACGTGGGCGGCCGGAAGGCCGCGCGGATCAAGGCGGGCGTCCTCAAGATGTCGCTGTGGGGCGTCTCGAACCCGACCTTCGGCCTGCCCAAGCGCAAGCGCCGCCTGGCCGCGGCGCCGGACGCGGTCGCCGTCGAGGCGGTCGCGTAGCCGCCAACTAGGGTGGTCCGCGTGGACAGCACCGCTACTGATCGCTTCGACACCAGTCGGTTCGAGGCCAGCCGGACCCGGCTGGCCTCGCTGGCGTACCGCCTGCTCGGCTCCGCCGCCGACGCCGAGGACGCCGTGCAGGACGCGTTCCTGCACTGGCAGGCCGCCGACCGGCGGCGGATCAAGGTGCCGGAAGCGTGGCTGACCAAGGTCGTCACCAACCTGTGCCTCGACCGGCTCCGTTCGGCACAGGCCCGCCGTGAACGCACCGTCGGCGCCTGGCTGCCCGAACCGCTCCTCGACGGCGACCCGATGCTCGGCCCGGCCGACACGTTCGAGCAGCGCGAATCGGTCTCCCTGGCCGTGCTGACGCTCATGGAGCGCCTGTCGCCCCTCGAGCGTGCTGTCTACATCCTGCGCGAAGCGTTCTCCCACAGCCACGCCGAGATCGCCGGCATCCTCGACATCACCGAGTCCGCGAGCCAGCAGCACCTCCACCGGGCCCGGCGCCGCATCACCGCCGCGCGTCGCCAGGACGGCGGCGAAACCGACCCCGCGTCCGCCCGCAGGATCGTCGAGGAATTCCTCGCCGCTGCCACCTCGGGCCGCACCGAACGGCTGGTGGCGCTGCTCACCGACGACGCGACCGCGATCTCCGACGGCGCCGGCCTGACCGAGAAGCTGCTGCGGTTCGACACTCCGCAGCGCGTCGCCGCCGTCGCCCGGGCCGGCTTCAAGCCCACAGCCGCGAAGCGGCGATTGGCCGGCGGCATCCCCGCCATCCACTACGCACTCGTCAACGGCGCCCCCGCCATCCTCGCCGTGACCGGCGACCAGATCGTCGGCGCCGTGACGTTCGACCTCACCGACGGCAGGATCGCCACCGTGCGCGGCATCGCCACCCCCGCCCGCCTCACCCGCCTCACCGAAGCCTGGCGGCGGCACGAACCGGACACGCCGCTCATCGCCCAGTGGTGACCCGGACGCCGACCGCTCACTGGCCAGGCCAGTTGTGGAACGACAGGCCGCCGGGGCGGTGGAGACTGCCGCGCAGGCCGGCGGCGGGGTACGCGATCAGCTCCTCCGGCAGGGCGTGCTCGGCGAACCAGGCGAGCTCCAGGCACTTGTCCGGTTCCCGATTGACGGGCTCGCCGCTGTACTGAGTGGCCTCGTAGAAGAACCCGATGCGGTCCGGCGTGCCGTCGCCCTGGTGGTGGATGACGGTGTGCAGCAACGTGAGAGTGCCCGGGTCGACGCGGAGACCGGTCTCCTCCTCCAGCTCCCGCGCGGCGGCATCGGTGGGTGTCTCGCCCGGGTCGAGCTTGCCGGACGGGGCGTGCCACTGGCCGTAGCCGTAGGGTCCGCCGCGCTGCGACAGGAGCAGTTTCTCGCCCTGCCGGACCAGGACGTGCACGTCCACGATGGGCGGAACGGGCTGGGTGGTGTCGGTCATGATCTCTCCGACTGCGGTGTGGTGACGGTGCGGTCGAAGGTAGTGCCGGGTGTCGGTGCGGCGCCGGCGATTGCCTCAGCGACCTCTTCAGGGGTGAGGTCCGTCGCGTCGATCACCAGGCGATAGCCCCGCCGCCGCAGGACTCAGACCGTGAGGACGAGCTTGCCGCGTGTGTGGCCCATTTCCCAGTGGCGGATGGCGTCGGCGGCCTCGCTGAGGGGGTACGTCCGGTCGATGACGGGTGTGATCCGGCCGGTTTCGATGAGCTCGGCCAGGGACTGGAGGACGTCCGCCTGGGGTTCCTTCACGAAGGGTGCGCGCAGGTTCTGGCGGATGAACGGGGAGAGGGCCAGGGCTCCGAGGGCGCGGTGGAGGCCGCCGAGCCAGCGTCCGCCGGCTTCGCCGCCGACGATGACGAGGGTGCCGCGGGGAGTGAGGACGCGCCGGAGGTGGGAGAGGGGGCGGTTGCCCGCGGTGTCGAGGATGAGGTCGTAGCGGGGGCCGTCGGCGGTGAAGTCGTCGCGGGTGTAGTCGATGACGCGGTCCGCGCCGAGGGAGCGGACCAGTTCGGTCTTGTCGGTGCCGCATACGCCGGTGACCTCGGCGTCGAACACCGCTTTGGCGAGCTGGACGGCGTACGTCCCCACGCCGCCGCCCGCGCCGATGACCAGGACGTTGTGTCCGCGCTGTATCCGCCCCTGTTCGCGGAGGGAGTGCAGGGCGGTGAAGGCGGAGATGGGGACGGCCGCGGCCTGCTCGAAGCTGGCCCCGGGCGGCTTCGCCGCCAGCCTGTCCTCCCGGGTGCACGCGTACTCCGCGAAGGAGCCCTCGCAGGTGCCGAAGACCTCGTCGCCGGGTTGGAAGCGGGTGACGTTCCGGCCGGCCGACTCGACAGTGCCCGCGACGTCCCAGCCCCGTACCCGGAGCTTGGGTGCGCGCAGGCCGAAGCCCATGAGGCGTATGGGGTACGGCAGGCCCGTCATCAGGTGCCAGACGCTGGGGTCGACCCCGGCCGCCCGTACCCGGATGAGGACGTCGTCGTCGCCGGGCACCGGCTTGTCGACGTCGCGCAGTCGCAGGACATCGGGCGGGCCGTACACGTCCTGGACGATCGCCTTCATGCGGTGTCTCCTTCTTCTTCGTCCACGTACTGGAACACTTCGTCGAGCGGGACCTTGAACACCCGGGCGATCTGGAAGGCCATCTCCAGAGAGGGCGAGTAGCGGCCCTTCTCGATGGCGATGACGGTCTGGCGGGTCACGCCGATCCGGTCGGCCAGTTCCGCCTGTGTCATCTCGCCGTGCGCGAAGCGAAGGGCCCGGATGGAGTTGGTGACTCTGGTCGGTTCCTTCACCAAGGCTGGAATCCCCAGCGGTAGGCGGCGAGCTTCGCCGCGCAGCCGACGATCGCCGAGAGGGTGAACCCGGCATAGATCGCGTTGGCGATCCAGAAATGGTTCACCTCGGCCAGAGCCAGGGCCAGGGCCGCCACCCCGCCCAGGACGACGAAGGACTGGCCGACGTACTCACCGAACCGGTGGATCTCGCGGTCGCGCTGGTCTCTTCTGCCGGCGTCCTTCGGCGCGCCGATCGAGACGGCGATGCTGAGCACGATCGACGCGGCGATCGAGATGCCCACGGCCCACAGCAGCGGCGGCGCGTAGGACACCTCCGCCACAGGGGTGCCGGCGGCCCGGGTCAGGATGACGGCGAGATAGACCGCGTATGTGCCAAGAGCCAGCACCGCGATGATCCACGCGCGCTTTTCTTCGTGTGTCACGTGATGAATGTAAAGCAGGACTGACATCGAGTAAAGGATTCTTGACACCCCTTCTCGGGTTCGGGCCCCGCGCCCCCCTTGGAGGGCTGCTCAAGCGCGGGTCGAGGTCTCGGGGTGGTCGGCGGGATCGGGGCTAGCGTGCTGGGCGCCGAAGGCCAACGGGGAGGAAACCGTGGAGATTCAGGTTCTGGGTCCACTGAACGCCGAAGTCAACGGGGGATCGATCGTTCCGACCGCGGGCAAGCCGCGCCAGATTCTGGCTCTGCTCGCCTTCTACCCCGGCCGGGTCATGCCGGTGCCCACGCTCATGGAGGAGATCTGGGGCACCAACCTGCCGCAGAGCGCCATGACGACCCTCCAGACGTACATACTCCAGTTGCGCCGGCGGCTGGGCACCGCGATGGGGCCGGACGCGCCGGGGTCCGCCAAGGAAGTGCTGGCCACCCGGCACGGCGGTTACCTGCTCCAGATCCCGCCGGAGTGCGTGGACGTGCACCGTTACGAGCAGTTGGTCTCCGCGGGGCAGGGCGCCTTCGAGGAGGGCGAGGACGAGCGGGCGGCGAGCCTGCTGCGTGACGCGCTGGCGATGTGGCAGGGGCCCGCCCTGGTGGACGTACGCGTGGGGCCGATCCTGGAGATCGAGGTGATGCGGCTGGAGGAGAGCCGCCTGGTCACCGTGGAGCGGCGGATCGACGCCGATCTGCGGCTGGGCCGGCACAGCGAACTCCTCGCCGAGCTCACGGATCTGATCGCCCGTCATCCGCAGCACGAGGGGCTGCACTCGCAGGCGATGGTGGCGCTGTACCGCTCCGGGCGGCAGGCCACCGCGCTGGACGTGTACCGCAGGCTGCGGATGCGGCTGGTCGAGGACCTCGGCGTGGAGCCCTCGCCGCAGCTCCAGCGGCTGCACCAGGCGATGCTCACCGTCGACCCGGCGCTGGACGTGGTCAGCGGACCGCGCCGCAGCTCCACCTTCGACCTGTACGCGGCGTAGGGGAGGGATGGCGATGTCCGACGCACAGCCGGTACGACTCCACTGCTTCGCGCACGCCGGGGCCGGCGTCTCGTCCTTCTACGGCTGGCCCGCCGACCTCGGGCGGGGCGTCGAGACGGTGCCGCACCTGCTGCCGGGCCGCGAGAGCCGGCGCCGCGAGCCCCGCGTCACCGGGCGCGAGGCGCTGCTGGCCGACCTGATGGGCGCCTTCGTGTCCGAGGTGCCGTCCGTCCCGTACGTGCTGTACGGGCACAGCCTGGGCGCGATGGTCGCCTACACCGTCACCCGCGCCCTGCACGAGGCGGGGCTGCCCGGGCCGGCGCTGCTGGCCCTCGGTGCCTGCCCGCCGCCCGACGCCGGTTCCGACCTGTCGGACGCCTGGGGCGCCTCCGACGAGCAACTGCTGGGCCTCCTCGACGAGGTGGGCGCCCTCCCGGAGGGCGCGGCGCCCGGCGGGTTCTGGCACCGGGCCGTGATGCCGGTGCTCCGCGACGACCTGACCCTCGCCCACGACCTGCGGGTCGCCGCCCGCCAGCCCGTCGCGGCCGGGCCGCTGACCGTGCCCCTGCTGGTCGTCTCCGGCCAGGACGACCCGCTGGCCCAGCCCGCCGTGATGGACGGCTGGCGGCGCTGGAGCACGGGCCCGGTGGTGACCCGGACGGTGCCCGGCGACCACTTCTTCCTGCGCGGCCATGAACTGCCCCGGCTCCTCGGGCGGGCCTGCCGGGTCGTCCGGCGTACCGCACCCGCCGCCGTGCGGGCGGGCGCCCGATGAACACGGACGTGTGCGTGGTCGGCGCGGGGCCCGCCGGGCTCGCCCTGACGCTGATGCTGCTGCGCTCGGGGGTGCGCGTCACGCTGCTGGAGCGCTCCACCGGGCTGCGCCGCGACTTCCACGGCGAGATCCTCCAGCCGGGCGGGCAGCGTGTCCTCGACGACCTGGGCGTGCTGGCCGGCGCCCGGGCCCGGGGCGCGTGCGACCTGGCGGGCTTCCAGGTGCTCCAGGACGACCGGCTGCTGCTCGACATCGACTACCGGCGGCTGGCCGCCCCGTACGACCGGCTGCTCGCCCTGCCCCAGCGGCACCTGCTGGCCGAACTCCTCGACGCGTGCCGGCGACTGCCCGGCTTCACCCTGCTGGAGGGCCACCGGATCGGGGCGCTGCTGCGGGACGGCGGACGGGACGGCGACGGGCCGGTCACCGGGGCCGTGGCCAACGGCCGGGACGGCACCGCCGTGACCGTGCGGGCCCTCGCCGTGGTCGGCGCCGACGGCCGGTTCTCCCGCACGCGGCGGCTCGCCGGGATCGACGCGGGGCGCTCGGAGGCGTTCGACCAGGACGTGGTCTGGTTCGCGCTGCCCGCCGCCGGCCGCGCGACCGGTCACGTACGGGTCCACCGCACCGAGGGCGGCGCGCTGCTCGTGCACGACACCCACCCCGACCGGC
Organism: Streptomyces sp. NPDC049837; assembly: GCF_040674455.1. Taxonomy (NCBI): domain Bacteria; kingdom Bacillati; phylum Actinomycetota; class Actinomycetes; order Kitasatosporales; family Streptomycetaceae; genus Streptomyces; species Streptomyces sp. NPDC049837. The sequence continues at coordinate 5,003 of NZ_JBFAMP010000024.1, read as the reverse complement.
TGCGGATCGGCTGGACGCTGCCGCACCGCACCTGGAACCGGGCGGCGGCCCGTGGCATCGACGCCATCCGCCGCGACCTGGCCGACGCCCTCCCGCAGTTCGCCGACCTCCTCCACGACGGGCTGCGTGGCCTCGCCGACCTGACCCTGCTCGACGTGTTCGCCGCGCAGGCGGGGGAGTGGGTGCGCGACGGGCTCGTCCTCGTCGGCGACAGCGCCCACACCCACGGCCCCATCGGTGCCCAGGGCATCAACCTCGCCCTCCAGGACGCGGCCGCCGCCCACCCCGTGCTCGTCGAGGCCGTCCGCACGGGCGACGCCCGCCGGGAGCGGCTGCTGCCGTACGAGCGGCGGCGCCGCCCCGTCGCGGCCGCCGTCCACCGTATGCAGCGGATGCAGGCCAAGGCGCTGCTCGGGCGCGGCGGACCGGTCACCACCCGGGTGCGCTCCCGCGCCGCCGCGCTGGTCACCCGCACCCCGCTCGGCGCGCGGATCACCCGCACGGTCGCGTACGGCACCGACCCCGTGTCCGTACGCACCGACCTGTTCACCTCCACCGCTCCGGCGTCCACCGTCACGGCTCCCACCCGCGGCTGACCCGCGCCCGCGTTCTCCTCCAGCGCTCTTCGACGGTTCCTCAAGCGCTCCGGCACACCGTGTAAGCCGCCGAGCGGTGAACCGCGGCCGCGCACCGACCAGCCGGAGGAGAACGAGCCCGTGCCGAACTTCACGTATCCGGACTTCCCGCTGGACGGCCTGCTGCGTACGGCGGCGGTGCGTGACCCCGACGGCGTCGCCGTACGGAACGCGGACACGGCACTCACCTTCGGCGAACTCGACACCCTGGCCGACCGCGTCGCCGCCTGGCTGGAGCGGGAGACCGGCGGCCGGCCCGGCGCGCGGGTCGGCGTGGCCAACGTCCTCGACCCGGTGTTCGCCGCCGCCTACTACGGCACCGCCCGCAGTGGCTCCACCGTGGTCCTGGTCAACCCGCTGATCAGGGAGGCGGGGCTGCGGCATGTGTTCACCGCCGCCGAGGTGGAGGTGGCGTTCGTGCCCACCGCCACGGCCGAGGTGCTGACCAAGCTGCGCGGCGCGCTGCCCTCCTTGCGCACCATCGTGGTGACCGACGCGCCGGACGGCGTGGTCCCGGGCGACGCCGTCCCGCTGCACACGGCGCTCGCGTCGGCGCCGGACGCGCCGGGGACGGGCCGGACCGACCCGGGCTCGATCGCCTGCGTGCAGTTCACCACCGGCACCACCGGCCGTCCCAAGGGCGTCCTGCTCACCCACCGCAACCTGGTCGCCAACGCCAAGCAGACCGCGCTCGCACACCGGCTGGACTGCGCGTCCGTCACCCTCAACCACCTGCCGCTCTACCACGTCATGCACCTCAACTCGGCGGTGTACGCGGGTGCCTGCCAGGTGCTGTGCACCGACCCCGACCCGCTCGCCTCGCTCGCCGCGGCCGCCGGGGCCGGGGCCACCCACTACTACGGCCTGCCCGCCCGGCTGCACCGGCTCGCCGCCGACGGGCGGCTGGCCGACGCCGGCCACGCACCGGGCGGCGCCCGGCTGACGGCCGTGCTCTCCGGCGGCTCCGGGCTGCGGCCCGAGGCGGCGCGGACCCTGCGCGACCGGATCGGTGTGCCCGTCATCCAGGGCTACGGCATGGCCGAACTGTCCCCGCTCACCCACTGCCAGCAGCCCGGCGCCTACCGGCCGGGCAAGGTCGGCCAGGTGGTACCCGGGACCGAGTGCCGTCTCGTCGACGTGGACTCCCGCGAGCCGGTGGACGTCTGGTCGACCGGCGAGGTGCAGGTCAGAGGGCCGCAGTTGATGGCCGGCTACCTCGGGGACGACGAGCCGTCCCGGATCGACGAGGACGGCTGGTTCTCCACCGGGGACGTCGGCTACCTCGACGACGAGGGGGCGCTGCGGCTGGTGGACCGGCTCGCCGACATCTTCAAGTACGACAACGAGATCGTCTCCCCGAGCCAGATCGAGCACGTCCTCAGCCAGGACCCCAGGGTCGCCGACTGCATCGTCGCCGACTGGCCCGACGACGTGCACGGCGGCCTCGTCTGGGCCGGGATCGTCCTGCACGACGACCCGGACCCGGGACCGTACCCCGGCTACGGGCAGGGCACGGTGGAGGGCATCGACGTCCTCGACGTCCTCGACTCGATCACCACGCGGGCCAACGAGCGGCTCGCGCCCTTCGAGCGCATCCGCATGGCCGAGGCGATCGACGCCGTACCCCGCACCCCCACCGGCAAGCCCGAACGGCGCGGCCTGCGGCAGCAGCTCAGGGCCCGCGCCGCCGCCTGACCCACCACCCAACGCCTCGAACCCCAGGAGCAGACCATGGTGACCTTCGTCAACAAGCTGACCGTGCACGGCGACATCGACACCTTCCTCGCCGTCAAGGGACGCCTCACCTCCTACATGTCCGCCCAGCCCGGCTACGTCAGCCACCAGACGCTGCGCCACGCCAAGGCCCCCAACGTCTTCCTGGAGCTGGCCGTGTGGCAGGACGCCGAGGCCCACCAGCGCGCCGTGCGCAGCGAGGAGTTCCAGGCGATCGTCAAGGGCCTGGGCCCGCTGGCCACGCCCGAGCCGGGGCTGTACGAGACGGTCGAGGAGAGCGCGTGACGCCCGGCTCCGGCGACCGGCCCCAGGTCCTCGTCGCGGGCGCCGGACCGGTCGGCCTGACCGCCGCCCACGAACTGGCCCGCAGAGGGCTGCGGGTACGTCTCGTCGACGCCGCGTCCGGGCCCGCCCGCACCAGCCGGGCCGTGGCCACGCATCCGCGCACCCTGGAGACGTACGACCAGATGGGCGTCGTCGGCGACATCCTCGGACGCGGCCGGCGGAACCGGGCGTTCACCATGTACGCCAAGGGGCGCCGGCTCGTGCGGCTGGACGCCGACTACTCGACGATGCCGACCTCGTACCCGTACACCCTCGTCATCGGGCAGACCGAGACGGAGGCCGTGCTGCGCGACGCCGTGGCCCGGCTCGGCGTGGAGGTCGAGTGGGGCGTGCGGCTCACCGGGTTCGAGCAGGACACGGACGGCGTACGGGTGAGGCTGGCGCGGGCGGACGGCGCCGAGGAGAGCGTCGAGACGTCCTGGCTGGTGGGGTGCGACGGCGGCCACAGCACGGTGCGCAGACTGCTCGGCCTGGAGCTGACCGGCGAGACCAGCGAGACGTGGATGCTCGCCGACGCGCCGGTCGCCACCGACCTGCCGCCCGACACCATCTACTGGGCCCACACGGGGGGACAGGCGCTGATGATGGTGCCCTACGCCCGCGACGGCCACTGGCGGCTGCTGGACACCGCGCCCGCCTCGCGCGCCGACGGTCCGCGCGCCGCCCAGGAGCAGTTGTCCGAGAAGCTGTCGGCCGGGCTCGGCCGTGACGTACGGGTCGGCGAGCCCGAGTGGACCTCCACCTTCACCTTCCAGCAGCGGATGGTGGAGCGGATGCACGAAGGCCGCGTCTTCGTCGCCGGGGACGCCGCCCATGTGCACAGCCCGGCCTCCGGGCAGGGCATGAACACCGGCATCCAGGAGGCGTACAACCTCGCCTGGAAGCTCGCCATGGCCGAACAGGGCCACGCCGGGCGGGAACTCCTCGACACCTACGACGAGGAACGGGTGCCCATCGGCCGGGCGCTGCTCGGCTCCACCCGTACCGCCACCTTCCTGGTGCAGCTCAAGAACCTGCTCGCCTCGGTGGCGCTGCCCGTCGTCTTCACCGTCGTACGCAACGTGGCGCCGCTGCGCCGGGCCATCCAGCGCAAGGTCCTCGGCGGCATGTCCGGGCTGCGCATCGGCTACGGCACCTCGTCCCTGACCACCGTCGACGGCTACCGGCTCGTCGCCGGGTCCGGCTCCGCCGTCATGGCCGGCGTCGAACCGACCCTGGCGCCCGCGCCCGGCGAACGCGTCACCCAGGCCCACGTCCACGACACCGACGACCCCGGCTGCGCCGGGCTGCGTGCCGAACTGCGCGACCCGCGCTGGACGCTGCTGCTCGCGGCGGGCGGCACCGGACCGGGTGACGTGCCGGTGGGCGTGGCCATCACGGCGGCGGCCCAGTACGGCGAGTGGCTGTCGGTACGGACCGTCGGCGGCTCGGGCCCCGACGGCCCCGCCCCGCTCGCCGACCCGGACGGGCGGCTTCGCGTGGCGCTCGGCCTGGCGCCGGGCGGCTGGCTGCTGGTGCGCCCCGACGGGTACGTCGCCGCGCGCGGCACCGCCCTGACGCGGGTCGCGCTGGGCCGGGCGCTGGCCCCGCTGCGGCCGGCCGTACCGCTCGCCGACGCGGCCCGGCCGGAGCCGGGGCTCGCTATGACCGCCCGCGCCCGGCGGGTGGAGGAACACGGGGCGTGACGGCGGCCCTTGCACGGGTCGAGCGTTTGTCGATTCATCGATTCACCGAGGAAAGAAGAAGGTGGTGTGTGGTGTCGGGTGAGCGTGTGCACCGCAGGACGCAGTCGGTCGAGGTGGCCGCACCGGCGGGGGTCGTCTACGGGCTGATCTCCAACGCGGTGCAGTGGCCGCTGTTCTTCCCGCCGACCGTGCACGTGGAGCGGCTGGAGTTCGACGGGAGGTACGAGCGGCTGCGTATGTGGGCGACCGCCGGCGGCCGTATCCGGTCGTGGCTCTCGCGGCGGGTGCAGGACCCGCAGGAGCGGCGCATCGACTTCCGCCAGCTCAACCCCGAGGCGCCGGTCGAGACGATGAACGGCACCTGGCTCGTGGAGGAGCGCCCGGGCGGGACCAGCCTGCTGACCCTGCACAGTGACTTCACCGTGACCGGCGACCGGCCGGAGGACGTGGCCTGGGTGGAGCGGGCGCTCGCCGGCAACACGGGCGCGGAGCTGGACAACCTGAAGCGGCTGGCGGAGCGGTGGGGGCGGCTGGATGATCTGGTGCTGTCCTTCGAGGACTCCGTACGCGTCAACGGACCCGCCGAGCTCGTGTACGACTTCCT
>NZ_JBFAMP010000023.1:0-30595 GCF_040674455.1 Streptomyces sp. NPDC049837 | reverse complement strand
TTCACCAAGCCCGAGCAGTACCCGACCGACGTCTACGTGCTGCCCAAGCACCTCGACGAGAAGGTCGCCCGCCTCCACCTGGACGCCCTCGGCGTCAAGCTGACGACCCTCCGGCCGGAACAGGCCGCCTACATCGGTGTGAACGTCGAGGGCCCGTACAAGCCCGACCACTACCGCTACTGACGGATAGTCGCCTCTCGCCGATCGGGGGCGGAATCGATCGATTCCGCCCTCATCACCACGTCCCGCTCCCCCGGCTCCCAGGCCAGGAGCAGGTCGAAAGGTGCTCTGACTCCCGCAGTGACGGCCTGGAAAACAGGGTGCGGCCGGCTGAGCCGGGGTGATAGCCAAGCGATGTGACAGAAAGTCTTGAGTATTCCGCCCTGCTGCAACTGATCGACGAGCGGTCGGCCGCGTTTCGGAGTGCGGTTGCCGCCGCGCCCAGCCTTGACGCGCCGGTGCCGTCCTGCCCCGAGTGGACGTTGTTCGATCTGGTGCAGCACCTGGGTACGGGCCAGCGCTGGTGGGCCGCGATCGTCGCCGCGGGCCCGGCCGAGGCTCCGCCGGCCAAGGATGCCGCGGAGGCACCGCGCGAGCTCGAGGCGCTGCTGGCCTGGTACGCCGAGTCGAACGAGCTGCTGCTGAGTGCGCTGCGCGAGGCCGGCCCGGAGCGCGAGTGCTGGGCGTGGTGGAGCGCCGGCGTGTCGCCGGCGAATGCCTGGGGCGTTGCCCGGCGCCGGGTGCACGAGGTGCTGGTGCACACCTACGACGCCCAGCTCGCCGCAGGCGCCGTGCAGCCGATGCCGGCGGACGTCGCGATCGACGGCGTGGCCGAGTTTCTCGACACCTGCAACTCCACCCCGGCGGCCTGGCCGCACGAGGCCGCCACCATCCACTACCACGCCGCCGAGGGCCGCTCCTGGCTCCTCGCGCTGGACGGCACCGGCGCCTGGCCCGCACCCCTCACGGAAGACGCCGCGCCCGCCTCCGCTTCGGCCACGGGCACGGCCGAGCAGCTGCTCCTCTTCGTCTGGGGCCGCCTCACGCTGAGCGACCTGAAGATCGAGGGCGACCAGCAGGTGTTCGAGCATCTGATCGCCTGGGAGCCCGAGGAGTAGCCAGTCAATACCGCCGGAGGACGGCCTCGATGACGTCCGCGTCGGTGAGCATCGCGAACAGCTCCGCCTCCGCGCGGCGGACGACCAGTACGGCCTCGTACAGCTCGGGCTCGATCCAAGAGGGTGCCGCCGACCGGGGCTTCTCGAGCCGCGCTCGTGGCCCGCTGGAGGAACCGGGCGATCCGATGGCGGGGCCGGGCGCGGCTGCCTAGGCTCGGGGCGTTCGCGCTTCGGCTCACTCCTCCGTAGACGCACGCATATGGAGTTGAGTGCTGCGGCTATGGCTCGTCTCACCGCGCAGGAGTTGACTGATCCACATGACGAACACACAGAACGCACAGACGAACGGCACGAAGACGACGCTGGTCATCGGCGGCACCGGCAAGACCGGCCGCCGGGTCGCCGAGCGGCTCACCGCACGTGGCCTGCCGGTGCGCGTGGGGTCCCGGAACGGAGAGATCCCGTTCGTGTGGGAGGACCCGGGCACGTGGGAGGCCGCTCTGGAGGGTGTGGGGGCCGTCTACGTCACCTACTACCCCGACCTCGCCTTCCCCGGCGCCGCCGAGGCCGTCGGCGCGTTCTCCAAGGTCGCCGTCGAGAAGGGTGCGCGCCGGCTGGTGCTGCTCTCCGGCCGCGGTGAGGAGGGCGCGGTGATCAGCGAGGACAAGCTGAAGGAGTCCGGCGCCGACTGGACCGTCGTACGGGCCAACTGGTTCAACCAGAACTTCAGCGAGAGCTTCTTCCTTGAGCCCGTCCTCGCCGGCGAGCTGGCCCTGCCCACCGCCGAGGCCGTCGAGCCGTTCGTGGACGCCGACGACATCGCCGACGTCGTCACCGCCGCGCTCACCGACGACAAGCACATCGGCAGGACCTACGAGCTGTCCGGCCCCCGGCTGCTGAGCTTCCACGACGTGGCCGCCGAGCTGTCCAAGGCCACCGGCCGCCAGATCACGTACATCCCGGTCTCGATCGACGACTACCGCGCGGTGCTGAAGGAGAACGGCCTGCCGGTCGAGTTCGCGGACCTGTTCGGGCTGATCCTCGACGGGCGCAACGCCAGCGTCGTCAACGGCGTCGAGGAGGCCATCGGCCGCAAGCCGAAGGACTTCTCCGACTTCGCGAAGGACGCCGCCGCCAGTGGTGTCTGGAACGTCTGACCCCGCCGGCAGCCCCCACGCCTCCGGCGCCGCCCGCGCGGTTCACAGGACGCACCCGCGCCGGCGGCGCCGGACCACCACACCTCGAAGGACGGGAGGCGGTCATGACCACAGCCATGTCGAGCGAACGCCTCGACACCCTGCCCGACCACTTCCACGGCTTCGCCCTCATGCACGTGGCGATGCGCCGCGACGCTGCCAGGCTGACGGCCGCGGCACCCCGGCTCACCGCCGCCGGCCTCGGCCCGGCGGGCGAGTGGTGGCGGCGGCTGCGCGAGGTCATCGACTGGCACCACCACAGCGAGGACGACCTGCTGTGGCCCGAACTGCTCCGCCGCCTCCCCGAGTTCGCCGACCAGGCCCGCGAGCTGGCCGGTGACCACACCGCGCTCGACCGGGCCATGGACGCGGTGAGCGCCGCACTGAGGCCGGGCAGCGACCCGGCCACCGTGGCCCCGGCCGCCGCCGCCTTCGCCGGCGTCCTCCACGACCACCTCGCGGACGAGGAGAGAACCGTCTTCCCCGTCTTCGCCCGCCTCCCCGCCCGCGACTACCTCGCCCTGGAACAGCGCCTGGTGCGCACCGCGCCCCTGCGCGTCCTCACCCACCTCCCGCCGTGGATGTTCGACGGCGCGCCGAAACGGTCCGTACGGCTCGTCGCGGCCACCATGCCGCCGCCCGTGCGGCTGCTGGGCCGCACCGCGCTGCGCCGCCGGTACGAAGCCGGACTCGGCGCCATCGTCCAACCCGTACGTACGTAGGAAGGAACCCGCCGATGCCCGAGGCCGCCCAGCCCGCGCTCACCGCCGCCACCATCGCCATGGGCCTCAGCGCCGGCCTGTACTTCGCCTTCGACGTGTCCGTGCTGCCCGGCCTCGCCCGCGGCGACGACCAGGCGTACCTGACCGCCATGAACCACATCAACGAGGCCATCGAGAACGGGCTGTTCGGGCTCGTCTTCCTCGGCGCCTTCCTCGCGACCGGCGCCGCGGGCGGCCGTCTCCAGCGGACCGGCCGGCGCGCCGCCGCCCGCTGGACGTGGGCCGCGCTCGCCCTCTACACGGCCGCCGTCGCGCTCACCTTCCGCGTCAACGTGCCGCTCAACCGGCGCCTCGCCGCCGCCTCCGGGCCGTCCGCGAACGCCGGGGAACTCGCGGCGCTGCGGCAGGCGTTCACCTCCCGGTGGGTACCGTCCAACGCGGTGCGCACCCTGGCCTGCACCGCGGCGCTCGCCTGCCTCGGCCGGGCGCTCGCCTCCTCCCGTACCTGAGCCCGACGAGCGAACCCCGAAGCCGCGCCCGCCCTCCGGACGTCCCCCGCACGGAGGGCGGGCGCTCCCCACGTCCCCAGCGAAAGGGGTCGTCCCATGGACGCACTCACCGGCCTGCTCGAAGGGCCCAAGGCGCGCGGCGCGTTCCTGCTCAGGTCCGTCTTCAACCCGCCGTGGGCGCTGCGCGTCGAGGACCGTGCCCCCATCTCGCTGGTCACCATGGTGCACGGGGACGCCTGGGTGCTCCCCGACCACGGCTCACCCGTCCTCATCCGGCCCGGTGACGTCGCCGTGCTGCGCGGCCCCGACGCGTACACCATCGCCGACGCCCCCGGCACCCCGGTCCAGGTCGTCGTCGGACCCGAACAGCGCTGCAACACCACCGACGGCGAGGACGTCACCGAGTCCATGGCCCTGGGCGTCCGCACCTGGGGCGACACCATGGGCCAGGGCTCGGCCGTGATGCTCAGCGGCACCTACCAGGCGCCCAGCGAGGTCGGCCGCCGCCTGCTGAACGCGCTGCCCGCCCTGGTCGTACGCCCCCGTGACGCCGGCGGCCACGACCCGCTCGTCGCGCTGCTGGCCCAGGAGATGGGCCGCGAGGAGCCCGGCCAGGAACTGGTCCTCGACCGGCTCCTCGACCTGCTCTTCGTGAGCGTCCTGCGCGCCTGGCTCGCCGAGCCCTCGGCCGGCGCGCCGGCCTGGTACCGCGCCCAGTCCGACCCCACGGTCGGCCCCGCGCTGCGCCTGCTGCACGAGAACCCGGCCCACGCCTGGACCGTGGAGTCGCTGGCCCGCAAGGTCGGGGTCTCCCGCGCCGGGATGGCCCGCCGGTTCGCCGCCGTCGTGGGGGAGCCGCCGATGGCGTACCTGGCCACCTGGCGCCTCACCCTCGCCGCCGACCTGCTGCGCGAACCGGACGCGACGGTGTCGACCGTGGCCAGGCAGGTCGGCTACAGCAGCGCGTTCGCGCTCAGCGCGGCGTTCAAGCGGGTACGGGGCATGAGCCCGCAGGAGTACCGCACCGGTGGCACGGCGAAGGAGGCCCTGCCCCCAGCCGCCCCCTCCCGGACTGTGATCCTGGGGCGCTGAGGCAGGGCCTCCTCCTGGTCGTACGTCAGCCTGGTCGTACGTCAGCCTGGTCGTGCGGTCGGTCGTTCAGCCGGCCAGGTCGCGCACCGCCCGGACGACCGCCCACGGGGCCTCCAGCGGCAGCATGTGCCCGGCGCCCGGCACCTCCTCGAACCTCGCCTTCGGCAGGGCCTCGGCGACCACGCGGCCCAGCTCCGGGGCGATCACCCGGTCACCCGCGCCCGCCAGGACCACCGCGGGGACGCGTACGGACGCCAGCGCCTCACGCAGGTCCATGCCGCGCGACGAGCGGAACGCGTCCGCCCGCACGGCCGGCGCCGTGGCCGCGAACATCTGCCGGTTGACCTCCATGGCCCGGGGGTCGGCCCCCTTGCCCATGGTCTGGCCCAGCAGCAGGCGGCCCAGCGCCGGCCTGCGCAGCGCCCGCGAGAACAGGGCGCTGCCCATCATCCGCACCTCGCTGTCGGGCGTGTCCTGGCCGTGCGCGGCCGTGCCGAGCAGGACCAGGCCGCGCAGGGCCCGGGCGCCGGACGTCACGTACGACAGGGCCGCGAAGCCCCCGCCCGAATGGCCCACCACCACCGCGTCCAGCGCGTCCACGTGGTCCACGACCGCGCCCAGGTCGGCGCCCAGCCGGGCGATCCCGAACGGCTCCCGGCCGGGCGTGGAGGCGCCGTGGCCACGCTGGTCGTACAGCACCACCCGGTGCCCGGCGCGGATCAGCCGGTCGGCGACGGTGCCCCACACCCGGCGGGCCGCGGCCCAGCCATGGGCGCACACGACGGTGGAGCCCGAAGGGGCGCCGAGCGGGGGCAGCACGGTGACCGCGAGCAGCGCGCCGTCGTCGGCGCGTACCGTCGTCTCCGTCGCCGCCGGGGCGAACGTCGTCATCGGCTCAGCACCCCGTTCAGCGCCACGAACGCCGCGCTCGTCGCCTTGGAGTGCTCCGCGCCGATGTCGGCCACCTTCGCCAGCGCCTTCAGCCAGCCGTGCGGACGGCCCCGGAAGTGCATGCCGATCCTGGTCCGCCGCCCGCCGTCCAGCGGGTCGAGCACGAAGTCGCCCGGGCCCCGGAAGACCCCGTCGACGTACTCGACCGACAGCCGGCGCCCCGGCTCGACCGCCGTCGTGCGCGCGGTGAACCGCAGCTTGGGACCGCCCTTGTCGACGCCCTTGGTGTGCACGGTCACCGCGACCTCGCCGCCCACCTCGTCCGGCGAACCGGACCTGACGGCGAAGGTGTTGGCCGGCACCCACCAGCGCGCCCCGCCGCGGAACTCGGCGAGCAGCGCGTCCCACACGACGTCCGGCGGCGCGTCGACGACCGCCTCGTCGATCAGGTCGTACCCAGTCATGCCGCTTCCTCCTTAACCGAAGAAGTCCTAACCGAAGAAGCCCTGGCCCGGCGTGAGGATGTTCGACGGGTCGTAGCGGCGCTTGGCCCGGTAGAACTCCTCCCACCTGGTTCCGAAGTGCGCCTTCCAGTCGGCCGGCGTCATCCCCGGTATCGCGCCGACCAGGTACCGCTTGGCGCCCAGCGCGACCGCCCGGTCGTACAGCCGCCGGTTCTGGTCCAGCATCTGCTGGATGCCGGTCTCGCCGGGGTTGGGGAACCGCAGCAGGTCGAAGAGGTAGCCGACCGACTCGTTGGGTTGTACCGCCAGCGGCCGGGTCGCCTTGCGGGTGTAGTACGGGTAGAACAGCAGGAACCCGCCACCGAGGCTGTCCGCCGTCAGCTCCTTCTCGACCACCTCCATGAACGCCTTCGTCTTGGAGGCCGGCAGGAACAGGCTCAGCCACGGCTTGGGCTGGTACCAGTGGCCGCTCTCCTTGAGGTACGTCTCGTAGCCGTCGAGCCGGAACATGTAGTCCCGGTAGGCGACGTCCTCGATCACCGCCTGGGCGCGGTTGTCGCGCAGCCCCGACAGCAGCGCCGCCCGGTCGGGGACGGCCGTGCCCGAGTAGTTGGCGGCCACCTCCATCTTGTAGCGCCAGCCCGAGTCGTCGGGCTTGCGCAGCATCTCGCCCGCCTGGACGTGGAAGCGGTTCTCGGCCATGACCTTCTCGCCGTCGGCGAGGTACGTGGCCAGGTCGTCGTAGAAGAGGCTGAAGACGACCGACCGCTGCGGGGCGGCGATCAGCTTCACCTTGGCCCGCAGGATGATCGCGGTCTGGCCGCCGCCCGAGAGCACCGAGTGGAACAGGTCGGGGTACGCCGAGGCGGACACCGTCAGCAACTGGCCGGTGCCGGTCACCACGTCCAGCGAGTGGACGGTGTCGCACAGCAGCCCGTACTTCTGCACGGTGCCGCCGATGCCGCCGATGGAGAGCGTGCCGCCGATGGACAGGTGCAGGTAGTCGGGGAGGGCCGGCGGCGTCTTGCCGGCCTTCAGGGCCGCGTCGGTGAGCTGGCCCCAGGTCACCCCGGCCTCCACCACGGCGTTGGTGGAGTTGATGCTGATGATCCTCGACATGGCGCGGGCGTCGATGGAGATGCCGCCGGTGGGCACGGCCGCCTGGCCGTAGACGGAGTGCGACTCCTGGTCGCCGTTGGTCCCGCCCTGCCCGTTCACGGCGATCTTCAGGTTGTTGGCCCGGGCGTAGTTGACCATCTTGACGATGTCGCGGTCCGACCCGGGCCGCAGCACCGCCCAGGGCGCCGACGTCTTCAGCCGCCCGAAGTCGTGGCGGAAGCGCTCCAGGTCCGCCGCCGAGGTCGTCAGGGTGCCGTCCAGCGCCGGGGCCTCGGCCACGGCCGCGCCGTCGGACACCTCGGCGGCGGTCGCCCACGACTGGCTCGCGGCGCTCCAGCCGACGACCGTGGCGGCGGTGGCGGCGAACCCGCCCAGTACCTTGCGACGCGAGAGCGTGGTGTTCATCTGCGTGTCTCCCGTTCGGTCATGCGTGGTCAAGGGCGGGTCTTCCGGCGCCGACGGACGTGACGAGCTGGTACTCGGCAGGGTCGAACCGGCGGGTGCGGCGGCGGAACCGCCAGGTGTACGTGGGCCAGATCGACGGGTTGCGGCCGTGCTCGTCGAGGTACCAGCTACGGCAGTTGCCGGCGTTCCACACCGTGCCGTCGAGCCGCCGCTGCACCTCGTCGTTCCAGGCGCGCTGGGCCTCCTCGCGGACCTCCACACTGGCCAGGCCGCGCTTGTCCATGTGCGCGAGCGCGTCGAGGACGTAACCGATCTGCGCCTCGATCATCACGACCTGCGAGGAGTGCCCCAGCGTGGTGTTGGGGCCCAGCAGCAGGAACAGGTTCGGGAAGCCGGCGACCGTCGTGCCGCGGTGCGCCGCCATGCCCTGCTCGCGCCACACGTCACGCAGCAGCCTGCCGCCGCGGCCGGTGATACGGCCCGCGACGGGCCGGTCCGTGGCCTTGAACCCGGTCCCCAGGATGATCGTGTCGATCTCGCGCTCGGTGCCGTCGGCGGTGACGATCGACTTCGGGCGCACCTCGGCGATCGGGTCGGTGACCAGGTCGACGTTGGGCTGCTGGATCGCCGGGTACCAGGTGTTGGAGAACAGCAGCCGCTTGCACGCCATGACGTAGTCGGGCGTGAGCTTGCGCCTCAGCTCCGGGTCGGCGACCGACTTCTTCAGGTGGTCGCCGGCCATCTTCTGCATCTTCCCGGCGACCTTGGGCCGCTTCATGACGAAGGCCAGGACCTCTCGGCCCCACATGTTGAAGTTGCGCCGGAAGTTCTGGTAGCCCGGCACCTTGTGCAGCAGCGCCGACTGGAGCGGGCTGGTCGGCTTGTCGTTCTTGGGCCCGATCCACGGCGGGGTGCGCTGGTAGAGGTCGAGCCGCCCCACCTGGGGCTGGATCTTCGGTACGAACTGGATGGCGGAGGCGCCGGTGCCGATGACGGCGACGCTGCGGTCCGTCAGGTCGTGGTCGTGGTTCCACCGCGAGGAGTGGAACACCGTGCCCTCGAAGTCCGCGAGCCCCGGGATGTCGGGTACGGCCGCCTCGGAGAGGTAGCCGGTGCCCGAGACCAGCACCTGGGCGGTGTAGTCGCCCTGCGAGGTCTCGATGTACCAGCGGCGCGTCGGCTCGTCCCAGCGGGCGGCGAGCAGCTCGTGGCCGAAGCGGATGTGGGGGCGCACCCCGAACCGGTCGGCCACGTCCCGCAGGTAGGCGAACAGCTCCTCCTGCTTGCCGAACGTGGACTTCCAGCCCGGGTTCTGCGCGAACGAGAAGGAGTACAGGTGGGACATCACATCGCACGCGGCGCCCGGGTAGGAGTTGTCGCGCCAGGTGCCGCCCACCTCGTCGGCCCGCTCGAACACCAGGAAGTCGTCCATCCCGCGCTGGAGCAGGCGCACCGCCATGCCCAGGCCGGAGAAGCCGCTGCCGATCACCGCGACCCGCAGGTGCCGGGTCGGCCCGCCGCCCGTGCCGCCACCGGTCGGGGCGGCCGAAGGGGGTTCGAGAATGCTCGTCACGTCGGCCTCCTCCTCAGCGCCGGGCGATGGTCACGCGGAAGTTGTTGAAGAACTTGTCCTCCAGCGTGTACGCGAAGATGTCCAGGTAGCGCTCGAAGCGGGCGACGACCTCCTCGCCCTCCAGGGCGACGGCCTCGTCCCGGCGCTCGGCCAGCAGTTGCAGCCAGGCCCGGCAGGCGACGGCGAACGACTCGCGCTCGTTGACGATCTCGACGACGTCGAAGAGCCCCTCGGCCGCCTGCGTCAGCTCGTGCAGGTGCGGGATGTGGCAGTTCTCGAACTCGGAGCGCTGGAGGAACTTCAGGTCGTCCAGGAGCTGCCGGTTCATCGGCAGGGCCTCGGCGGTCATGGTGTGCAGCACGAACCGGGCCCCGGGCTTGAGGGCGGCGCCCACCTTGTTGAAGAACACCCGGTACTTCTTGGTGCGCTCGCGCGGCGGCAGCGTGGAGGAGACGAAGTGCTCCAGCGCGTTGATGCAGAACGCCGCGTCGTACGGGTCGTCGGTGACGTGGTCCTCCCACGACTCGACCCGGGTGGTGATGCGCGGGTTGTCCAGGCCGGCGATGAACTGTTCCTGCGTGCGGCTGAGGGTGAGGCCGACGGCCTGCTCCACGCCGTGGACGGTGGTGAGCCGGTTGAGCATGGTGCCCCAGCCGCAGCCCACGTCCAGCACCCGGCGCGCACCGGCGGCGCGCGCCAGTTCGACGAACGTGTCGAGCTTGCGCTCCTGGGCCTCGTCGAGCGCCTCGGTCAGGCCCTCGCCCTCCTCCCAGTACCCGCCGGAGTACATCATCGTGGGGCCCAGCAGGAGGCGATAGAAGTCGTTGCTCACCTCGTAGTGGTGCCTGATCGCGTCGACCTCGGGGACCGACCTGTCTGCGACCGTCGTCATGTGCGTCCTCAACTCCTCCTGGCGGCGTGCGCTGTCGCAGACGAGGAAAGCGGGTCGCTCGCAACAGATGTGCAAGACGGCCGACGGGAACCCGTGTTGCGCAACGGTTGCGCGGCCCGGGCTTCCATTCCCCCGAACGACCGAGCCCCGCGAGAGAGGACCCACCTCATGTCCCTGCCCACCATCGAAGAACTGGCGAGCCAGCTCGAGGCCGTGTCGGGCGCCGAGAAGGTCGACCCCGACCACCCGCTCCAGCACATCGCGGACGTCGACTCGCTGGACCTGATGGAGTGGCTGTACGGCTTCCAGAACGCGTACCCCCACATCCCCGCCGACGAGTCGCTCTTCGCGGACATCGACGACACGACCACGCTGCGCGTCGTCTACGACCGCATCGTCGCGCTCGTGCCGGCGCAGGTCTGAGCGGGACCGCCCGTGAACGGCTTCGACATCACCGGGTGGGGCATGGCCGTACCCGAGCGCGTCGTCTCCAGCCAGGAGCTGGCGCAGCGCTTCGGCGTGGACGAGCACTGGATCGTCAGCCGGTGCGGGATCCGTGAACGGCGGGCCGTCGGGCCGGGCCAGACGACCGCCTCCCTGGCCGTCGAGGCCGGCCGGCGCGCGCTGGACAAGGCCGGGCTGGGCGGCGGGGACATCGCGCACCTGATCGTCGCCACCGCCACGCCCGAGCAGCCCTCGCCGGCGACGTCCGCGTTCGTCCACCACGAACTGGGCATCGCCGGCAGCGCGCACGACGTCAACTCCGAGTGCGCGGGGTTCGTCTACGGACTGGTCCAGGCCATGGCGCTGATCAAGATCGACCCGCGCCCGATCCTGCTCATCGGCTCCGACACCCACACCCTGACGGCCAACCCGGCCGACCGCGACCTGTCGATCCTCGTCGGGGACGGCGCGGGCGCGGTCGTGCTCCAGCCGGCCGCCCAGGACCGGGTCCTCGCCTGGAACCTGGGCGCGGACGGGAGCTGCACCGGCAGCCTCAAGGTGCTCGCCGGCGGCAGCCGGATGCCCACCACCGAGGAGACCGTGCGCCAGGGCCTGCACTACGCGCAGATCAACGGCAACGAGATCTACCTCAACGCCGTGCGGTACACGGTGCGCACGGTGCGCGAGACGCTGGCCGAGGCGAAGGTCGATGCGGCCGACGTGGACCACGTCATCCCGCACCAGGCGAACATCCGGATCATCAACTCGATCCTCAGCCACACGGGGCTGCGGCCCGAGGCCCTGGTCGCCAATCTGCACAAGTACGGCAACACGGCCTCCGCGTCCATCCCGATCGCGCTGACCGAGGCCCTGGACGAGGGCCGCGTCAAGGACGGCGACCTGGTGCTGCTGGCCGGGTTCGGGGCGGGGATGACCTGGGGGTCGGTCCTGCTGGAGTGGGGCGGAGGGAAGCGATGAGCAGCAAGCCCGTGGGCAGCCGGCCCGAACGGCCGGTCGCCCTCGTCACGGGAGCGTCCGGCGGGCTCGGACAGGCCCTGGCGATCGAACTGGACGCCCTCGGCTGCCGGGTCGCGGTCCACTACAACAGCTCCGAGGAGCGGGCCCGGGCCGTCCAGGACAAGCTCACCAACGACTCGGTCGTGGTGAGCGGCGACGTCGGCTCGTACGAGGCCGTCACGGCGATGTACGAGGAGATCGGCGCCCGGCTGGGTCCGGTCGACGTCCTGGTCAACAACGGCGCGATCCGCAAGGACGCGCTGATGGCGATGCAGTCGCCGGCGGACTGGGCGGAGGTGATCCGGACCAACCTGATCGGCTCCTTCCACACCGCCCGCGTGGCCGTTCCGCACATGCTGCGGCAGCGGTGGGGCCGGGTGCTCAACGTGGTGTCGCCGTCCGGGCTGATCGCGACGGCGGGCCAGACGGCGTACTCCGCGTCGAAGGCGGGCCTGATCGGCTTCACCCGCACGCTGGCCGCCGAGTGCGGCCGGCGCGGGGTCACCGTCAACGCCCTCTCGCCCGGCTTCATGATCACCGGCATGACGCAGGACCTTCCCGACCGCGTGAAGGAGGGGATGGAGACCAAGGCTCCGATCCCGCGCTTCGTCACGGTCGAGGAGGTGGCCCGCAGCGCCGCCCTGTTCCTGGAACAGGACTGCATGACGGGCCAGGTGATCAGCATCGACAGCGGAGTGTCCATCACCTGACCTCCCTCCCCCCGGAGCGGGGCCCGGGCCTCTGTGCCCGGGCCCCCAGGGGCGTTTTACGGCGTCTGGCTGACGTGGATGCAGCTCGCCCAGCCGTTGCCGATGGCCAGTCCGGTGTTCTCCCGTAGGGACCGGTGAGTGACCGGTGAGGTGGTCAGCCACGCGTACCCCGGTCCGGGCGGCGACGGGCGGCACACCGGGACCCCGGCGCACCACCCGTACCAACGACGCCGCCCCCACGTCGCGCACCGCCGCACGGGACCGGCCCCCGGCCCTCTCAGCGCGGCGGCGGCAGTGCCTCGAAGGCGCCCAGCAGCACGGGGTCCAGGGCGTCCGGGGGGCCGGGTTCCGCGCAGGCGGGGCGGCGCGGGAGGGAGGGGCCGGAGGCGCGCAGCAGCTCCAGGTACGCCCGCTGCGTCTCGGCCGCCGGGTCGATGCCCAGCTCCTCGGCGAGCACCTCGCGCAGTTGGTGGTACGCGCGCAGCGCGTCGGCCCGGTTGCCGGCCGAGGCGTGCGCCGTCATCCGGCAGCGGTGGGCACTCTCCCGGAATGGCGCACGGCGCACCGCCTCGTCCGCGTACCGCAGCCCGTGGTGCTGGTCGCCCAGGGCGGAGGCGGACAGGCTCGCCAGCTCCAGGGCGGTCAGGCGCAGTTCGTCCACCCGTTCGCGCACGGCGCCGACCCACTCGCCCTCGTGGGCCGGCAGGAACGAGCCGCGCAGGTTGGACACCGCCCCGGCGGCCAACTGCCGCGCCACGGCGTGGGCGCCCTCCGCGAACGCCTCCCGGGCCTCGGCGACCGCCACTTCGGCCGCCTCCACGTCGACCGCCGTGTCGCCGGGCAGCCGCAGCAGGTAGCGGCCGCTGCGGGCGACCAGCGGTGTCTCGCCCGGCTTCTGGTGCGGGCTGGTGACATAGGCACGCACCCGGCTGACGACACTGCGCAGGGCCGACGCCCAGGTGTCCGGCAGCCCGTCCGGCCACACGGTGTCGGCGAGCTGGTCGCGGCCGGTGCCCGCCGCGCGTTCCAGGACCAGCCGGGCGAAGGCCACCTGGGCCTGGGCGCTCGACAGGTGCTGAGGCGGAACACCGTCGTGTTCGATGGTGACGAGTCCTACGAGTCTGATCAGCAAAGCTGAATCCCCCATGACATCGGCGGCCCCTGGCCGAAAGCGCGTGAGCGCGCACGAAAAGGGACCGCGGACCATTACGGGGCCGATCTTGCGACTTCGCCGCAGACCGGTTCCCTTTCCCACTCCCTTTCCCGTGCATTCGACCGTACCGGCGTCTCGTAGAACTGTTCAACCATGGCCGGAAACATACCGCCGTGAATAGTCGGAACCCTCCCGTCCGGTATTTCGCGCCCCCTTGCCCGGTTCACCGAAAAGGAAATTGCGCGCGTCTTGCGGCCGCCGCCTAGAAATGACGTCGCGTTGGGTCAATGCCGAGATGTGCCGAGAAGGACGAGCTGCCGTGGATGAGGAGACGCACGTGAACGCACCCGGAGCATGGGATCGCCTCGAGCCGAAGCTGGCGGCCACACGACGGCGGGTGCGGTCACTCGAATCGGAACCCGGCCGCCGCAACAGCTTCGTCGCGTACACCGTCGAGCGCGACAGCGCCTACGCCGACCTCGACGGGCGCCGGCTGCTGATGATGTCCGGATACAGCTACCTCGGACTGGCCGGTGACGAACGGGTCGTGGCCGCCGCCAAGGCCGCCGTCGACCTGTACGGCACCGGCAACCACGGCGTGCGCGCCCTGGCCGGGACCATCCCGCTGCACGAGGAGCTGGAGGCGGAGGTCGCCCGGTTCGCCGACCGAGAGACGTCCATGGTCTTCGGATCCGGTTACGCCGCCAACGTCGGCACCGTCGGCGGCCTCGTCGGCCCGGGCGACACCGTCTTCATCGACAAGTACGACCACGCCTCGATCGTCGACGGCTGCCGCCTCTCCGGCGCCACCGTCACCCGCTTCCGGCACAACGACGTCGACCACCTCGACCGGCGGCTGCGGGCCGCCGGACCCGACGGCGTACGCCTCGTCATCGTCGACAGCGTCTACTCCATGGACGGCGACATCGCCCCGCTGCCCGAGCTGCGCAAGGTCTGCGACGAGCACAACGCGCTGCTCATGGTCGACGAGGCCCACGCCCTCGGCGTCATCGGCGCCACCGGGCGCGGCATCGAGGAGCACTTCGACTGGCGGGCCAAGGTCGACATCAAGCTCGGCACCCTGTCCAAGGCCATCCCCTCCATGGGCGGCTGGGTCGCCGGACCGGCCGACCTGATCGGCCACCTCCGGTACGCGGCACGGCCGTTCCTGTTCTCCGCCGCCCTCGGCCCCGCCCAGGCCGCCGCCGCGCTGGAGTCGCTGCGCATCCTCCAGCGCGAACCGGAACGCGTCGCCCACATCCAGCACCAGTCCGAGCGGCTGCGCCGCGTCCTCAACGCCGGGGGCTTGCGCACCCAGGACAGCGAGACCGCCGTACTGCCCCTGATCGCCGGGTCCGACGAGGCGGCGTACGACCTCGCCACCGCCTGCCGCCGCAACGGCGTCATCGGCCTGCCCGTCGTCACCCCGGCCGTCCCCAACGACCTGGCCCGGCTGCGGATCGCCGTCACCGCCCGGCACACCGAGGCCGACATCGACTTCGCCGCCGAGGCGTTCCTGGCCTCCGCACGCGAGTGCGGCATCCTCCCCGCCGCCGGCGCCTGAGAGGACGGACACCGTGTCGACCCCCACCGGACCCCCGGTCGTCATCACCGGCATCGGCGTGGTCACGCCCGCGGGCTGCACGCCCGGCGAGCTGTGGGCCGCCCTGCGCGCCGGCCGCTCCACCGCCACCGCGCTCACCCACCTCGACCTGGCCCGCCACCGGGTGCGCATCGGCTGCCGGGTCCGCGGCCTCGACGACCTGGACCTGGTGCCCGCCAAGGACGCCCGCCGCATGGACCCGTTCGCGCTGTACGGGACGACGGCGGCGCTGGCCGCCCACCGGGACGCCGGCGCCCCCGCCCCCGACCCGGCACGCACGGCGGTCGTCGTCGGCAACGCGGTCGGCGGCCGGGCCACCAGCGACCGGGAGTCCGCGCACTTCACCACGGACGGACCGCACCGGGTCAACCCGCTGATGCCGCTGATGACGATGCCCAACGCCGCCGCCGCGCAGATCGCCATGCGGCTGGGGTGGACCGGGCCCGCCACGACGATCGCCACCACCTGCGCGAGCGGGGCCGACGCGATCGGCCAGGCGATGCTGCTGCTGCGGACGCACCAGGCCGACGTGGTGATCGCCGGCGGCTGCGAGTCGACGCTGACACCCGTCACGCTGGCCGGATTCGGCAACCTCAACGCCGTATCGCTGCGCAACGACGAACCGGAGCGGGCGTCGCGGCCGTTCGACGCCGACCGGGACGGGTTCGTGATGGGGGAGGGCGCCGGGTTCGTCGTCCTGGAGCGGGCCGACGACGCCCGGGCACGCGGCGCGCGCCCGTACGCCGAGGTCGCCGGGTACGCCGCCACCTCCGACGCCCACCACCTGTCCATGCCGCTGCCGGACGGCGCGGGCGCGGCCGCCGCGATGACGGCCGCCATCGCCGGGGCGGGCCTCGCCCCCGCCGACATCGCCCACGTCAACGCCCACGGCACCTCCACCCCGCACAACGACCGGGCCGAAGCCACCGCGCTCGCCAAGGTGTTCGGCCCCGCCGGGCCCCCGGTCACCGCGCCCAAGGGCGTCATCGGCCACCTGATCGGCGCCGCCGGCGCCGTCGAGACCATCGCGGCGGTGCTGGCGATGCGCGCCCGCGAGGTCCCGCCCACCGCCAACCACGAACGCCTGGAGCCAGGAATGGACATCGACGTGGTCCACACCCGACCCCGCCCCATCCCCTCGGGGCCCGCCCTGTCCAACTCCTTCGGCTTCGGCGGCCACAACGCCTCCGTGGTGGTGGTGCCGGCATGACGACCACGCCCGAGCTCACCCGCACGGCCCGGCGCACCGCCACCGCCGGGGAGATCGCCGCCTACCGCGCCGCCGCGCGGGCCGGGCTGCCCGGACCCGTGACCGGCCAGGCCTCACCCGTGCACGCCTTCGTCCTCGCCCACACCGTGGCCGACCGGACCGTGCGGTCCCTGATCGCGGGCGAGGAGGCCTCGGTGGTCCACCTCGGCCAGGACATCCGCCTGGAGCGGCCGGTACGCCCCGGCGAGCCCGTCACCGTCGCCCTCGACGTGCTCGGCGCCCGGCGCGAGCCGCGCGGCACCCGGGTCGCGGTGCGCACCCGGCTCACCGGCGACGACGGCGTCACCTTCGCCGAACTGGTCACCAGCGCCCTCCTCGTCGGCGCGAGCGGGATCGAACCGTTCGGCGACATCCCCTCCGGCGCCGCCCCCGCGCCCGCCGGGCCCGTCGGCGAACCCGCCACCGCCACGCACCGGCTGACCACCGACGGCATCCGCGCCTACGCGCACGCCTCCGGAGACCTCAACCCCATCCACCTCGACCCCGAGACCGCCCGCGCCGCCGGCTTCGACGGGGTCATCGCCCACGGCATGAGCGTCGTCGCCCTGGTCTGCGAGGAGATCGCGGACCGGTACGCGGACGGCGACATCGCCCGCGTACGCGCCCTCGGCTGCCGTTTCTCCGGCCCCGTCCCGCCGGACGAACCCCTCGACATCACCCTCCAGCCGGACGCCGGCCCCACCGTCGTCCGCTTCACCTGCCGCACCCCCAAGGGACCGGCGGTCAAAGCCGGCTGGGCCCGCCTCAGCCCCGTGAGCAAGGAAAGGACGTCATGAGCAACACCGACACCATCAAGAAATTCGTCATCGAGGAGTTCCTGCCCGACCTCGGCGCGCACGAGCTCGCCGACGACCACGACCTCCTCTCGGACGGTGTCATCGACAGCCTCGGCGTACTGAAGCTGATCGCCTGGGTCGAGGACCACTTCCAGCTCCCCGTCGGCGACGCCGACCTCGACCCCGACAACTTCCGCAGCGTGGCGGCGATCGACGCGTTCATCGCCGGCGCCCGCCAGGGAGTGGGCGGCTGACCATGCACGACGCGCTCACCGGCCTGCTCGCGCGGCGCCCGGTGGCCGAGCGCGAGACCTGGCGGTCACTGTGGGACCGGCTCGGCGACGGCACGCTCGGAAAGGAGCAGGCCGTCGCCCTGCTGGCCTCCCTGACGACCCGGCTCCCCGGCCCCGAGACGCTGCGCGCCCTGCTCGACTCGCTCCTCGAACGGCGCCCCGCCGCGCCCGCCGGCCGCTGGGACGGCACCGTCAACGTCGTCGGCACCGGCGGAGGCCCGGCGACGTTCAACATCTCCACCGCCTCCGCGTTCGTCGCCGCCGCCGCGGGCGTACGGGTGGTCAAGACCGGCTCGCGCGCCTACACCTCCAGCCTCGGCTCGGTCGACCTGCTGGAGCGGCTCGGGGTGCGGCCGACGGCCTCGTACGCGCACACGGAACGGACGCTGGAGGAGTACGGGATCGCCTTCGCCGGGCCCTTCGTCTACCCGGCCGAACTGGCCCGGCTCGCCCGCACCGTGGCGCCGCTGAGCATGAAGCCCTTCGGTCGCTTCCTCAACGCGCTCGGCCCGTTCCTCGCCGGCCTGCCCGTCACGGCCCAGGTCACCGGCGTCTCCCACACCATGCCCCTGCCCGCGCTGCGGGACCTCGCGGGCACGGTGACGGACCGCCGGATCTGGCTGACCACCAACACGGAGGGCGCCGACGAGCTGCTGCCGTTCGCGGACAACGTCCTCCACCTGAACGCTCCGGCCCCTGTGCCCTCGGCGGTTCCGGGCGGCGGGGGCGGCGTGCCCGGCCCCCGCGGCGTGCCCGGCCCCCGCGGCGTGCCCGGCCCCCGCGGCGTGCCCGGCCCTCGCGGCGCCGACCGCGCGGGCCCGGCGGCCGGCGGTCCGGGCGGCGGCACCGGCCCCCGCCCGGCCGACGGCAGGAGCGGAACCGCCGTCCCCGGCGGCCCGGGTGCCCCCGCCGTCCCCGGCGGCCTGGGCCTGGCGGTTGCCGGGGGCGACCGCACCGCCACCATCGCGCTCACGGCCGGCACGCTGCTCCCCGCCGACGGCTCCCTCGACGACCTGCGGCCCGTCACGCCCGCCGACGCCGCCGGCCACTTCCTCGACGTCCTGTCCGGCGCCGCCGGCGCCACCGCCACCCGGACCGTGTGCCTCAACGCCGCCGCCCTGGCGGTGGCGAGCGGCCACAGCGACGGCTGGCCCGCCGCGCTCGCCGCCGCCGAGCGGGCCGTCACCGGCGGCGCGGCCCGCGAGCTCGCCGAACGGATGCGGGCGGCCCGCACCGCCGCCGCGGGGGTGCGCCGTGGCTGAGTTCTTCGTCCGCGACCCCGCAACCGCCACCGCCGGGCCCGGCCTCGCGCTGTTCCTCAACGCGGGCGACCCGCCCCTCGACGCCTTGGAGGACCTCGTCCTCATGCTCGACGAGGAAGGCGTCGAGTGCCTGGAACTGGCCGTGCCGTTCCCCGACTCCGTCACCGACGGGCCGGTCGTGCGGCGCTCCGCACGCCGCGCCCTGGACCGGGGCACCGGCCTCGACGACGTCCTGGCCTTCATCGCCCGGGTACGCCCAAAGCTGCACCGGCTGCGCATCGCGCTGCTCGCCGACTGGAGCCACTCCCTCAAGCACCGGGACCTGTCCGCCGCCGCCCGCGACATCGCGGCGAGCGGCGCGGACGGGCTCCTCGTCCACGCGCTGCCGCCCAGGCTGCGCACCACGTACCACGCGGCGGCCCGCGACGCCGGGCTGCCCGTGGTGACCACCTGCTACCAGCGGAGTTCCGAGGCGACCATGGCCGAGGCCGCCGCCCACGCCACCGCCTACCTGTATCTCGTGGCCCACTACGGACGCAGCGGCACCGCCCCCGCCGCCGGGCACGCCGCCCTGGCCGGCACCGTCGCCGCGCTCCGGGCCCGTACGACGTCCCCGATAGCCGTCGGCTTCGGGGTCAGGACCCGTGACGACGTGGAAGCCGTCCACGCCTGCGGAGCCGATGCGGTGATCATCGGCTCGGCGGGCGTCGAACGGATCGAGCGCGCCCTCGACGAGGGCCGCGACCCGGTCACCGGCTTCCGCGACTTCATCCGGTCCGTCCGCCCGCCAGTCAGTCCTTCCGCCCGTCCGTCCAGACCGAACCGGGAGTTGAGAAATGATCATCCGTGACATCGAGGACGTGAAGACCGTCGAGTGGGGCAACGGCCTCAGCCGCCGCTTCCTGCTCGCCTCGGACGGCGTCGGCTACTCGCTCACCGACACCGTCGTCCGGGCCGGCACCAAGTCGCGCCTCCAGTACCGCAACCACCTCGAAGCCTGCTACTGCATCGAGGGCTCCGGCGAGGTGATCGAGCTCGACGGCACCTCGCACCCGATCACCCCGGGCGTCCTGTACGCGCTCGACCAGCACGACCCGCACTACCTGGTGGCCTCCCCGCACGAGGACCTCCGGCTCGTCTGCGTCTTCAGCCCCGCGCTCCAGGGCGACGAGGTGCACAGCCTGGACGAGCACGTCTCGTCCGCGTACTAGGCGGTTGTCAGTGATCCGATGGAACTCCGACCAGGCCGGCCTCCGGGAAGGCCTGGCCCGGTGGGGTGAGGCGCTCAGCGCCGACCACATAGAACAGGACGAGCAGGCCACGTTCTCCTGGGAGAAGTGGAAGCTGGTCCGGCAGACGGGCATCCTCGCCCTGCCCTTCGAGGAGCGGTACGGCGGCCTCGGCCAGTCGCTCCTGACCACCATGTACGTCCTGGAAGGGCTCGGCGAGCACTGCCGGGACGCCGGACTGAGCTTCTCGGTGACCACCACCCTGGCCAGCACCGGCGTACCCCTGGAGAAGTTCGGCACGGCCGGACAGAAGGAGAGGTACCTGCCCGGGATCTGCTCCGGCGAGGTGATCGGCGCCCACGCCATCACCGAGTCCGAGGGCGGGTCCGACGCGATGGCCATGACCACGCGCGCCGAGCGGGACGGCGACCATTTCGTCCTGACCGGAGCCAAGACGTTCGTCAGCAACGGCCCCGTCGCCGACGTGATCGTGGTGTACGCGCGGACCCACCCCGACGGCGGGCCGCTCGGGGTCACCGCGTTCCTGGTGGACCGGGACACCCCGGGGCTGACGACCGGCCGGCCGATCAAGAAGATGGGGCTGCGCACCTCGCCGCTGAGCGAGCTGTACTTCGACGGGTGCCGCATTCCCGCGGACCGTGTCCTCGGCCGCGTCGGCGGCGGATTCCTCGTCCTGGACCACGTGATGAAACGGGAAGTCCTCTTCTCCTTCATCGTCAATGTCGGAGAAATGCAGCGCCGGCTGGAACAGGTCGTCGACTACGCCAAGACGCGCCGGTCGTTCGGCAAACCGATCGGTTCGTACCAGTCGATCGCCAACAAGATCGTGGATACCAAAATCGGGCTGGAGACGGCACGGAAATGGCTGTACGACACCGCGGAACGGCTCGTCGCCGGTGAGAACGTCACCACGGACCTGGCCATCGCCAAGCTGATCACCAGTGAGGCGAATGTGGCCAGCAGCCTTGCCGCCGTGCAGATCTTCGGCGGGCACGGCTACATGACCGAGTACGGGCTCGAACAGGACGTGCGCAACGCCGTGGGCGGCACGATCTATTCGGGCACCAACGAGATCCAGTACAACCGCATCGCCTCGATGCTGGGACTGGGCAAGTGACCACGGCACCCGCACCGGTGCTCCGGGGCCGTGCGCGGCCCCGGAGCACCGTACCCAAGGAGCAGCACCCATGACCTCCCGCTTCATCGAGGCCCTGCTGACGGCCGAACGCCCGCTCATCATGGAGATCAAGCGGCGTGACGCGCACGGCATCGACCTCATCGCCGGACGCACCCCCGCCGACATCGTCGCCGCCTACGAGGCGGCCGGCGCGCCGTGCGTCTCCGTGGTGACCGGGCGCTGGTTCGCGGGCACCCCCGAACTGCTGCGGGACGTCGCCCGGCTCACCGACCTGCCGCTGCTCCAGAAGGACTTCATCACCCGGCGCGACCAGCTCACCGCCGCCAAGGAGCTCGGCGCGTCGGCCGTCCTGCTCACGGCCGCCCTGCTTCCCGCGACCGCCATGCGCACCCTGGTCGAAACGGCGCTGCGCACCGGGCTCACGCCGTTCGTGGAGGTCACCAGTGAGGCGGAGGTGGCGGCCGTGCCGCACGCCGCCGACTGCGTCATCGCCGTCAACAACAAGGACATCAGGGCCCGGGAGCGGGACGCCGGCGACATCGGCCGCAGCCTCGCCCTGCTGCCCGCGCTCCGGGCGGCCGGCACCCCCTGCCCGGTCAGCGCCAGCGCGATCGACACCCCCGAGAAGGCCGCCCGCCTGCTGGGCGCCGGCTACCGCGGCCTGCTGATCGGCACGGCCCTGCTCCGCGCCGGCGACCCGGCCGCCTGGCCGACGTCGGCACCGGCGGCCTGACGCCGCGCCTGAAAAGCACCCGCACCCGCTGCTCGTACGACAAGGGCCGGAGCCGCCACCGCGGCCCCGGCCCTTCCGGCGTACCCGTGCCGTCCCGCCTCAGCTCACCACCCGGTTGACCAACTGGTCGCGGACGCGCGCCGGGATCTCGGGCGCGAACCGCTGGAGGTAGGCGTCCAGGTGCCGGTCGGCGCCCACCAGGAAGGGCAGGTCGAAGACGAGCAGCCGGCGCACCGCGAGCAGCGGGACCGGGGCCCGCAACGGCCGGAAGTCCTCGTTCCACAGGCCCGGTTCGTCGCACACGGGGTGGAACTGACCGATCATCAGCCCGTCGGCGACGAACGAGTCCTTCGCCGCCCGCTGCACCTCGTCCAGCTCCGTCGAGTCCGCCGGGTCGAGCCCCGGCAGCAGCATCAGCACGGTCAGCAGCTCGCGGTCCTCCTCGCCGAGGTCCGCCACCAGCCGCTCGTACCAGTACCGCAGCCCCGCCACCGCCTCCGCCGGCGTGCCGCCGTCCCGGGCGGGCAGGGCCAGCAGGAACAGGCCCTTGCGCAGCGACGGCTGGGTGTAGGGGCACACCGGGCCGGTACGGCCCAGCTCGGGATGGCCGGACACCAGCACCCGGCGGCTCCAGTCGAGGACCCGGCGCAGCTCCGGCAGATGGCGGTGCGCCACCCGGCCGGCGTCGATCTCCTCCGGCGACCAGATCAGCAGCCGCTCGTCGCCCCTCACCGCGCCTCCCGCCACATCGGCCGCAAGGAGGGGCCGCCGGCGGGCAGCACGATGTCCTCGCCGAGCCGCTCGAAGCCCAGGCGCCGGCAGGACGCCTCACCGCCCGGTGAGCTGGCCTCGGCGTACGTACCGCACCCCGCCGCGTCGGCACGTGCCACCACGTGCTCCAGCAGCGTCGCCATCAGCCCGCGCCGCCGCGCCGACGGCCGGACCGCGCCGAAGGACACGTAGTAGTGCGGCCGGCCGGCCGGGTGCCGCGCGGCCTGGAGGGCGCCGATCGTCGCCAGCGCGCCGGCGTCGTCGCCCAGCACCGCGCCGAACCGCCCCTGGAGCTCGGCCCCGCGCGCCTCCGCCCCCTCCCACCCGCCGGGCGGCAGGAACAGCAGGACGGCGTCGCGGTCCTCATCGGTGAGCACCCCGCCGTACGCGTACGACAGGTCGAGGAAGACGCGGAAGAAACCGGGCAGGACCCGCGCCCGGCGCCGGGCGTCCGGGGTGATCCAGCGGGTCAGCGGATCGTCGAGGAAGGCGCCGGCCAGCAGCGCGGCCAGCTCGTCGGCGTCGGCGTCCGACGCGGGAACCGGTAGGGAGGACAAGGGAGCACCCTTCACGAGTCGTCAGCGGGTGGCGAGCTGCTCGATCCGGGCGTGCAGCCGGTCGAGGTACAGCTCCGCCTCGGGTTTGATCAGCACGCTGCGCATCACCCGGGCCGCGCCGGCGTCCCGGACGATCCCGGGATGACGCCGCAGGAACGCCCCGGCGTCCGCGCGCAGCACGCTCAGGAACACCGGGTCCTCCGGCGCGTGCATCCCGTCGCGCAGCAACTGCTCGGAGGCGGCGTCGACGGCGGACAGGGACCAGGGGCGCGCGGCGGGAACGTACGTCACGATGTCGAGGTCCGGCCGCTGGTACAGCTCCAGCGCCTCGGAGGCGGCCAGCAGATCCGCCCAGCGCAGCGCGGCCCGGCGGCTCGCCGCGAGCATCCGGCCGAAGCCGTCCCGGGTCAGCGGCAGGAGCTGGAGCGTCAGCCACAGCCCGGCCGCGGCCGCACCGGCCCGCGAGCACTCCAGGCTGATCTCGCCCAGGTGCAGCTCGGAGTCGGTGAAATAGGTGTACGGGGAGTCGTGCGCGAAGTGCCGGCCGGCCCGCGGGTCGTTGAAGAGCACCGCGCCGCAGCCGTACGGCTGGAGCCCGTGCTTGTGCGGGTCGACCACCACCGAGTCGCACGCCCCGATCGCCCGCCACGGGCGTACGTCGATGCCCTCGGGTTCGTCCGAGAGGCCGAGCAGCGCGTAGAAGCCGCCGTACGCCGCGTCGACGTGGACGCGCGCCCCGTGGCGGCGGGCCAGCGGCAGCACCTCGTGCACCGGGTCGACCGCGCCCAGGCCCGTCGTCCCGGTGGTCACCACCACCGTGCCGACCCGGCCGGACGCCAGGAGCGGCTCCAGCGCGCCGGGGTCGATCCGGCCGTGGCCGTCCACCGGCACCCGGTGCCCCTCCACGCCGAGGACGTGGCACATCCGCTCGTGGGTGTAGTGGGAATCGGCGCTGTACGCGATGCCCCGGCCCGGGTGCGACTGGCGGGCCACGTACAGCGCCTCCAGGTTCGCCATCGTGCCGCTGGTCGTCAGGTGGCCCAGGGGAGCGGCCATGCCGACCATCGCACCGAGGGCCGCCACGCACTCGCGCTCCATCTCGGTGGTGGCGGGACCGCCTTCGGCGGCGTGGTTGTTGGGGTTGAACAGCATCGCCGTCGTATAGCCGACGACGGCCGCCGGGTGCGGCGGCTTGACCATCTGGCCCGCGTAACGCGGATGGAAGAAGGGGTAGTTGTCGTCGAGACGCTTGGCGAACCGCTCGAACACCGGGGCGAAGTCGGCGTCACCGACCCGGTGCGAGGGGTGCGGCTCGAACGGTCCGAACCGCTCGCCGAAGCGCTCGATCACATCCACCGCGCGCGGAAGCCAGTAGCGAAGATCCACGGGAGTGCCTTCCGGAACGGCGCATCTGTCACCGCAGGTATACGGAGCCCCCCGCAATACCCGCGCAACCAGCGCCGTTCGAGCCCGGCACGAGGCACCCCTGCTGCACTCGGCCCGTGACAGCCGACTTCGACGCGACGACGAGCACGACGGCCCGGACGGTCACGCGGATCTGGACCACGGAACTGGGCGTACCCGCCCTCGACCCCGACCTCTGGCTCCCCCACGCGGGCGCGACCTCGGCCCACACCCTCCGCGCCCACCGCGCCCTGCGCGCCGCCCTCGGCCGCGACATCCCCCTCCCCGCCCTCTTCCGCCACCCCACGATCCGCTCGCTCACCGCCTACCTGGTCACGACCCCCCACGGGCCGACCGGAGCACGGTCTCGATGAGCTCCCGGTTCTCGGGGGCGCCGCCGCCACCGCCGAAGGAGAAGCGGCGGCGGGTGTAGCTGTAGGCGATGCCGGAGCGGGGGTCGGCGAAGGACTGGGCGCCGACCGCGCCGCTGTGGCCGAAGGCGTCCGTGCCGAGGCGGGGGTAGCGGACCGCCTGGGCCTCGAAGCCGAGCAGGAAGTG
This sequence comes from Streptomyces sp. NPDC049837, assembly GCF_040674455.1. Classification (NCBI taxonomy): domain Bacteria; kingdom Bacillati; phylum Actinomycetota; class Actinomycetes; order Kitasatosporales; family Streptomycetaceae; genus Streptomyces; species Streptomyces sp. NPDC049837. Next base: position 5,675 of record NZ_JBFAMP010000023.1, on the reverse strand, counting down.
GTCGTGCTCGCCGGTCACCAGGTCGGTGCCGGAGGTGTGCGGCTTGGTGAACTCGGCGAGGACGTCCGCCTTCAGCAGCGGCGGGTGGCCGTCGAGCTGCCCCAAGGCGGCGGCGTACATCGTCGCCAGACCGCGGGCGGTGCCGACGCCGCCGGACGAGGCCGGGCCGAGGGCGCGTACCGCACGGGTGTTGGCGAAGGTGACGAGATCGGTGGGCGGGGTCGCGTTGAGGTTGAAGGCGACACCGGTGAGGGAGGTGGGGGCGGGCAGGCCGGCCCGGGCGCTCTCCTGCTGGTGCGGCAGCAGCGGCTGGACGGGCAGGTAGCGGTGTTCCTCGCTCTCGGGCAGGCCGAGGTGGAAGTCGATGCCGTACGGCGCGCGGATCCGTTGCTCGAAGGTCTCCTGGAGGGAGTGCCCGGTGACGCGGCGGACGACCTCACCGGCGAGGGCGCCGATGACGAAGGCGTGGTAGCCGTAGGCGGTGCCGGGTTCCCAGTAGGGCCGCTGCGTGGCGAGGCGCGCGGCGAGGACACGGTCGTCGGCCAGCTCCTCGTCCGTGAAGCCGCCGTCGACGCCGATCAGTCCGGCCTTGTGGGACAGCAGGTCCCGCACGCTGATCCCGGCCTTGCCCTGGGCGGCGAACTCGGGCCAGTACGCGGCCACCGGGGCATCGAGGCCGACGAGGCCGTCCTGGACGAGGAGCGCCATGACCAGGTGCGCGGCGCCCTTGGCGGACGAGTACAGCGCCAGCAGCGAGTCCCCGGACATGCCGGGACCCGTCCACAGGTCGACCACCTGCCGCCCTCGGTGGCGCACGGCGAGCTGGGCGGACAGGCCGGGCTCGGCCTCCACGGCCTCGGCGAGGCGCGTGCGGACGGCTTCGAAGCCGTCCGCCACGGTGCCGTGTACGGCGGCGTCGGTGTGGGACATGGTGCTCGCCTTCTTCCTGAACTCCCGTGGTGGGCAACGGCTGTTGTGAAGCAGCCGGGGGCAACGGCGATCACGATATCGGGGGTTCGCCGAGCCGCCGGTGCCCCACCGGTGACCAGGGCCCCACCACCAAGGCTCCGCGCCCCCACCGGCCGCTCGACCCGACCACGAGTCGGGGTTGCTGCACTCGCTGGGTGCGCCCGCCCGCGGTGGGCGGGCCGTCCAGAACCAGGAGGACGCCATGGTCACCCGACGCAGCCTGCTCGGCGCCGCCCTCGCCACCACCGGCGCCGGGCTGTTCACCGGAGCCGCACTGACCCCCCTGCTCGCCGCCGGGGGCGCCCGCGCGGCCGGCAGCGCCCCGGCGGCGGCAGGACCCGCCGTGGAGCCCTTCCGGGTGCCGCTGCCCATACCGCCGGTCCTCGCGCCCGTCTCGACCACGGGCGGCACCGACACCTTCGCCATCACCATGCGGCGCACGCGCAAGGAGATACTGCCCGGCCTCCAGACGGAGGTCCTCACCTACAACGGGCACTTCCCCGGGCCCACCATCAGAGCCAGATCCGGCCGCCCCGTCGTCGTACGCCACCGCAACGCCCTCGACATGCCGGCCTCCGTCCACCTGCACGGCGCCTCCGTGCCGCCCGAGAGCGACGGCGCCCCGATGGACACGTTCGCGCCCGGCGCGACCCGCACCTACACCTATCCCAACCGGCAGCCGCACGCGTCGCTCTGGTACCACGACCACGCCCACCACATGGAGTCCGAGCACGTCTACCGGGGGCTGTCCGGCTCCTACCTGCTCACCGACGGCACCGAGCAGGCCCTGCCGCTGCCCTCCGGCGCGTACGACATCCCGATCGCGCTGCGCGACGCCCGCTTCGACGAGGCCGGGCAGCTCGTGTACGTCATGGACGACGCGCTCGGCCGGACGACGCTGCTCGCCAACGGCAAGCCGTACCCCTACCTGGAGGTCGCCGCCCGCAAGTACCGCTTCCGCCTCCTCAACTCCTCCAACCTCCGCTTCTTCCGGCTGCGGCTCGCCGACGGCGGCGAGATCACCCAGATCGGCTCCGACGGCGGCCTGCTGCCCCGCCCGCACACCACCGACGCGCTGTGGCTCTCACCGGCCGAGCGGGCCGACGTCGTCATCGACTTCTCCCGCTACCCGGTCGGTACGAAGCTCGTGCTGGAGAACACCGTCGGCCCCGGCACCCCCGAACAGACCGGCCACGTCCTCCGCTTCGACGTCGTCCGCACCGCCTCCGACCCCAGCCGCGTCCCCTCCGTGCTGCGCACCCTGCCGCCCCTGCCGGAGGCCACCGGCCGGCGCACCGTCGAGCTGCGCATGGACGAGGACGGCAGCGCCGCGCCCAAGGGGTACATCGACGGCAAGGTCTACGACCCGGACCGCATCGACGCCGCCGTACGCCACGGCAGCAGCGAGATATGGACGATCACCAACCCCAACACGGTCATGCCGCACAACTTCCACCTGCACCTGGTGCAGTTCCGGGTCCTGGAACGCAACGGGCAGGCGCCGGACCCGTCCGAGTCGGGGCTCAAGGACACGGTCCGGCTCCTGCCGGGCGAGACGGTCAGGGTCCAGGCGACGTTCGACACCTACCGGGGCACGTACGTGTACCACTGCCACCTGCTGGACCACTCCGCCATGGGGATGATGGCCCAGCTCAGGATCGCCTGACCGTACGTCGCAGCAGGGTGGCGGCCACCAGCGCGAACCCCGCGAAGGCCGCCCCGGTCAGGAAACCCCCGGCCATCCCGCCGGTCTGCGCCGTCACCGCCACCAGCGCCGCCAGCCCGATCGAACCGCCCACGCTCTGGAGCGAGTTCAGGACGGCCGCCGCCGCACCGGCCTCGTCACGTGCAAGGCCCGACGTGGCGAGAACGGTCGGCGGCAGCACGCAGCACGCCATGCCCGCCCCGAGCAGCACCAGCGCCGGCAGCACACCCGAGGCGTACGCGTCCGACGCACCGAGCCCCGCAAGCCACAGGTTTCCGGCGATCAGCAGCGCCGCCCCGCCCGCCATCAGCCGCTTCGCCCCGAACCGCCGCTCCAGGCGCACCGCGGCGCCCGCCGTGGCGGCCATCGTCACCGGCAGCGGCAGCAGCGCGCACGCCGTCGCCAGCGCCGACCACCCGTGCCGGCCCTGGAAGAACTGGTTGAGGAAGAAGTACGTACCGATCAGCGAGCCCGGCACCGCGAGCGTGGCCGCGTAGGCCAGTACGCGGTCACGGTCGCCGAACAGTTGCGGCACCACGATGGGCTGCTCGGCCCGCCGCTCGATCGCCGCGAACACCACCAGCAGCCCCGCGCCCGCGCCCACGCACCCCACGACGGCCGGGTCGCTCCACGGCCGCTCGGCGGCCCGCGCCAGCCCGTACACGAGCGAGGCGGCACCCAGCGCCGACACCAGCGCCCCCGCCAGGTCGAACCGGCCCCGGCTGCGTGCCGTCTCCTCGATCACGAACGGCGCCAGCAGCAGGATCACCAGCCCGACCGGCACGTCCAGGTACAGCACCCAGCGCCACGAGCTGAGCGAGGTGAGCGCGCCCGCGAGCAGCAGCCCGCCGGCCGTCGACACGGCGCCCACCGCCGTACAGACGGCGATCGCCCGCTTGCGCGGCGCGCCCTCGGCGAACATGCTCAGCACCAGCGCGAGCCCGCTCGGCGCGGCCAGCGCCGCCCCGACACCCTGCACCGCGCGCACCGCCACCAGGAACTCACCCGACGGCGCCAGCCCGCGCAGCGCCGCGGCCGCCGTGAACAGTCCCACGCCCGCGAGGAACACCGCGCGGCGCCCCAGGATGTCGCCGGCGCGCCCGCCGAGCAGCAGCAGCCCGCCGAAGGCCAGCAGGTAGGCGTTGACGACCCACGACGCGCCGACGGCCGACAGGCCGAGCCCTTCGCGCATCCCGGGCAGCGCGACGTTCACGATCGGGTCGTCGAGCTGGATCATCGCGTTGCACAGGGCGATCACCGCCAGGGCGACCCCGGGGCGGGCCCGGCGCCGCGCCTTCGCGGGGGGCGCGGGAGCCACCGGCGCGGGAACCGCCCGCGCGGGAGCCACCGGCGTCACCAACTCCTGCGACACGTCGACGGACATGACGGGGCCTCCACGGGGGTCGGCGGCTGGGGACGTCGCCGTGACCGTCTCAGGCTCCGCTGGAGAACCCGTCGAGGCCGGGTCGCCCGTGCGTGCACGACCGCTCGGGCGGCCTGGCCGGGCGTCGCGCGGCGCACCTATGATCCCCACGCCCGCACGCCCCACGCCCGCACGCCGCGCGAGCCACCCGAGTCCACAGTGAGGACGCCCCGATGACCGCCAACGCCCCGTACTCGTCGTCTCCTACGCCGCAGGCGCCGCCGTCCCGGACGAGCCGCACGGGCAGGGCGGCCGGTCCGCTGCTGCTGGTGTCGCTCGTCACCATGGGGCTGATGGCCGGCGTGTTCTTCGCCTTCGACGTGTCGGTGATGCCGGGCCTCGCCCGCACCGACGACCGGGTGTACGTGGAGGCGATGCAGAACTTCAACCAGGCGATCGACACCAGCGGCCTGTTCGTCCTCGCCTTCCTCGGCGCGTTCGCCGCGACGACGGCCGCCGCCGTCATCGAGTACCGCAAGGGCCGCCGGTCGGCCGCCCTGTGGGCCGGTATCGCCGGCGGCCTCTACCTCGTGGCGCTGCTCATCACCTTCACCGTCAACATCCCCCTCAACAACGAGCTCGCCGCCCTCGGTGACCCGGCCAAGGCCCACGACTTCGGCGTCGTCGACAAGTTCAAGGGCGTGTGGGAGACCACCAACATCATGCGCACCCTGCTGTGCACCGCCGCCCTGGGCTGTCTCGCCCACTGCCTGAAGCTGCACGGCCGCGCCACGCCCGCACGCTGACGCACGCCGGCAGACGGCGCGCACTATGCTGGAGTGCTTCGGACGAAGTACTCCACCCGAAGTGGCACCGTCTCTCGGAGACCCTCATGCGACAGAACCCGGAACGCCGGACGGCACTGCTCGACGCGGCCATCGAGGTCCTCGCCCGCGAGGGCTCGCGCGGGCTGACGCTGCGCGCCGTCGACGCCGCGGCGAGGGTGCCCGTCGGCACCTCCTCCAACTACTTCGCCAACCGGGGCGAACTGCTGCGGCAGATCATGGGACGTACGTACGAGCGCCTGACGCCCGACCCTGCCGAGCTCGCCGAGACCATGACCGCCCCCCGGTCCCCCGAACTGGTGGCGCTCCTGCTGCGCCAGGTCCACCAGCGCATGCGGGCCGACCGCAGCAGCTACCTCGCCATGCTGGAGCTGCGCCTGGAGGGCACCCGCCGCCCCGAACTGGGCGCCGAACTCAACCGGATCTTCAGCGCGGAGCTGGAGAACAACATCCGCTTCCACCTGGACGCGGGCCTGCCCGGCGACCGCGTGGCCGTCATCCTGCTCTACCTCGCGATGCACGGCATGATCGTGGACGACCTCACGGTGCCCGACGTCCTCGCCGGCAAGGCGGGCGAACTCACCGACGAGCTGTGCCGGCGCCTCCTCGGCAACGCCGCACCAGACGCCTCCTAGCAGGGCTCAAGGCGGCCCGGCCAGGCTGGAGCCATGGGAGCCATGGACCGCGCCAGAGCCACCGAGTCGGGACTGCCCATTGAGCCGGTGTACGGGCCGGACGCGCTCAGTGGGTGGGACCCCGACGAGAAGCTGGGCGAACCGGGTTCGTACCCGTT
>NZ_JBFAMP010000022.1:0-41576 GCF_040674455.1 Streptomyces sp. NPDC049837 | reverse complement strand
CGGAACCCGCGCCGCGGGTTCCGCAGCGCTGCGCGCTGCGCCAGCGAACTGCCCCGCTTCGCGGGGCAGTAGGACGCCTCCGCTTCGCGGGGCTAAGGCCACCTCGCTTCGCTCGGTGGCGTGGCCCCGCTTCGCGGGTGGCCGGCTCGCTTCGCTCCCCGGCCAGTGCGGCCCTCTGACTGGGCTCTTCTCCCATTGGTGGTGGGTGGTTGAGCCTACGTCAGGTACCCGGTCCGCTTCGCTCCCCGGGTGTACCCGCTGACGCGGGTAGCAGCGGAGCCAGGGGTGACTGCTGGCCGGTTTCAGTCCTTGGGTTGCGGAGCTCTCGAGTAGCCTTGGAGTGACGGGTTGCTCGTCGCTCAGAGAGCGTGCTTCATTTTTGTAGTTCGGATGGATTCTGGGGCCCGGCGGGCGCAGCGCTGGCGGTGAGCCGGGCCCAGTTTCGGAAGTTGCGGTGTGCGGCGTGCCGGTCGGCAAAGGCGATGTCCGTGGGATCGGCTCTGGCCCAGATCGGGTGGTCGAGCGGGATGACCTGCTGAACCTCTTCCAAGGTGAGCTTGGTGATGCGCTGCCAGATAAAGGAGCGGGAGGAGAGCATCGGCTCCTTCCGCAACACGGTGCGCGCCCCCTCCCTGTCGGCACTGAAACCAAAACACCGACCACCGAACACCACCTGCCTGCCGCAGCGCGCCGCGTGCGGCGTCAGATCGCCATCGACTCCTGGAGCCAGCGGCTGATCCGGTACGGCAGCCACCAGGCGAGCGGCCCGACGTCCAGGACGAGCTTCTCGCTCCGGAAGTCGTCGATAACGGCGCGGGGCACCGCCGGCGCCGGCACTCCGTACGCGAGCCGCTCGATCGCCTTCTCGTACTCCGGTTCGTCGGCGGTGAACCGGCGCAGCTCGCCCCAGCGGCGGTCCCGGATCTGGACGAAGTCGGGGCCCTTGCGCCACACGCACTTGCACAGGTAGTGGCCGCGTCGCCAGGCGGTGAGCGCCTCGTCGGAGCCGGCGGGGCCGTCGAGATTCCGGGGCGGCTGGAGGTGGCTGAGGGCCTGCCAGTCGTCCACGGCCGCCGCCGGGTCGAGCCGGAGGTCCCACTCGACGAGGACGGCGCGGGCGGTCAGGTCCCGCACCAGGCTCAGCGCGCCCACGGTCGCCGCGGCGCGGGCAGGGTCCGCGCCGCCCGTGAGGTCGACCGGCCCGGAAAGCCGTACGCGTCGGGCGCCGAGGCGCCACACCTGGTCGCTCGCGCTCTCCGGCGGTCCGGGCAGGGTTAGTTCGCCGAGGAACATGCCGGGCAGCTCGCAGGCGGCGGGGTCGTAGTCGCGCCAGGCGAGGACGGCGGGCGGTTTGAGGGCGGTGGTGCTCATGGGGCGTACTCCTCCTGTGAACGCGGTCATACGTGGACGGGCTCGGCAAGCGTGGCCGTCTCCGCGTGCGCGTGGCGCATGAAGTCCAGCCGCAGCAGGTCCTCGTTGACGGCGGCGGGGGCGATGTGGACGTACTGTCCTCCGTCGGTGAAGACGAGCCCGAGGGCGAGCCAGGAGTCGAGGAGCCGGCGCACGGCACCCTCGTCGCGGGCGGGGCCCGGGACCGTGCCGGTGGCCTCGCGGGTGGTCTTCCTCGTGAGGGCGGCCGGTGTGTGCGGCTGGTCGAGGAGGCGGAAGACGGCAAGCTCGAAGGGGTCGGTGAGTTCGATGGCCCGCCAGTCGAAGGCGCGGCGGCGCGAGACGAGGACGATCCGGTCGCCCAGGTCGGCGTGGGTGAGCCGGGCGCCGGCGTGGTGCTTCTTCCAGGCGGCCAGCGCGTCGTTCAGCGCGGTGACGGTGGGCTCGCCGATGCCCCGGGCCGGGGCCTCGAAGACGTACGCGAGGTCATACAGCTCCTCCTCGGGCAGGTCGTAGGTGAAGCGGTAGTGCTCCTCGGGCCGCAGTCCGGTGAAGCCGAGCTCGGGGCGCTCGAAGTAGGGGCTGAAACGTTCGATGGCGATCCGGGCCGACAGGTCGACGGGCGGGTCGAGGTGCTCCAGCGCCGGGATCTGGGCGATCACGGGCTCGTAGTCCTGGGCGGTCTCGCCGGGGAAGCCGTGAAGGTAGTTCCAGGCGACGGAGAGCCCGGTCTCGGCGCCGTCGCGGAGCATGCGGACGTTCTGGCAGCCGCTGACGCCCTTGTCCATCAGGTCCAGGACCCGGTCGTTGAGCGACTCGATGCCCGGCTGGACGTAGATCATCCCCGCTTCGGCGAGCGTCCGGAGTTGCGCCCGGCGCATGTTGGCCTTGATCTCGATGTGCAGCCGCAGGTCGTACCCGCTGTCGATGATCCGGGGCAGCACGGTGGTGAGGTAGCCCATGTCGAGGATGTTGTCGACGACGTACATGTCCAGGACCCGGTGGCGGCGGGCCAGTTCCATGATCTCGTCGTAGAAGGTGTCCGGGCTCTTCGAGCGGAACTCCATGAAGGAGCCGTTGAGCCCGCAGAAGGTGCAGTGGTGCTTCTCGCCCCACCAGCAGCCGCGGGCGCCCTCGACGACGAGTTTGGGCTCGACCCAGTGGCAGGCGGCGGAAGCGGCGAGGCGCTCGAAGTAGCCGCTGTAGTCGGGCGGCAGGATCGCGGCGGGCGGCAGGGGGCGGGTGGCCATGGGATTGGCGATGCTCTCACCGCCGGGCCCTCGGTGGCACAGGCCGGGTACGCCGGAGAGATCGGAGCCGTCGGTGAGGGCCGTGAGCAACTGCGGGAAGGCGGCCTCGCCCTCTCCGCGTACGACGTGGTCGACGAAGGGGAAGTTGCGGTGCACGGCGGCGCCCTGAGCACCGTCACAGTTGGCGCCGCCCATGACGGTGACGATGTGCGGGGCGAGTTGCCGGACCCTGCGGGCGGCTGCGAGCGCGGCGGTGTTCTGCTGGAAGGTGGAGGTGAACCCGACGACGTCGGGGGCGTACTCCACGATCCGCCGGGCGATCTCGTCGACGAACTCGGGTACCACCTGGTGCAGCGCCCGCGTCATGGTCATGCGGGACTTCTTGAGCTTCCCGCGCATCACCGCGGTGAACTCCTCCTCGCGCCAGTGCGGATCGTCGTAAAGGGCGGAGGAGAACACCCAGTCGCCGCAGCCCAGGAAGTAGGACGACAGGGCGTAGTACTCGTAGTCGTCGGCGGTGAATCCGGTGCGCGCGGTGATCCAGTCGGTGAATTCGAGATTGGCGTGCAGGACCTCGGCCTCGGCGCCGGGCACACGCTCGTCCACGCTCCGTTTGAGTATTCCCAGCGCCAGGGAGGGAAGGTCGATGGGCGACCAGGGCATGTTGACCAGCAGGACACGCATGTCGGCTCCTCGGGGATGGGGACCGGCCGGCCCGGCGGTGCACCGCCGGGCCGGCCGGCGGGGGTCAGTCCTCTTCCGCGTCCTCGGCGTTGCGGAACGGGACGGTGACGGTGATGCCGATGCCCGGCTTGCGGTTCTCCTCGTCACCCGCGAGCGGGTCGTTGTGGATGATGTCCTTCTGCATGGGGCCTTCTCCTCTCCGTGGTGCCTTCGGCGGTGTGGTGCTCCCCGCTCCGGGTGGGGCGGGGCGTCTGGGGGCGGCGGCGCGTCGGGCCGCGCAGTTCCCGGTCGAGGAAGACCACGGCGCGGCGCAGTACGGCGACGTGGTCGCCGCCGTCGTAGCCGTCGTGACCGGAGTCGAGCCACATTGCCTCGTGGCGGACCCCGGCGGCGCGCAGGGCCGCGAGGTAGCCGTGGACCTGGCCGGGCGGGCATTTGTCGTCGTGGGTGGCGGCGGCCACCAGCAGTGGGGCGCGAACGGCGGCGGCGTACTGGATCGGTGAGCTGCGCGCGTACCGTTCGGGGACCTCGGCGGGGGTGCCGCCGAAGAGCCGCTCGTCCAGGGCGCGCAGGGCAGGGGTGGTCGTACGGTGTGCGGCGGCGCAGTCGGCGACCGGCTTGACGGCGACCCCCGCCTGCCACAGGCCGGGGCGGGTGCCGAGGGCCAGCAGGACGAGGTAACCGCCCCATGACGTGCCCCACAGCCCCACCGCGTCGGGCCGGACCAGCCGGCGGGCGACGAGGTCGGCCCGGACGGCGGCCAGGTCGTCGACCTGGGTGAGCCCGACGCCCCGGCTGAAGGCCCGCCGCCAGCGCGGCCCGTAGCCGGTGGAGCCGCGGTAGTTGACGCGGGCCACGGCGAACCCGGAGGCCACCAGGGAGTGGACGGCCCCGTCGTAGGCGTCGCGGTCGTGGTCGGCGGGCCCGCCGTGCACCAGGAAAACCACCGGTGGCGGCAGGCCCGGACCGCCGGATCCGGGCACGCTCAGCAGGGTGTGCACGGGGCCGTCCGGCCCGGGCGTCCACAGGTCCCGGTGGGTGCCGGGGACCGGGTCGGCGACGGTCGGGAGCGGGGGCAGCGGGGTGCCGCGGGTCGAGTACGGCCTGGGGGGCTGTCCGGTGGCGGTCCACAGGTAATGCAGGTCGCCCCCGGGCCGGCCGACGGCGTCCAGCAGGGTGCCGGCCGGAGTGGGGATGGTGGTGAGGGTACGCGCGCTGAGGTCGGCGCGGTGCAGGGCGGAGCGGCCGTGGCGGTCCTGACGGACCAGCACGGAGCGGCCGTCGGCGTCCCAGCGGGCGGTGATCTCTGTCGCGAAGGCGCACCAGTCGTGGGTGACGGTCCCGGTGCCGGGCCGCCAGGTCGCCAGCACGTAGTGGTCGTCGCGCTCCCGCACGAGGAGCAGGTGCTCGTCGTCCCCGGTGGGCGCGAAGCCCAGGCACCACAGCCGGCCGCTGTCGCCCCCGGGGGGCGGGACGGCGGGTAAGGCTCGGGGGTGGGACGGGGCACCATGCCCGGCGCGGGGGTGGGGCGGCGAGGCGAGGACAGCACCACGGTCGCGCGGCACGGCGGGGACGGCAGCGCCGCCGGGCGGCACGGCGGGGACGGCAGCGCCGCCGGGCAGGACCGCACGTACGGTGCCGTCGTGTGTCAGGACGGTGACGGTACCGGCCGCGGTCAGGGCGAGCAGGCGGCCGCCGGGCGTGATGCCGGTGAGCGTGGCGTGGCCGTCGACGCGGGCCACATGCCGGACGGTGCCGCCTCGTTGTCCGAGATGGACCGTGGTGGCGTGGCCGTCACCCAGCGCCATGGCGACCGTACCGTGGTCGCTCACGGCCAGGCCGCGTGGGAGCCCGGGCGGTACGTCCGTCAGACCGGGCCGGTCGGTACCGCCGGCGAAGGGCTGGAACCGCCAGTGCCCGTAGCCGTTTTCGTCCTCGTCGAACCACCACACGTGCGCGTCACGGTCGATGGCGCCGTGCAGGGTGCCCCGTGGCCGCCGGGTGACCTGGCGGGCGCGGCGCACGGCGGCGTCCCAGGTGAACACCTCGCAGCGGCCGTCGGCGTCGGCGGTGAAGACCATCTTGGCCGGGTCTGCGGCGCACACCTCGGGAAGGGCGGCCCGGTACACCTGGTAGCCGCCGGTCACCGGCCCGCCTCCCCCGCGAGGACGCCGCGCACCGGCCGCCGGGAGGTGTGCGCTGCCAGCGGGACCAGCGCCGCGCCGCAGAGGAGCGCGGGCGCCGCCATGGAGACGCGGTCGGCGAGAAGCCCGGCGAGCACGGGGGCAACGGCGGCCGCGCCCGTCGTGGCGGTGGCCAGTACCGCACCGGTACGCGCCTGCAACGCGGGCGCGGTGGCCTGGAGGGCCCGTGCCTGGAGCACCACGGAGGCGAGCGGCATCAGCAGGCAGACGAGGCTGAAGAGCACCCCGTACGCCCAGGCGCCGGTCGCCGTGGCGAGCGCACCGGTGAGTGGGACGAGCAGCCAGGTCACGCCGGTCACGACACGCGGAGCGCCGAAACGTTTCGCCACCCGTGGCGCCGCCAGCGCCCCGGCCAGACCGGCGGCTCCCGACGCGGCGAGCACCGCGCCCAGCACGGCACCGTGATGACCGCCCTGCTGGAGGGCGAAGACGGCCGTGAAGTAGAGCGCCACGACGACGAGGTTCACGGTGGCGCTCCAGACCAGGACCAGTCGCAGCGGCGCGGAGGAGCGCACCAGCCGCAAGCCGGCCGCGCCTTCGCGCACCAGCCCCTCGCCTCGTGAGCGCGGTCCCGGTGCGGTGAGGTCCGTACGCATCGCCCGTACGCACAGGGCGCTGACGGCGTACGAGAGGGCGTCGGCGAGGAACGGAAGCGCCCGCGCGGCCTGGTAGAGGGCGCCGCCCAGTGCGGGGCCGACGATGAGGGCCCCCTGGTCGGCGGCCGACAGCCGGGCGACCGCCCTCGGCTGCTCGGGACCCGGGCAGACCAGGGCGACCGTGCCGCGTGCGGCCGCCTCGAAGCAGGCGGTCGCGACCCGTTCGACCAGGACGGCGGCGAGGACGATGCCGAGCGGCGGGTCGCCGGCCGCCAGGGCGAGGGTGACGCCGCCCATGGCGAGTGCGGCGACGGCGGCGGACCCGAGCATCACGCGCTTGCGGGCGCCCCGGTCGGCGGGAACGGCGACGAGCGGCCCGAGCAGGAGCCCGAGGGCGGTGGAGACGCCCGCGATCACACCGACGGCCTGGGGCGAGTGCCCGAGCCCGAGGAGGAGGAGCGGCAGTACGGCCCCCGACGCTTGTGAGCCGAGGCCGTCGACGGCGTTGGCCCACCACAGGAGCCTGAAATCGCGCGTTCCCGACCGGAGGTGGGACGGTAGTGCGGTTGACGCGGGCCGTTCCACGAAGCACCTCACCAGTTTTGGCGAAACTGTGCAGAAAGCGTGGGGGAAACGAAACGAGCGGGATCCTAATCACGCACAAACGCGTCCTACAAGGGCCCGAGGCGCGTGGCCGGATCCATATGGTGAGACGCGAACGACGGCACCGGTCGCGGCCCCTGGAAGTGACGCAAGATCATTCCACTGACCGGGCGGAAACCGTTCGTCGACTCCAGGACAGACGCGCCGGAACGTGCCCCGCTGGCCGAAAAAACGTCTCGCTGGCCACTCGGGAGAAGACGGACGACATCGACACCACACTCCGCAAGGCCGCCGCTTTCGGCTGAGAACGCTCGCCGTGCGACAGGCCGCCAACAGCCCGGGTTTTCGCACGATGCACCTCGCAGAAGGGAAGCAGTCCCTCTTTTGAGTGAGAACGGGTTCTGAGAACCGATCCGGGTTCCGGAGGGTGTTCCCGGCCCTTAAGTGATCTTGCTCGCGCAAGGGATCGTTTGTGAGAACCGGTACGCCGGAAGCGAGTTCGAAGGGCCACCCGACCACTCACCGCCCAGGCATGCCTTTGCGGCCGAGTCGGTCGCAGGGAAGAGGAGAGGCTGTCGGAGACGGCCGGCCGCGGAGCTGTACGTGAACGACGCCTCGGACGGCGACCTGGCGGCCGTGGACCGTGTGGTCGGCGTGGCTGTGCGGCGACCACCTCGTGTCCCAGCGGCACGAGATGCTGCGGCAATTCACCAACGGCATCGGACAACCGGCGTGTGCACCGCGTTCCTCGCGTCCGCGCGCGTGTTCCGGAGAACAGGACGTCACAGGCGAACGTGGAGCGCCGTGCTCCAGGGCTCGCGCTCGCACGATGAGCGCCTGGTCGAGCAGGTCGCCTCCCGCACTCTCACCGGCGGCAAGCACAAGAGGCGCGTCCGGCGCGATGACGACGGGCGCATCGTCGAGGCCGGAGGTGAGGGTGACGGCCAGGACCAGCAGGACGACGCCGCCGCCGAGCAGCCCTGCTCCGCTTCTCCACCCCCCGATCGCCGCCACGATGGCGGCCCTTGTGCGCACGCGGGTGTGGTTCCTGCATGGAGAACCACGGGCGTCCTTCGAGTGCGAACTCCGCGAGCCGCTCGGCCGTCGGGACGTCGGGACGCCGGGACGTCGAGTAGATGGCCGTTCGTCGTCATGGCGCCTTGGAAGCGGAGCCCTGGACGGCGGCGGAGCGACTCGACGACATGCGAAGAGACGTCCTCCGCCACCGGCCGGGCCAGGAGGGGTTCGCCTCCTGGACCAGGACACGCTGAGCTGCCGCAGGCCGTCCATTCTGCGGTCGAGCAGCCTCTTGACTCCCTGAACGGTGTCAGCGCCCATGCGCCCGGCGGAGAAGTCCTCGTAGCAGTAGGTGCAGCGGAAGTTGGCTGTGGGGCAGAGCGTCCACGGCACCGTCGGGCACCGTCGACCCGTCGCGTACCCGCAGGACTGGCCGATGCTCCAGGGCGGACGGAGTGGCCGGGAGCCCAGCCCACCGCCGACCGGCGCTGAAACACTCGGCACCGTTGTGTCCCGGATCCGCCCGCGCTCCATCAGAGGGACAGGGACACGGTGGCTCATGCAGCCTGGCGGAGCCCAGTGCCGCGTCGCTACCCGTACGGTCCATCCGGACGGGTACGGCAGCGCTGGGGCCGCTAGCGTTCGTAGCAGCCTGCTCAGCAGGACGCTGCCGGGCCTGTGACGGCCGCTTCCGTGAGTGGCTCTGTCGTACGTGGTAAGCACCGGTCCGACATCCGGCCACCCTGCACACTTGGACAATTCGGAGCAATCAATGCAGTACTCATATACTGCGCGCATCTTCGCCTCGGCGATCGTGGTCGCTGTGCCACTGGCAGCATGTCAGTCAGGCAGTGGAGATGTGGTAACGCAGGCGTCCTCCCGGGCCGAGGCCGCTGCTGCTGCTGCGGGCACGGGGGCGGAGTGTGCTTCGGCGGCTCTGAAGCTGAAGGCCTACCAGGCTGCCCGTCGACCCGCCGGCACCGGTACCGGAGCGGTGATCGTCGAGTTCACCAACGTCTCCAAACAGCCGTGCATCCTGCGCGGCCATCCGTCCGTGGCCGGGGCCGGAAACGGATCCACCCAGCGCAGCACCGCGCTGAAGGTCACTCGTACGGGATCGCCCTCGACCGTACGGCTCGCGCCGCGTGCCAGGGCGTGGGTGAAGCTGACCTTCGTGCAGGTCCAGGGCGAGGGCCCCGGCTACTGTCTGTCCGGCGCGGAGCCTTCCGTGTACCCGGCGCTCCTGATCGGTCTGCCGCGGTCGGGGACGCATCGAGTCGCTCTCACAGACGGCCGCATCGCCGAGTGCGACAACAAGGTCACCACGACTGCGGTCTCGGCGGTGAAACCCTCCTGAGCCCGACTCATGATCGCTCACAAAACAATCAACCGCCACCGGAGCACGTCCCACGACCGCAATGCGAGGCCGGCGCCACCCATCGACCACGCTGGCACAGGCGGGCAGTCCATGTGCGGCCCGCTCGTGCAGCAGCAGCAGCGGGTGCCTGCTCGGGCGCCGGGCTGGGACGCACTCCTGCCGCAACGGGCCTACTTGGGCGACGTGTTCAGCGATCACATCGGCCGTCAGGCCGGTGGTCAACCGGTTGCCGGTGATCACTGCACGAGTCGCGTTCCCGACCACACGACCGTGGTCGAATATCAGAGAGTGACGTCTCACCGCCAACCATGCACGAAATCGTTAGCCCTTCAGGTGCGGTCCCAGCAGGCGCAGCCACGCCGACTCAGCCTTCTCGTACTCCGTGGCGCACCGCTCTGCGCGCTCCTTGGGCAGCGGGTCACCCACGAGAGAGGCGTATTTCTTGGGGTGGGCGCCGTACTGGTAGCAGAGCAGGTTGTAGTAGCGCTGCTCGCTGAGGGAGTGCTCGTTGGAGTACCGCTGCGCGGGTTTCATCGCCTTCTCCTCCACCTGGGCGAACAGGCCGAAGAAGTCCGCCATGTAGTCGAGGTACTTTTGCCCCTGGTTCCCGTCGTTGATCAGGATCACCGCGGCGAGCTGGTCGACCGCGTCCTCCTCCCGGCCTGTGGCGGGCAGGTTGTATAGGTCGATCATGGCGTGCCCCACCTCGTGGAAGAACATCCCGGACAGTGCGCCGATCACGCGCTGATCCCCGGACTCGGGGGAGGGGGAGCGGCCCTCGTTCTTGTCGACCGCCGCAAATGTCTCACGCAGCATCGTGGTCATCTCATAGCAGGCCACGATGGCCTTCTCCTCAGAGGTCCATGCGAGGTTCGGCACGCCGCAGCTCTTGCCGGCCACCGGGATGTCCTGCGGCAGCTTCACCAGGTCGGTCGCATACGCGCTGAGGTCTTCGAGCACAGCGGCGCCGCGCATCATCTGCTCAGCCGACCGGTCCTCCTTGGTCTCGCCCCGGGTGTAGGTCGGCACGAAGCGATGGTTGTCCTGCTGAGGTGCCACCCTATGCTGCGGAAGCTGACGTTCATCCGACTGGGACGAGCAACCCGTCGAAGTCACGGTCAATGCGAGTACGGCTGCCGCGGCCGCACGGTGTAGCCGGTTCATGCTGCTACTCCTGAGTGTCGCCCCTCGCGTAACCCCGCTCAGCCTCATCCGCCGATGGAAAACCCCGGCCATTCGGGGTAGCCAGAACGGCGTACGGGACAGAGGTGCACCCGGCGTAAGGCCTGGAGCGAGCAGCTCCAGGACAAGGGGAAAATCATTCCCCAAGGCCAAGCCAGTCACGTACCAGGTGAACGTCTTCTGCGATGTGACCAAGGGAGTCACCGCCAAGGGCTCGCTCACCGTCACCGGGCCTTGACGCCTGATCTTGGACACGTGAGACGTGGATCTTGAGGATTTGAGAACGCGGGCCGGGTCGACCAGCGTCGCGACGAGCTGCTCGTCCGACGCGGCCGACGGCATCGCACGACCGTCCGGCTCCTCGGCGGACCCGGGCTCGATCGTCGTCTCGCTCACTTGGCGTCTCTGCTTGATCAGCAGATCCGCCGTTGATTAGACACTCCCTCTTCCGGTCCGAGGATGTGGCCGACCTTCCCAGCCAGGCTCCGGTGCCGTGGATGCGCTCGACGGATTCCTCGAGCCGGCATCCTCGCCATGGTCGGAGGTATTGGGGAGCGCCAGACCGAGGACGGCTGCCGCCGTCGTTGCTCGGCATCCAAGCGGCGCCGCCACCACCACCGCCGTGCCGGTGGTGGTGCCCTGCCACTTCCCGGGTGGGGCAGGCGGGCTCACCCTGCGGCTGCTGACCGGGTTGGGTGCAGCCGCAGGGCGGGCGCCGGTCAGTGGAAGGGTGTGTGATCGCCGTCCGGGCAGACCGCCTCGCCGGAGGGGGTCCGGCCGTGCAGCAGGTAGTCCTCACTCCTCGAGCGACTGCAGGGCGTCGCAATCCCGTGCCCGAAGCCGTCGATGACGACCAGGCCACGCTGATCCATTGCGTCACGCATGTTGCGCGCCCAGTTCAGCGGGGTCGAGTGGTCGAATTCCTGGTTCATCAGCAGGATCGGAACCTGCGCCCGGTCCCAGGGGCCGGTGTAGCGGGGGGTGGCGGCACGGAAGTCGTCCGGCCAGTCGCGGCATGCCTTGTTCCTGAGTACTTCCGCGGGACCGAAGATGGGCGCCTGGGCGCGCGCCTCGCGGAACCACTCCAGCCATGGCCCAGTCTGTTCCGGGAGCGGCGGCGTGTCGAGGCAGTCCGTCGCGACCAGCACGTCGTCAGCGTTGCTCTCCGACGTCTGGGCGGCGCGGTCGGACGGCTGCGGGGACCCGAACTCTTCAACGTAGAGGTCCTGCAGGTCCTGTGCGGCCTGGCGGACCTCGGCCTTGTTCCGCGCGTCTCCGTTGAAGGCCCGGGCCAGGTCGACGAAGGAGTCCCAGTCTTGCCGGGGTGCGGGGTGAGATCGGTGGGTGTTGCGGAGGTGATCTGCCAGCCTGTCGAACTTGGCTTTGGCATCGCCGGCGAAGGCGCAGTGATCTGGGTCCTGGTCGCAAGCGGCCAGCCGTGCATTCAGGGCGTACTCCTGGCCCATGGCGTCGGTGATGCTGTACGTCGCTGTGTCCTTCATCTGAGTGTTGACGTCGACGACGCCGTGCAGGATGAGGGAGCGGATGCGTCCGGGATAAAGGTTGGCGTAGACGGCTCCGATGGTGGTCCCGTAGGAGATGCCGTAGTAGCTCAGCTTGCGGTCCCCCAGGGCCTGGCGCAGCTTGTCCAGGTCACGGACGTTGTCGACCGTGGACATGTAGGGCACCAGCCGGCCCGCCTTCTTCACACAGTTGGCACCGCTTTGGTCCTTGTCCTGGAGCTGCTCGATCATCTCCCGGCGATTGCGGGGATTGGGACTCAGGTTGTCATCCTCGTCCTGCTGAGCGCCGGACGTGGTCTGCGAGCAGTCCAGCGCAGGGCGGCTGTGCGCGACACCCCGGGGGTCGTAGGCGACCAGGTCGAAGCGTTCCTTCACCGCGTTGTTCACCTTGGCTTCCCAGCCCGTCCTGTTGGCGAGGCTGATGCCGGAGACCCCCGGGCCGCCCGGGTTGGTCAGCAACGACCCGATGCGCTTCTTGGGGTTCTTGGCTGGCAGCTTCGCCACCGCCAGCTCCAGCGTTCCCCTGCCCGGGTGAGCGTGGTCGAGCGGGGTGGTCATCGTGCCGCACTGCCAGCCCGGGCCCACCTCCCAGTCCTCGGGGCAGACGTGCCAGCGAACCTTGGGAGCCGGCTCACCGTAGCCCCGGGGGGTCTCGCCCTGCGCCACCGCCGGGCCTGGAGCCGCCAGCGCAGCAAACGACGCCGACACGGCAAGCGCCGCCGACCACGACCATGCCTTGCGAACCCGCGGTCTCCCCCAGCCCGTAGGCGTCCTCAGCCCCTGCGTCACGTGTCTCCTCCAATGTCCTCCGTCTGGCCGCTGATCCGGCCGCCACCACCCTGAGGGACCAGCCATCAGATGAATTCCCGGACACGATCAGTCAGGGGAAAGACCACCCGGACAGGCCCGTCAGGCGTAAAACGCGACCGCTGCCATGCCGCTGCCAACCCGTCTTTGAGGCAAATCACGAGCAGTCAGCCTTCGGCAAGGCAGCACCGGCTGCAGTACGGAAGCGAATGGCACTATTACGCCAGGTCCTTATTCAGACAGCAGCGCGGAAATTGCCGTTCGACAAAGGCATGGTTGGGCTCCCGGCCATGAATATCTGGCCAGAGTCGGTCACACCGGCGCCCTGCCGGGCCGGGCTGCCCAGCAGCCGGTGATCAGCAGTCTGGCCACCATCGAGATCAGGCCGGCACCACGCACCGGCTCACCCTTTCGCCGCGCCGTGCTCCTCGCACCAACGCGGTTTCGCGATCACCCAAGGTTCCGCGGGCCACAACCGTCCGGCGTGATCAACGGGCCCCAGCAGCACCGCTCAGCCGGGCGGTTCAATCGAAAGCCCTTGTCACCCATGTCATGGTCAGGCCGTACCCGCGGCCGCCCCAGCCCGAGGCGGGCACCCATATCGCCTCCATCCCGCGGTGACCTGGGTGCAGTCGTTGGCGTTGCCGCCCGTGACCACCAAGGTGAGCGGGCCGCCCAGATCGTCGTAGGCCAGGGGGATATTACTGGTCAGCCCGCCTCTGGAGCGCCCGAGGGCTGGGGGCGGTTCCCCTGTTCGGGGGCCGGCTGCGTGCTGGTGGGCCTGGATGATGCTGGCGTTGATCGACACCAGCCAGTCGATGGTTTCCGGCCGCATCCGCCCAGCCTGTGCAGCCTGCAGCATCCGGTCGAACGTACGGTCGGCAACCCACCGTCAGACCCGGTGTGCAGGCTCGCCCAGGAGCCGCCCCATCGACGCCGGGGGGGCAGCAACGGCCATGTCCACCAACCAAGATCACAAAGACGACAGGCCCTAGGACGCGGGGTGGCGGGGGGTACCGCCCGACGCGCGCGCCCGCACGGCAGGACGTCGACGCACGCGCCTGGTGCGTCAGGGGAGGCGAACGCTTTGGGTTGAGGGTTGCAGTGATCCGGTCGTGAAGCCGTCAGCCCCTACCTCGAGGCCGTTCTTCACCGGCTTGCCGTCCGTCCCCAGCACGGTCGCGATGATCCGGGCCTTGTCCCCAGGCGGCATGACGATCACAGTAAACAGGACTTCGCAGTTCTCGTCAGCTCTGTTACACGTCGTCCACTTCAGCCCCGAGAAGGCTGTCTCGCCTGGCTTGAGGGTGGACAACACCGGTGGGCCCGGGTGAGGGACCCGGCGGGTCGATACGCTGATGGGTGTGTTGTCAGCCCCCAGCCCGCCATACGTGGCATAGCCCTTGACGGTGCATGTGCGGTTGCTCTTGTTCGTGAGCGCCACTAGGGCGGCCCCGTCCTCCTGGAGGGTGATGTCCGCCTTGAGGTGTGCCGAGCGGCAGCGCGGGGGCCGCTTCCCCGCGGGGGACGGGTCGGCGGGGGCGCGCGCCGCAGCAGCCCGGTCGGCGCCGGTGCCTTCGGCCGACTCACCGGTGTTCCCGCATCCGAGCGCGGTCATGGCGAGCATGGGGGTGAGGACCAGCCCTGCCGCTTTCGTTGTGCCTTGAGCAAGGACACGCATGTCTTCCTCCTGAGATAGTCGGGCTGTTCCTGGCAGACTTGCCCAGGCACGGTCGGTTTTCAGCACCGATTGCTTCTCCCGGCGGCGATAACCACGCCTTCAGCCCATACAGGTGATGGGCTCCTTCATTGACAGGCGCCTGTCGGCTCCCTCCGCGGGCCTGAGGAGCCGACGAAACCGTTGACCTGCTATAACGAGGGTCGCAGCAGCGCAGATCCCGATGGAGCATAAGGCTGCCCGCAGACCTCCGGTGGCGGATGCATCGTCCGCTGCCGTGTTCGCGGCAGTGGGGTGAGCCGTTCCCACTGCTGGGTGGTGCGTGCGCCGTTCGTCGCCGCCGGACCCACACGTCGGATCGGGTGACCGCTGGTGTTCTCGGGCTTGGGGGTGCACAGCCGAGTTCCTTCTCCGCGCCCTGATGGCGTTTGTGGGCGGCGCGGCGCACCACGTCGGCCACCGCCAGGGCCGGCGGATCGACAGGGCGGTGGGGACTGGGTTGCTTCGCTCCCAGCGAGCCTGATCCGGCACAAGGGTCACCGGACGCGCCGCATGGCGTCTTAGGCGCGTGGAACCGGGGTTCCTCCTACGGTGTGAATCATGATGGTCGGCCTGCTTTGCGCGCTCCTTGCCGCAATCCTGACTGGTTTCGCCACCGTTCTGCAGGCGCTGGGAGCGCGACGGGCTGCCGGGAGGACGGCGGCGTCCGTGGTTTCCGCCCTTCGGCAGTGGCCCTTCGTGTGCGGGGTCGGCATGGACATACTGGGCTTCGGTGCTGAGCTGATCGCCCTGCGCCGGCTGCCACTGTTCGTCGTCGAAGCAACCCTTGCCTCGGCACTGGCGGTCACAGCCGTCGGCGCCTCCCGCATGCTGAAGGTGCGGCTACGGGGTGTGGAATGGGTGGCCGTGGCAGCGGTGTGCGCCGGGCTCGCGCTCCTGGCACTGACCGGCGGCCGGGAGGGGACCGGAAGAGGTGACGAGCCCCTCAGAGTGGCCGCACTGCTGGCCGCAGTGGGGCTGGCTGTGCTGGGGTGGGCGGCGCGGTCCGCGCCCGGCGGCGCTCGAGGAGCCGTACTGGGCTTCATCGCGGGCCTCGACTTCGGCCTCGTGGGCCTGAGCGTGCGCATTCTCCCAGAAGGCGCTGTGGGGGAACTCCTCACAGAGCCGTCGGCCTACGCCGTCGTCATCGCCGGCGTCACTGGCTTCGCCTTCCTCATCCGCGCGATGCAATGCGGCTCGGTCACGGCCGCAACCTCAGCCATGGTGCTGGGAGAGACTCTCCTTCCCGCGGCCGCCGGGGTGCTGCTCCTCGGTGATCGGACACGCCCCGGCTTCATGCCGTTCGCGTTTGCCGGCTTCGCGCTCTCCGTATTCGGTGCGGTGGCTCTCGCCCGGTTCGGAGACGTGGAGGAGCAACAGGACGAGCGGCGTCCTGCGTGACCGCATGTTCTTGGACCCCTCGCCCTCAAGCGGTTTCACAGAAGTCGAGCCAGAACCATTCTCATCGAGAAGCCCAGACGGCCTCGAAGCCCCACACCCGTGCTGCTGAACGGGTGAGGGGCTTCGGCGTGCTCAGACGACACTCACTGCGGGGTGACGTTCTCGGCCTGCGGCCCCTTCGGCCCCTGGGTGACATCGAAGGTGACCGCCTGGTTCTCTTCCAGGGAACGGAATCCTGAGGCGTTGATGGCCGAGTAGTGGACGAAGACATCCGGGCCGCCGCCTTCCTGGGCGATCCAGCCGAAGCCCTTCTCCGCGTCGAACGATTTCACTGTCCCAACCGCCATGGTGGTTCCTCTCCGCCAGACGGACCCTGCTCGGCCCGTTCCGAGGCCAGCCATACCCTCGGGCTCATCACCAGAACCTTGCCCAAACGGGTGGCGCCAGCCCGATCAGCCAGTGCCGCGTCAGGCAACATTTGCTCTGTCGATGAGTTTGGGCGGCGAGAGCAGTCTGATGGAGGACACCCGATCTCTGGAGGCTGCCCTATGGCTGAACCACACGTGCCGGAAACTCGGAAAGCTCTGGAACGGGCGATCCACGTCGAACGGTTGGCACTCGCTCAAGACCTCGCCGAGCTCAGCGAGGCCCAGTGGGCGAAAGCATCACTGTGTGAACGCTGGACCGTGGAGGAGGTCGTAGCCCATCTGACGGCAGGCGCCAGCACGAGGATGTGGCGCTGGCTGCTGAGCATGCTGGCCGCGCGGTTCGACCCCGATACGCACAACGACCGACGACTCGCAAAGCACCGTGGGGCTACACCTGAAGAGACCTTGCGGCGATTTGGCGACGTTGTCGCCGGGCCCGCCGGGCCGACAGGACATACTGCGGCCTGGCTGGGCGAAATAGTCGTCCACAGCGAGGACATCCGCCGGCCATTGGGTCTTGTGCGGACACCCCCGGTGGCCACCACGACCGCCGTGGCCCGGTTCTTCGCCAGCCGCGATTTCACCGTCGCGAGCAACACTGCAATCGCGGGCTTGCGGGTCGAGGCCACAGACGGACCGTTCACCACCGGCTCTGGGAATCTGCTCCGGGGGCCGACCCTCTCGCTGGTGATGGCAATGGCGGGCCGCCCAGCGGCCTGCGAGGACCTTGAGGGGGACGGTGCGGCAGTCCTGCGCGCCCGACTGCGATCAGGTTAAAGAACAAGCTCAGTGGATCCGATTGAGTCATGGACTCCTGAGGCGGGGTCCTTGGATCCGCTTCTAACGCCTCTGTGACCACCGGCAGTGACGCACGCGCCCCAGCGTAAGCACCGGGCCACGGCACCGCTGGTCGGTGTACTCGCCGCGCTCGCGTACGCGCGCCAGGAACTCGTCGTGCCTCATCGGCTCTCCCGTGGCCAGGACGTTTCGGGCACGGCTGGCGGAGGGGTTGGAGGTTCCCGTACAGGGCGGCGTGCAGCGCGGCGGCCAAGTCGCGGGCCCGCTCCTCTCCCTCCACGTCATAGAAGACGAAGTAGACCGGCCCGGCGGAGGAGTCCGGGCGGATCTGGCGGGAGCGGATCAGGCGGATGACGGCGGCGCGGATCGCGTCGTACGCCGCGTCGTCGACGGTGTGCTGCTCGGCGGTGAACGCGTCGGCCTTCACCGTTCAGCGCGGGCCGTGGCGTTCGACGGCGACGAACACGGCGCGCTGCTGCTTGGCCTGCTTGTAGGCAGCGTTGAAAGCCTCCGAGCCCGTCGCGTCGGGGACGAGGTCGGCTGGGCAGGGAACCGGCAGCGGCTGCATGAGGCTCATCGTGCCAGGACGGGCCGGTCCCGGCGTTGACGCGGCCCGTGTCCTTCGCCCGTGCGGGACGTTGTACGGTGCGACGCGTGCACTGGCTTGATCCCCCACGGTGGGCCGGTTGCCGCCCGCGGCCCTGGTTTCCGCGCCTGGCATCCGAGGCCGCGCCCACGCTCCCCGGTTTCCCCCTCCGGCCGGTGTGGTCGAGCGCCCTGGTCTCCCCTCGGACCAGGGCGTCGTGCTGCCGGGCGCCGTTTGTGCGCCCCGGCCGGCAGTGGTTGACTGGCGGGGCTGCCGGACCAGTGGGCTGGGCCACGGTGTTGCCGCTCCGGCAGCCGGGAGCGCGGCGCCGACGGGCGTTCGCGGGCTCCGTGGGGGTGCGGTGAGGGCCGCGCCCGCACCGCGCGGTCAGCCGTCGGGCCAGGGGTAGCGGCGCGCAAGGATCGTCCACTCCTCATCTGGCCGACCGGGCACGGTCCGGCCGGCGCTGGCCCACCGGGCAGCCCGGCACGGCGCGGCGGCGAGCGTGACGAGGGACGGTGCTCGTGGAACGCCCACAAGAGCTGGCAGCCCGCGATCGAAGCCGACCTTCGCGCGTCCTTCACCGTGATCACGTACGACCGCCGCGGCCATGGCCGGAGCGAGACGGCGCCGGGCCAGGGCACCCGAAGACAGGACGAGGACGACCTCGCGACGCTGATCGAACAGCTCGGCCCCGCCCCCGCGCACGTCGCCGGAAATTCCTTCGGCGCATCGATCGTCCTCGGCCTGGCCGCACGCCGGCCCGAACTGTTCCGCAGCATCACCGTCCACGAACCCCCGCTGATCGGGGTCGTGGCCGACGACCCGGACTCCATGGCACAGCTACAGCCGACGATGACCTCGTTCGACGCGGTGATGGACCACCTTCGCAACGCCGAGAACGAGCAGGGCGCACACCTGTTCGCGGAGGAGGTGGCCATGGGCCCCGGCATGTGGGACCAGTTGCCTGCTTCCCTGCGCGAGACGTTCGTGACCAACGCCCAGACATGGCTGGACGAACAGACAGACCCGACCTGGGCCGCACTGGACCTCGACGGGCTCTCCGCCTGCACCGCTCCGGTACTGCGGAGCCGCAGCAGCGCCAGCCCCACCTGGTTCTCGACGGTCCTGGAACGGCTGGCCATGGCCATGCCGCAAGCACAGCGCCAGACCTTCGAAGGCGCCGGCCACATCCCCCACATCACTCACCCACAGGAATACGCCACTGTCCTCACCAGATTCATCCGGGCAGCAGGACCCCACGCACCCTCGCCCGGCCAGTGAACGTCGACACCCCGCGAGTCGGCACCGCTGCGCGGGGTCCAATGCCCGCTACCAGCTCGGGCAACCGGCACAGGCGGTGGACATCGCCCGGCGGGCGGAGTCGCTCGCCCGATCCGCGAACGACCTGGAAGGCCGCGCGGCGGCCTTCCTCATCCTCGGCCTTGCCCTGCACGACACCGGCGAGCCGGAGCAGGCATCCCGGGCCTGGAGAAAGGCCCTGGACCTCTCCCGGAAGGGCGACGACCCCTACGTCTTCTACAGGACGAGGAACTTCCTCCAGGACATTGGCTTTCCCGTCTGACCGCTCACGACTCCACGGGCATCGAAGGACGACCGTCCGGATGCTCCCTCGACCGGGGCGCCTGTCTCCACGAAGACCACGCTACGAGTCCACGCGTGACCGCGCCCCCGGGTGGCCGGTGCGCCGCCGCGAGCAGACATCGCGGCGGCGCACGTTTTCATAGCCGCACCTGCTGCGGTTTCGTCAGCGCTGGAACGCCACGTCGTAGTAGGTGTCCGACAGTGCGCCTGCGGCCGAGTAGCAGCGGACCTGCACGCCCGTGCTGGGTGTCCAGTGGTCCACCTTGCAGTGCCTGGAGTCTGCGCCGTAGGCGGTCACCTGCACGTTGCCGTTGCTCAGCGGCATTCCGGAGGGCCAGAATCGGTACGTGCCGACGCCGACCCGTGAGATCCGGTTCGCCGCGCCCGTGGAGTTGTACGAGTAGGCCGCTGCGGGATTGTACGCGGCCGTGGTCGGCTGGTTGGCCCACGCGTAGGCGGCCGGCGTGGTGCGCTGGATGCCGGTGCCGCGCACGTAGGTCAGCGTGTACCGGTTGTCCTGGAGTGCGCCGCCGAGGGTGAAGCAGCGGACGTTGACCATCTGGGCCGTTCCCGACACGTACCAGTTGACGACCTTGCACCTGGCCCTGACGTCGCCATACGCGGTCACCTGCACCTGCCCGGCCGCGGACCCGATCGATGGGATCCGTACCGTGTACCGGCCCACGCCGGAGCGGGTGATGGTGTTGGTCGCGCCGGCGGAGTTGAACTGGTAGCTCGTCGACGGCGTGTACGCAGCCGTGGTCGGCTGGTTGGCCCAGACGTAGGCGAACCGGCCGCCGAGGCCGACGGTGTTCACGAAGCTCGCGGTGAACGCGGTGTTGACCCGTAGCCCGCCCGGCGTGAAGCACCGGACGTGCGCGTCCAGTCGGTCACCGACCGGGGCCCAGTAGTAGACGCCGCAGGAGTTCGCGTTGGCGCCGTAGGCGTTCACGTGTACCACGCCGCCGACCCGGCCGAGGTTGGGCATCCGGACCGTGTACTGGCCTGTTCCGGTGCGCACGACCGAATTCGTCCCCCCGGTCGAGTTCCGGCTGTAGGCCGCCGATGGTGTGTACGGCGTATTCAGCGCGGCGTTGGGCGAGTGCGCCCAGACGTAAGCACGGCCGAGGCTGGGCGCCGCCTGGGCGGTGGACGGAGTCAGGGCCGCCACTCCAGCGGCGAGGGCCAGCGTCGTTGTGATGGCGAGCCCGCGAGCGCGCCACTTCCTGAAGGATATCGATACGTTCACGTACGTTCGTCCCCCCTTACGCACAGGGCGATCCGGTGACCGGCCTGGGTGAGTGCTGAGGAACCTATACATTTCTGGCCACGCCGACTACGTCGCCGCAGGGGGATGTGGTGGCACCTGGTAGTGAACAGGGGGCACTCATCGCAAACGGAGCGCCCTCGCCTGTGTCGTTCCGGGGGGCGGTACTGACTTCGGGTTTTCAGGGTGATAGTGGTGGAGATCGAGGACGAGGCCGGTTGCGGTGAGGAGACCGTTGAGGAAGTCGGCGCGGTACTGCAGCAAGTTTGAGCAGGCTGCGGACAAGGGTGTCGGGCTGGTCGAGGGCGAGGCCGGCGAGGCGGCGCTTGACGGCCCCACAGGCACTCGACAGGCTGCGGCGCTCGCCACTACCCGTCGTCGCGGCTTCGCCGACGAGGCACACTGAGCCCGTCACGTACCGACTCGTCTCTTCCTAGTACGGGAGGGCCCGTTCGAGCGAGAGGGGCGTGGTGGCAGATTTGGTGGTGCTGGCCCCGCACATGGACGACGAGACGCTCGGCTGCGGCGGGATGCTCGCCCTTGCCGAGGACCCGCTGGTCGTCTTCGCGGTCGCGCCGAGGGCTAAGACGGTGTCCTATGTGGTGAGGCGGAGCAGTCGCTTGTAGCAGCACAGGGCTGCGGCGAGGCCGAGAAAGGCCAGGTAGTTGCGGGAATGGCGTTCGTAGCGGGGGCTGAGTCGGCGGTAGCCGGACAGCCACGAGATCGTCCGCTCGATCACCCACCTGCGGCGGCCCAGCCGTTCGCTGGACTCGATGCCTTTGCGGGCGATG
This sequence comes from Streptomyces sp. NPDC049837, assembly GCF_040674455.1. Classification (NCBI taxonomy): domain Bacteria; kingdom Bacillati; phylum Actinomycetota; class Actinomycetes; order Kitasatosporales; family Streptomycetaceae; genus Streptomyces; species Streptomyces sp. NPDC049837. The sequence goes on along the minus strand of NZ_JBFAMP010000022.1, from coordinate 20,350 downwards.
CGCACGCCGATGCGCTTGCCTCGTAACCATTTACGCAGACTGCGGGATGTCGTACGCCTTGTCGGCATGCAGGCGCTGAGGCTTGAGGTGGCGACCGCGCTGGGGGTCGTGTCTCCTTTGGTGACCCTCGACCATGGGCTTCAGTGCTTCGCTGTCGTGGGTGTTGGCGGCCGAGACGCCGACGACCAGGGGCAGTCCGTTCGCGTCCGACAGGACGTGCATCTTGGAACCCGGCTTGCCCCGGTCCACGGGGCTCGGACCTGTGAGTTCCCCCCCTTTTTAGCCCGCACGTGAGCGGGGTCGAGGACCACGCGCGAGACGTCGATGAGCCCTGCGTCGTCGAGCTTGTGCAGGACGGCCTCGTGCAGCCGGCCCCACACCCCGGCACGCGACCAGATCAGGAACCGGCGGTGCGCGGTCGACTTCGATATCCCGAAACACGGCGGCAGAGCCCGCCAGGCGCAACCGCTGACCAGCACGTAGATGATCGCTGCGAACAGCGTCTCATCAGGCGTGTCCGGCGTTCCGCCGCCCTGTGGCCGCACCTTCGACGGCGGGATCAGCGGCTTCGCGATCTCCCACAGCCCGTCCGGAACAATCCAACTCCACGTACCCCGCCCCATACGCAGGCCAACGAGCGATCGCCACATAGGACACCGTCTAAGCGGCCTTCGTGGATCGTTGTCGTCGATCTTCGGAGAGCTGTTGTGGCGGTGGAGTCCCTGACGGATGAGTGGGCGGCCCGATACGGGCGTTTGCCGGGGCGCCTTCGCGGGCGGAGCTGGAGCGGTACTTCTTTTTGGACGACGTGGACCGGCGTGCACGAGGAACGCCCGGCGAAGGGCCGTGCCGCGCAAGGGGAACTGAACGCGGACGGGGCCGTTGGCGCCTCACGGTGGCGACATACAGGCCGCAGGCCCGGCGGACGGAGTGGACGGAGTGGACGGAGTGGACAAACAGCGGGCGTGATGCGCTTGTGCGGAAAAACCCGGCGGTAGAACGCCTGCGGAATCCGGTCACCGGGTTCTTCCCAACCACCCCCTCCACAGGAGACGATCCGCATGCGCACACACAACGGAGCGAACGGCACACTCCGGCGCGCCGTGGCCGCCGCGATGACCGTGGCCGCCCTGACCGGCGGTGTCCTTGCCTCAGCACCACCGGCGGTGGCCGCACCGCCGACCGTGGACTGCACGGCCACGCCCGCCCAGTGCCCAGAACTCGCCACAGGCTTCAGCGGCTACCCGCACGAGATGGCGCTCGACGGCCACGGCAGGGGGTACGTGCCCACCTCGGCCGGCAACCTGTACGAAGTGGACGTCAACACCGGACGGTTGACCGTACGGGCCACCGGACTGGGCTACGCCACCGGCGTCGCCCTGGACGGGCAGGGGCGTGCCTACGTCCTCAACCTCGGAGGCGTGCTGCACGAGGTGAACCTGGCCAACGGCGCCACACGCCAGGTCACCGCCGGGCTGGGCGCGGGGTGGAAGGTAGCCCTGGACCACCGAGGTCACGCCTACACCACCGACCACACCGGCAGTCTGTGGCGGGTGTCGCTGACCGACGGCGGCAAGACGAAGGCCGTCGGCGGACTGAGGTCTCCGGTCGGGGTGGCACTGGACGGCAGGGGCCACGCCTACGTCTCCACCTCAGAGGGCGTGCTGTACGAGGTCGACCTGAACGACGGCTGGTCCCGGCGGGTGGTGGCCGACTGGCTGAACGACGCGCCGGGCGTGGCCATGACGGGCTCGGGCACTGTGGCCGTCGCCACGCGCCAAGGCCATCTGTACGAGGTCGATCCCCGTACCGGTACCGTCCGCGAGGCCGCCCGGGGCCTGGGCGACGGATTCGGCGTAGCCGTCGACGCCGAGGGCAACGCCTACGTCGTCCGGGCGGTGCAGTTCGCCGTCTGGAAGGTCCCCGGCGCCATCCAGCCCGCGCCCGCCCGGGGACTGGAGGTCACCGCCGTGCCCGGCACCACCGCCGTCCCGGGCGGCACGGCCGTCCCGCGTGTGAGGGTCACCAACCACGGCTCCTCCACCATCGGCACCCAGGACATCCGCCTCACCCAGGGCCCGGCCCATGTGGGGTGGCACTTCAACGTCATCTACCAGGACCGCCAAGGCCGCACCATCGAAACCCCCTGCACCGTCGACCCCGTCGACCGCACCAGCTCCCTGTGCAAGGACGTGCCGCTGAACCTCGCCCCGGGCGAGTCCGCCGAACTCCGCACCGAAGTGCGGGTCAGCCCGCAAGCCCGGCCTTGCGAACTGCCCTCCATCACCTGGCACATCGCGGACAAGCAGGCCAAGTCCGACTGGCTCGTGCTCAACCCCGACGGTTCGCGACCCCACTGCTGACCCCCTCGTCCGATGGGGAATGACACTGTTGGCGAATCCAATGCCTGAATGTGACGTCGGCCTTCAGGACCCGTTGTGGTCGTCAAGGCCGACGTTGTGCTTGGGCAGGGTGTCGGGGTGTCGCTGCACGCCAAGAGGGTTCAACGTCCCGCCTCACCACATAGGACACCGTCTAAGGACATCGAAATCGAGGCGGTGGCCGGGCTGCTCGGCTTCCGTCACGTGGTGCTGTACGGCCCGGAATGGGAGGCCAGGCTGCTGTCGCTGGACCGGAGGGAACTGGTGCGGCGGATGGAGGGCTTTCTCCACGACGAACGACCTTCACGGGTTTTGATTCCGGCCCGTTCTCACCACCAGGACCATGCCGTCGTCTTCGAGGCGGGCCTCAGCGCGACCCGGCCGATGTCCCGTAACGGTTACATCGCCCGCTTGGTGGCCTCATACGAGTACCCGGGATCCGTCTGGGGGAACGACGGCCATGAGCATGAACTGAACTACTACGTGGACATCTCGGATGTGCACCCGAGGAAGATGGAGGCCGTGAAGCGGTATCAGGGCTCGCAGACTGGTCGTGCCGTCGTCGCACCCGATGTGGTGGAGGCGTGGGCGAGACTGCGCGGCAGCACGATCGGGGTTCCGTATGCCGAGGCGTTCCGGATACTGCGCCTCATCGAAGACGGGCGCCCCACATGAGGGTGGCCATGCTCCAACCCACTTAGAGGATGTCTCACGTGGTGCTGGGTGGTGCGGCATGATGCTGCACCGTGAAGGCTGATCTGTCGCGTCGGCTGGTTCCGGACGAACTGTGGGAGCGGACCGCTCCGTTGTTGCCGAGGTTCACATCTCGCCCGCAGGGTGGAGGTACTGCTCCGGTGGACGAGCGGACGGTGTTCACGACCGTGGTGTACGTGCTGACGAGCGGGTGCGCGTGGCGTTATTTGCCAGAGTCGTTCGGGGTCTCGCCGGCCACCGCGCACCGTCGGTTCACCGCGTGGACCGAGGCCGGGGCTGTGGCGCAGGCTACACCGGGCGGTGCTGGACGAACTCGGCGCCAGGGGCGGGCTGGACTGGTCGTCCGCGATCGTCGATGCCGCTTCGGTGCGGGCGAAGGGGGGGCACGCTGACCGGATCGAATCCGGTCGATCGCGGCAAGCAGGGCAGCAAGCTGCACGTGCTGTCCGATGCCCAGGGCCTGCCGCTGGCCGTCGCGGTGTCCGGCGCGAACGTGCACGACAGTCAGGCGTTCAAGCCGTTGGTTCTAGGCATTCCCGCCGTCCGCTCCCGGCGCGGACCACGTCGGAGGAAGCCGGTGAAGGTCCACGCGGACAAGGCGTACTACTCCGCAGAGCACCTCCGCTGGCTCCGAAGCCGGAACCTCATCGCACGGATCGCCCGCCTCGGTATCGAGTCCGGCGAGCGGCTCGGCCGGCACCGCTGGAAGATCGAGCGGTCGATTTCCTGGCTCTTCGGCTACCGCCGCCTCACCGTCCGGTACGAACGAAAAGGCAGCCACTTTCTCGCCTTCCTCGGCCTTGCCGCCGCCCTGACCTGCTACAAGAAACTCACCAAACTCACCTGTGAGTCCCGTTCCCAGGAAACGTTCAAGGCGAAGCTGCCTTCACGCAGGGCGGACCCCGTCAAGGACGTGGCCACTCTCAGCTCGTGCGTTCCTGCACCTGGCCCTCAGCCTTCTTGAAGCTCAGCAGTCTTCCGCGGATCGTCCGCCAGAATGCGGGCCGCAAGCTGCCGTACCTGCTCCTCCAGGGGCTGATCGTGGGTGACGAACAATTCGTACGCGTAGGAACATGCACGCTCTCCCGGTGCCTGGACGTGGTGGAACTCGACATCGACCCCCTCGGGACTGGTGAGTTCCTCGGGGACGTCGGGCTCCTCGCGTCGTGGCCAGACGCCCGTGAGGACGCAGCCCCACTGCTCGAACCAGCCGCTGCCTGCAAGGGTCTGCTCTAGCCGCATACTCATTTCCTGGGCGTGATCAGCCTCGGCTGGTCGTGTTAGGGCAGCCATCACTCGTGATCGAGAAGCTTACCGAAATCACCACGTGAGACACCCTCTTAGTGGGGCTTCAGCAGGGTCTTTAGCTTGGCCGTGAGCGCAGGACCGAGGCCTGTCTTGGCCTTAGGCATTAGGCCGGTGAGCGCCGACGGGTCATATTCGGCGTCGGACTGGAGGGGCGCATCAGCTCCGCCACACTGATTCAACGCTCCCCCCAGCGGCAGCTTCCCAAGGTTGCTGCTGACGGTCCCGCTGCCTTCGGTGGCAGCTCCGGCGGCTCGGGCCCCCGTGTGATTGGCACACAGTGTGCCGAACGCGGGCAACAGGAGGCCGCCGACCCCCGCCCGCCCACGCCGAAGAGGCAGGAAGCACCGTACACATCAGCACGACGCAGCTCGACGCGGCAACGCAGGCGGGAACTCGAAAGCTCACGCCCCGACAACGATCCTGTCACTGCCACGACACGCCGACTACGCCAACAACGCGAGAGCCGCCGTCTGCGGCGGATCGGTTGGCTGCGGTCCGCACCGTGCCCAATCAGGCGGTGGTGGAAGACCCAACGGGTTCAGCAGGCGGTCCGGTCAGCGGGAGCTGACCTACGACGGACTGCCGGCCGCCGAGCCCAAGGGCAACAAGGGCGGCCGGCGCCCGGCCGTGACGGCCGGGATGACCGACGCCGTCCGCACTGCATACCTGGACGGCCGATCCATTGCCGCCCTGGCCCGCGAGTACGGCGTCAGCCGGGGTGCCATCCGCGCGGCCGTCGCCGACCTCATGCCCGAGCACACCGCGGCCAACCACACGGACACACCGGCCCCGGAGCAGTCGGTCACTCTCGAGATGCCAGGCAAGGTCGCCGACTTCCTCCGCGCGACCAAGCTGGACGATGCCGCGGGCCGCGCTCAACCAGGGAGTGACCGTACGGCGCGGCCAGGGCTACACGCTGCGCATCACCGCCGCGCCCGCGGTTCACCGCCAACTCCTCGCCCGCTGCCAGCCCCTCGATGCCGCCCAGGGCGCCCCGTGGATCCCGGCCCAGCCCACCGCGAGTACGAGAGGCCTGGAGTCCCCTCCCCGCTGGTGAGCTGAGCGCGCCCCCCGTCAGCAGTCGTTACCCGGGTCAGGGTGTCAGATCAGTGGCCTCCAGCCCCGACAGCCGCAGCCTCGCCACAGCCGGCTTGCCGCGCCCTCACTCCCCAGGAGCGAACGGCGTACCTGCCTGATCAGGCATCAAGCCGGGTATTCCCGAAGCGGATGAATCCCCTACCAGGCCGTCCTGCTCCCCTCCCCCGCACGCCGTTGCTGTGGCAGGTCGCGCGGCCGACTGGGACCGGCGCCTGGAGAAGGTGACGGGAGCGCTCGGGCTCGTCGCCGCATGCCGGCTCGTCGCGTCCTGGCATATGAACGGCATGGGCACGGGCGCTGCGCACCGGCCCGGTTGGTTCGCGCTTCTGTCGCCCTGCGGGTTTCGGTGTTGGCGGCGGTGATGCTGCCGGGCGCGGCTCCGGCCGTCATGGGATGCGCGATCGCGGACGGCTTCACGGCTCCGTTGTCCACCTCGCGAACAACGAGGTCGCGCTCTGCGCGGTGTCGCGGGCTCCGCTCGCGACACCGCAGGCGTACACGGTGACGTATCCCTATGACTGCCGGCCGCGGCGCCCGGCAGACGGTGCGGTCGACGTCAACGGGCTACGTCACGACGGCCAGGCAGAGCGCGAATTTTCGCGCAAGCACGAGCCGTTCCGGATTATCCGGTCGATATCGATCAAACTGGAGGGATGGAGCAAGGCGCCGCGCCCACCGAGGATCATGAGGATCTCAAGGCCAAGGGTCTGAGCCGGGACGCCGTCGGCCTGCTGGGTGGCACGGTGATCGGTATCTCCACCGTAGCCCCCGCCTACAGCCTCACCGCAACCCTCGGGCCGACCGTCAGCGAGGCAGGACTGCGGATGCCGGGCATCTTTCTGGCCGGGTTCGTGCCGATGCTGCTGGTGGCCTTCGCGTACCGGGAGCTCAACAAGGAGCTGCCCGACTGCGGCACATCCTTCGCCTGGTCGGTCAAGGCGTTCGGGCCGGTGATCGGCTGGATGTGCGGCTGGGGCCTCCTGATGGCGTCCATCGTGGTGCTCTCCAACCTGGCTGGGGTGGCCACCGAGTTCCTCTACCTCTTCCTGGGGGAGGTGACCGGCAGCCCCGACGTCACCGAACTCAACGACAACAAGGCCATCCACATCCTCACCACCCTCGCCTTCATCGCCACCGCCACCTGGATCAGTTACCGCGGCATCACCCTCACCGAGTGGCTGCAGTCCGTACTGGTCGGCCTGCAACTGGTCGTACTCGCCCTGTTCATCGGCATGGCGATCTCCACGTCGGGCGAGGCGGAAGGTTCGCTCAACTTCTCCTGGTCGTGGTTTGACCCATTCGGCGTCGAGTCCTTCACCGCTTTCACCGCAGGCGTCACCCTGTCGATCTTCATCTACTGGGGCTGGGACACCTGTCTCACCATCAACGAGGAGAGCACCGGCAGCGAGCGGACGCCCGGGCGCGCCGCACTGCTCTCCATCGTCGTCATCGTCTGCACCTACTTGCTCGTCGCCGCTGCCGCCCAGATGTACGCGGGCATCGGGACCACGGGCATCGGCCTGGGCAACCCGGAGACCGCCGACAACGTCTTCGCCGCGCTCGCCCATCCGGTCATGGGCTCCGGCCCCGGGGTGCTGCTCTTCGTCGCGGTCCTGACCAGCGCCGCCGCCAGCCTGCAGACCACCTTCATCCCGGTGGCCCGCACCGCCCTGGCGATGAGCGCCTACAAGGCCCTGCCGACGACGTTCGCCGCCGTCCATCCGCGCTTCAAGACCCCTGCCCGCGCCACCGTCGCGGCGGCCGTCGTCACCGGCTCCTTCTACACGCTGATGACCCTGGTCAGCGAAGACGTACTGCTGGACACCGTCTTCTCCCTCGGCCTCATGATCAGCTTCTACTACGGGATCACGGCCTTCGCCTGTGTCTGGTACTTCCGCCGCCGGCTGCGCCGCTCACCGGGCAACCTGCTGCTCAAGGGTCTGCTGCCGGGCCTCGGCGGCCTGATGCTCACCGGCGTGTTCCTCCGCACCCTGAGGGACACCTGGGAGCCGTCCTACGGCAGCGGCAGCTCGGTCGCCGGCATCGGGAGCGTCTTCGTCATCGGTGTGGGCCTACTGCTCCTCGGCGCCATGGTCATGCTGCTGATACGGCGTCATAATCCGGAGTTCTTCCGCGGCGAGGTGCTGCACCGCTCGACACCGCCTCTCATCATGGAGGACTAACCCGGCGCGGGGGGCCCGTCCCGCGGCCGCCTCCAGCCGGATGCGCGTTCGCCTGCCGGTCGGTGCGCACCTCGGCTCGTACATCCGTGGCGTACGTGGTCGTCATTCATGCCGGACTCGATGCGTCGGAATACGCCGACCGGCTCTGTGATTCCTCGCTACCGATGGCCCCAGGCCGGGGCCCATGGTGCCTGACGGAACGGCTACCCGGCCTCGTCACGAAGCCAACCCGGGTCGAGCACGGTGATACGGCCCCGGCCCAGACGGAGGACGCCCCGGCCGGCCAGCTCGCGCAGCACCTTGGTGACCGGCCAGCGCGGTGCGGGCGCCGCTGTGGCGAGAAGGGTTGCGGCTCCCCGGTGCGCGGGTGCGCGGGTACGCAGGTGCGCGACGAGCGCCACGGTCGCACGGGCCTCCCTGCGATCAGCAAAGGCAGCCGTCGCCGGGATCGTCCATCAGCAGACGGACGTCGGTCACGCCGGGCATCAAGCCGGGGCACCGACGGATCACGGGGGCGGCTCGACCCACACGTACCCGCCTGGCGCACCGCCACTCGGATCAGTTCGGACCGGGCCGTCTCGTACTCGTCCAGCTCCAGACCCGCCCGCCCGCCGCAGGAACCCCCCAGGTCGGCGAGCGCGTGCGCCAGCCCCGGGAGTCCCCGTCAACGCGCACCCGCCGACCGCCCATGGGCGAGGGCGGATGGACGATCACAGGCGGAAGCGGCGGCATGCCGCCCTCACCGGGATCATGCTCAGTGGGGCACGCGGCAGTCATGTCGAATCGTCAACAACCTGGTGTTCGGCCACGGGAACTTGGACGGCGGGCCAGGGGGCGGGCGCCTGAGCAGTGCGACGGTGGCGGGGAGGGGACCAGAGGGTAGCCGGGTGACTGTCGATCCCTGCGTACGCGCCGAAGGGCTGGGGGCGGTCCCCCGGGCGGGGTGCCCGGGGGACCTTGGCCGTACGACGGTACCCGCCCCGGGGCATGACGATTCGGGGCCGTCCTTCCGACCCCCGTGACGGGAGGACGGCCCCGCCCTTTCCGGCTTTGCGGTGGCCGCCCGGTCAGTACAGCTTTTCTACGGCCGTGCTCGTGGTCTTCTTGAAGGCGGCCACGGGCGCGTTCCCGAAGTCGCCCATCTGTCCCCACTTCACGACGGTGACGGTCCTGCCGTCCCGCCCGACCGACAGCAGGGCGATGTCGCTGGCGCCCCAGGACGTCTCGGTGTGCAGGCCGCGGACGCGGGCGCCCTCCTCGACCGGCAGCTTGCCGTAGTCCCGGCCCTCGGCCTCGACGTCGGGCGAGGACTCCTCGATGCGGTCGGCGCAGGTGCGGATCAGGTCGTCGTAGTGCTTCGCCAGGGCCTTGGCCTGGGCTGCTGTGCCCGTGACGACGGTCAACTGCACGGCGCTGGTGTCCAGGTCGGTCCGGAACTCCCGGTGCCGGTAGTCGTAGGAGGGCACGCCCTCCGTGCTCACGCAGAGGCCGAGTTCCTCCGGGAACCCCTCGGTGACCGGCCCGGCGGTCCAGGACGACGTCGGGTGCGGCGGCATCTGGGACGCCGACAGGAACTTGGGCGCGGCGGCCTGCGGCGCGGCGCCGGCGGCAGGTGCCGTGAGGACCGTGCCCGCCGTGAGGGCGGCGACGGTAAGTGCCGTGTAAGCGCTCGTTCGGATGCGCGTGGACATGGGTGTTCCCCCCGTGGATGAGTGCGTGGACGTGGATGCCGCGGCGAGGCCGGCTGGTCGGCCCGGGCCCTGGTCGGCGCGGCACCAAGAGCATCAGCGGTCACAGCGGCCGGGCGCAACAGCCGACGGCCGATCGGGCACGATGGAACCATCCCAGCCCGTCTGACGTGCAGTTACATGGGTGCCTGGGATACCGTCCCGGGCCGGGTGGGGTCGTACGAGGGCGGGGGGACCTGTGTCGGCACAGGACGACGGCGACGGAATCGACGAGGTGGCGGAGTTCGCGGCGCTGCTGCGGGCGCTGAAGGAGCGCACGGACCGGAGCTATGGCTCGCTGGCCCGCCGCCTGGGCATGAACACCTCGACGCTGCACCGCTACTGCGCGGGCGACACGGTGCCGCTCGACTTCGCCCCCGTGGAACGCTTCGCGGCCCTGTGCGGGGCGACCTCGGAGCAACGCCTGGAACTCCACCGCCGTTGGCTCCTGGCAGTGGCAGCCCGCCGTCGGCCTCGTACGGCGGGGACGGCGAAGAGCGCGCCCGACGCCACGGCTGCGGAAGCCGTGATCGACGCGGCGGACGGACCGGACACAGCGGTGGAGGGCAGCACCGAATCGGACACGGCGCCGAAGGCCGACGGCGGCCCGGTCGCCACACCGGACACGGCGCCGAAGGCCACCGGCAGCCCGGTCGCCACACCGGACACGGCGCCGAAGGCCACCGGCAGCCCGGTCGCCGAAACGGACCCTGCGCCCAGACCGCCCGGCGCGCCCTCGCCCCCGCTCCCGCGCCGCTCCTGGTACCGCCGTAGACGTCTTGTGGTGGGGCTGGCCTCAGTCTGTGCCGTGCTCGCGACGCTGGGGACCCTCTCCGTGCTGCCGGACGGGCGGCGGGTGTCCGCCGACGGGCCTGACCGGGTCCTCGGTCCGACGTCGTCCGGTACGGCGGCGGCCAGGGCGCCGGAGCGACTCGGCGCCTCCCCCAGCCCGAGCGGCACCCCCACCTCCGTGCCGCCTTCCGGGTCCGCCACCCCGCAGAAGAAGCCGGGCGCCTCTCGCCCGTCCGGCGCGACATCCGCCCCGCCTCGCGGCGAACAGCCCGCCGGGCTGCCACTCACCTGGTCCGTCGACTCGCAAGCTTGGCAGCTCGGTTGCGGTCACGACTACGTCATCGCCAAGCCGCCGGGCCAGGTCCCCCCTCCCCCTGCCCCGCAGGACGCGGCGCCCTGGGCGGCGACGCAGAGCGCGGTGCACGGCGGCGAGACGCTCGTGCATCTGTCGGTGCAGGGGCGCGGCGACACGGCCGTCGTGCTGGAGGCGTTGCGCGTGCGCGTGGTCGGCCGTACGGCGCCGGCCGAGGGCAACGCCTACTCCATGGACCAGGGTTGCGGCGGCGCGATCACTCCCCGGTACTTCGCCGTGGACCTGGACAAGGACCGCCCCATCGCCCGCGCAGTCGCCGGGAACGACTCCGGCACGCCGATCCCGGCCGTGCGCATGCCCTACCGCGTCTCGGTGAAGGACCCCGAGGTGCTGCTGGTCACGGCCGAGACCAGCTCGTGCGACTGCCGCTGGTACCTGGAGCTGGACTGGTCCTCCCAGGGGCGCAGGGGCACCGTGCGCATCGACGACGACGGCCGCCCGTTCCGCACCAGCGCCATCGAGGCCCTGCCCCGGTACGCGTACGACACCCTGGGACGCCGGTGGGAGGCCTACAGCTAAGGAAGGGGTACGTTGCGGAGGGGGCTCTCCGGACGTGCGCGATCTCGGTGCGGCTCCGCTGCGCCGCTCGGAGCGAGTGCCAGGTCGACGAGGGGCGCGGACCGGATCGTCGGTGCGCAGCAGCGCGCCGCGCAGCTCGAACAGGGCGTCGCTTCGCGCGGTCAGCCGCGGCCTCTCACGCGTCGGTGCCCGCCACTTCCCCGGGCCGCGGTCAGGGACTGATGCGTGGGCTGTCTCCATGCGCTTCCGGCTGGCAGACTCTTCGATCATGGCGAATAGCGGACTGTGGGTCGGCGTTCTCACCGCGCTGACCGCGCTCGGAGCCAGCTACATCACCGCGCGGGCGACCTCGCGCGCGGCGCTGGCCCAGGCCCGGACGACCACGACGGCAGAAGCACTTCGCGAGCAGCGCGACCGGCGTCGATCCACCTATCGGGAGATGATGAGCTGCGCGCATGCCTTCTTCGAGGTCACCTGGCAGATCGACGAGGTCGACGCAACGAGCGACCGTCAGGCCAAGGACCGGCTCCTGACCCAGATGTACGAGCGCATCGGCCCGGCCATCGGGAGCATGAACCGGGCCAACCACGAGGTCCGGCTCGACGGCCCTGCCGAGGTCTCCGACGCGTCGGAACACGTACGGCAGATGGCGCGACGCGTGCAGCCGCTGCTCAAGGCGCTCATCGGCGACGACGGTCCCGAGCGCAGGCGCGCCTACGACGCCGCGTTCGTGGACTTCCGGGACGCGCACCTCACTTTCATCAGCCTGGCGAGACAAGCGTTGGAGGTTCGGGATGAGGCAGAGTGACTGTCTCAAGCGGTGCCTTCGATGCCCGGGGACCCAGTGGCGATTGATAGCAGGCTGGGCTTCCGTCACTGTTCCGGGGCCCCAGTGTCGGCACTTGCTTTGTACGCCGCCGCTTCGGGCGGGGAGTGGGCGGCATCCGGTACGGGTGGCTCGGGCACGGGCGCGCGATGCCACACCGTGCCCTGACGGGAGCCCACACGGGAGATAACCGCGGGCTCAATGTCAGTGCGGATCAGTACTGTTGCTCCGCCGGCCACGCCCACGCGGCCGGGTCCGTTCTCGAAGGAGGTCTCACGATGCGTACACGAAGACGTGCGGCGGGGGTCGCGCTGGCCCTGGCGGCCGCGTCGCATCTGTTCGTCGTCCCCAGCTCGGCGGTGGCACAAGCCCAGGGCGGCATCGTCCTGCCCGTGCGATCGCATTGGCAGACCCTCGCCGACAGCCGCCACGTGTACGTCAGCGCACCCGGTGACGACGCGGTGGTGGCCACTGACCACGACGGGCAGGTCGTAAAGAAGGTGGAGGGTCTCGACGGGGCACGGGGCATGGCCGAGTCGGCCGACGAGTCGACCCTGTACGTGGCGCTCCCCGAGGCCGACGCGATCGCCGTCATCGACACCGCGACCCTGACCGAGACACGGCGCATCTCGACCGGGGCCGACACCCAACCGGAGAGCCTCGCTCTCGCCGGCGGCCGGCTGTTCTTCGGCTACCAGGCCACCGTCTTCGACGCCGGCATCGGGTCGGTCGACATCGCGGAGGCGACCCCGACCGTCACCCTGGACGACCACCCCGTCTGGTCCGGCAAGCCGCGACTCGCCTCGTCTCCGGGCGCGCCCGACCGGCTCGTCGCCGCGGAGAGCCAGGGCGCGTTGGGCATGCGCGTGTACGACGTGCGCTCCGGCACGCTTCAGGAGACCGCCTACAGCGACGCCGTCGCCGATGTCGAGGACGTGGCGGTGACGCCGGACGGCAGCACTGTGATCACCGCGAACGGCTCCACGTACTACCACCAGCGGTGGCGCCTGCCGGACCTGACGGAGGTGTCGCAGTACGACACCGGCCCCTATCCCAACTCCGTGGCTGTCGACTCGCACGGCACGGTCGCCGCCGGGATCGTGGCCGGAGGGGAATGGGACGTCCACGTCTACCGCCCCGGAGAGACCGCTGCGTACCGCACGGTCGCGTTGTCGCCGGGGTACGCGGATCTGCTCGCCCGGGGCCTCGCCTGGGCGCCTGACGGGAACAGGCTTTTCACCACCCGCTTCCCCTACTCGGGCGAGGTCGTTCTCGACGTCGTCACCGACATCGCCAAGGCGTCCAGCACGATCACTCTGTCCGCCCCGCCGACCAACCCCGTCGGCACGCCGGTCACCGTGACGGGGAAACTGACCTCGATGGTGCCCTTCCCCAAGCGCAGAACGGTCACGGTGACGCGCAGCGGCGTGGAGTTGCCGGATGTGAAGGTCAAACGGGACGGCACCTTCAGCTTCAGTGATACCCCGCCGGACTGGAACACGTATCCCCAGTACACGGTCACCTACGCGGGCGACGACCGGCATGTGCCCGGCACGGCGACCGTCATGGTCGAGTTCGTGCCCTCACCGGTTGTCGGGGGGACAAGCGGAACCGAATCCGGGCCCAGGCCGGACCACCGCTTCGCAGCAGCCCACTGAACAGGCCGCAGGACTGCGTGACCCTCGCCTGATCTCGGTGCCCAGAGGCATCGCGCCGGCCTGACCCACCTTGCCCGCCTGGTACGTCCAGCGGGCGGCGGGCGTAGGAGGCGGTCCCGTCGCTACCGGTGCCGGTGGCCCGCGGCCGTCACACGACTGCCGCCGGGGAAGCACTGGCGACGGTGGCGCCGGACGCGCGCAACTGAGGGGGACAGGGAGTCGGTGGTTGCGCATCGTGGTGCCGTCACGGACAGGCTCCGCCCATGAAGGGGCGGAAAAAGCTGAAAATAGGCTCAAGACCTCCACTGCGGCCCATACAGTCGGTCTGTGCCCACACCCACGGTGCTCCGGGAACTCCTCAAGACCGTGTTCGCGAGCGTTCTTTGGGCTGCCTTGGCCTGGACCGTGGCCGCGCAGACCGGTGCGGACGATACGGTCCGGTGGACGGCGGCCGGGCTTCTCGCCGGTATGCAACTGGCGGCGCTGGTCCGGCTGGTGCCGGACCAGCGCCTGCGCGCCTGGCTGTCAACAGCCGTCACATCGGCAATCACCCTGGTCGTCTGGGCCGTGATCGGGTGGGTCGTGCTTCGGCTCATGGGTGATCGGGTCCATGGCGCGGCCGCCGCACTGGTGGTGGCCGGCGCGGTCGCGTGCGGGTTCCTCTGGCGCTCGGTTGTGCGCCGCCTGCTGACGCCTGCCTTCGTGGTGTTGCTACGGCTCTGGATGGCCGGGGCGCGGTACGGACCTGCCAGGGTGGCGTTCTGGGCCCTGGTCGGCTGGCTCCTGAGCGGTCCGCTGTGTACGCAGGTGCAGGTCACTCATCCGGTCGTGCTCATGGGCCTGGGTCTGCTGCTGGGGCTGTTCGGTGTCCTCGCTGCCGGCGTGGGCGCCGGAGCGGTGCTCGCCCTGGCGGGTGCCGGTCCCGCTCTCCTGTGGTGGCTGGTGCCGCTCGTGGCCGGAGCCTGTGTCGGCTTCGTCCGCGCCTACCGGCAGGCGCGGCCCGGATGGTGGCGTTACCCCGCGTACTTCGCCGGGCGGACGGGTGGAGAGCCCGGCCCTGGCGGGCGCCTCGTCGACGCGGCGAATGTGCTGGCCGGTCTGGCGCCCGTGGCAGCCGTCGTCGCGACGGGCAGGCCTGGGGGGCTCGGCTCCCTCATGGCCGCCGCCGCGCTCACGGCACTGCATTGGTACGTGTACGCCGAGAGTGGGCGAATGACCCGGGAGAACCGCCAGGAGCTGCGGTTCGCGTCGACTCTGTGGGTCGTCCACCTCACCGTCCTGTCCACCGGTCCGGTGGGAGACTGGTTCGTACGGGCCTGGCGGGATCAATCGCTGCTGTACACGCACGCCGTCGCCGTCGCCCTCCTCGGCGCGGGGCTGTTGCACTTCCTCCAGGTCGCCTACACCGCCACGCTGGCTCGCGCCCTGACGGTGTTCTCCGGTCCGCGCCTGCGACTGGCACTGGGGGCGTCCTACGGTCTCTTCCCCGGTCCGGCACTGGCGCTTTTCCTGGCCGCAGGCGTCCACCACCCGGACGAGCGACTGCTGGAGGCCGCACAGTGGCTGATCGGCTCCGCCGTGGTCCTGTCGCTCTTTCTGGTCCGGCGCACCGGTGAAGCGCAGGCGAAACTCGATGCCTCGATCTTCGTACACATCGACCCGGTCATGCGCGCCCGTACCTTGTCGGCGTGGCGGCACGATGCGATCGTCGCCAGACCCGGCTACCCCGACCTCACACTGCCTCGCACCCTCATCCGGGAAGGGATCGGACACGCGCTCGGCGACCGGTCATTCCCGCCGGTGCGTCTGACCAGGTCCTGGCCGCAGGCCGGCCGCAGCACCTGGCAGTTCAGGCTCGACGAATGGCTCATCGCCTGGATCGACGACGCCGCGGAGCTGCTGCGCGACGCGGACAAGGAGGCCCGGGCACGGCTCAGCGGCAAGCACCTGGACCAGTTCCGCGCCGAGCACACACTGCTCCGCGGATACTGCGCCAGGACACTGGCCGAGGTCTATCAGATGCTCGGTTTCCGTGAGGAAGCGGCGGCCTCCTTCCTCGACGCGGCAGAGATCTGGGGTCAGCCGGACAACAGCACTCTCGCCGCCGCCTGCCGGCTGGAGGCGGCGATGACGGACTACCTGACGCCGAGCAGGGCCGTGGCCGCACTCGCTCCCCTGGTCGAAGACCCGTCGGTACTGCCGATGCTGCGGCGCCGGGCCATCATGCTCACCGGAGCGTTCCAGCTCCGGCTCGGCGACACCGAGGCGGCCGAGCGGTCCCTTGCCGAAGGCGCGGCGATCAAGGTCGGGCAGGGCGACTTCTCCCACCTCGGTTTCATGGAAAGCCGGATCCAGGGCCGGAGCGTGACGTTCAACGTCAGACCGGACCATCGCGAAGACCACTGGCTCCTCGCGGCGCTGGACCGGGTGTCCCCCGCGGCCCTGTCCATGCTGGGCCTCGAACCCGACGATCCTGACGCGCCCGTATCGCTGCGCGGCGTGGACCTGGACCTCAAACCCGTGTCGTCGACACCGGCCGGCCACGGCTTCGCCGCCGCGCTAGGACACTGGCACAGCCGCCGGTACCGACGCGCCATCAAGCATGCGGTCCGGACGGCGCGGACACTGGAGTGGCTCGGACTGATCCAGGCGGCCTTCACTCTGTACGGTTGGTTCGGGTTCGCGCTGCGCCGCGTCGAACCCCGCGCCGCGCGCGCGTTCCTGATGAGCGCGCTCGACTGGTACGAGGAACTGCGTGTACGCGTCACTGACGACGACCTGCGCATCGCACTGTTCGAACAGGTCGGGGAGATGTACGAGGTGGCGGTACGCCTGACGACGATTGAGTCCCCTGGCAGTGCGGATACGGATACGGATACGGATGCGGACCGACCCGCCGAGACCGTCGCCTTCGAACTGACCGAGCGCGCCAAGTCCAGGGTCCTCGCGGAGCTCATGGGCAGCCGGGTGCCCGCCCCGCGTGACCCCGCGCACAAGAAGCTGATCGGAGAAGAGCGGCGCTCGGCCCACCGCTTCGCCCAGGCCCGGGAACGGCTCCGCACGGACGGCGCGCGAAGGGAGGCCGTGGTCGAGCTGCGTGACGCCCAGAGCGAGCTGACCCGCTGCTGGACGGAGATGCTCGCGCACGAGTCGCTGGCCGAGTACGCGGGGCTGCGGGCCGGCGCGCCGGTCGGCTACGACGACGTACGCCGGCTCCTTCGCCAAGAGAAGCCCCCCACCATCCTGGCCGAGTACCTCGTCACCAAGGAGAGCACCCTGCTGTTCGTCTGCCGGGCCGACCTGGACCGCCCCGCTGTGGTGGACATACCCCTGAGCCGCGCGGACCTCCACGCACTGTGCAGCAATGTGTTCACCGGGCCCCACGCGACACGGCGGCTCCGGCATACCCGGCCGGACACGTGGCAGGACGCGCTGCGCCCCCTGGTCGCTCCGCTGGCCGACTGGTGTGCCCCGGGCGACACCATCTGGTTCGTGCCGCATGACGAACTGCACCATGTGCCCCTGCACGCCGTACGGATGGACGAGCGCACGTGCGTGGCCGATCGCCACCCCGTCCGCTACACCCCCAGCGCCTCGACCGGCCCGCACACGGCGCGCAAACCCGACCCGAAACGCGACACCGTGCTGATTCTCGCCGACGGCCGGGCCGACCGCCCGCTCATCCACGCCCGGCAGGAGGCCGCGGCGCTCGCCCGCCTCTTCGGCCACCGGGTGCGCCTCCTCGTGGGCGAGGTCGCCACCACCCGGCACCTCACCCGGGAACTCACCCGGTCCGCCCGGGCGATCGACGTGGTGCACCTCGCCTGCCACGGGGAGTTCGACCCGGAACAGCCCATGCGGTCGGGGCTGTTGCTGGCACCGGACGGAGCCGACGATGGCCGGCTCAGCGCCGCGGACATTCTCCGTCTCCGGCTGCCGGCGAACCTCGTCACACTGAGCGCCTGCGATACGGGGCGCAACGACCGCCGCTCCGGTGACGAGCTGATCGGCCTCACCAGAGCACTGATGTACGCCGGCGCCTCTGCCGTCGTGGCGTGCCTGTGGTCGGTGGACGAGCTGTCCACCAGCCTGGTCATGCGCGGTTTCTACCAGGCCCGGCTCTCCGGGATGAACGAGGCCGCGGCGTTGCGTCAGGCCCAGCTGGACGTGCGCCGGGTCACGGCCGCGGACGTGGTCGAGTACTGCGCCCAAATCCGGTCCGAGCAGCGGGACATGGCCCCCACCCTTGACCTCGACATCGCCACGGCACGGTTCTGGGCACGGGACTACCGAGCGGCCGCGGAGGCCTTCGCGGCCGTGACCCGGGAGCAGCTTCCCGGCTCCCCGGTGTGGGTCCGCGCCCGGGGCGGGGCGGTACAGGCCCGCCGTGCCGCCGCCCACGCCGCGGGCGCCGAGGTCGACTACGACCGGCCCATGTTCGACCACCCGTATTTCTGGGCGCCATACCTCGTGATCGGGGGCGGACCGTGACGATCGACCCATTGACCACCTTCGCCCAACTGGCCGACCCGGCCTACATCACCATGGAGGTCACCACCAGCAGCGCCCCTGCCGCGCCGGCGGATGGATACGTGATCGTCACGGCGAACGGTGTGCCGTTCGCCCTGGCCGAGGCCGGCCAGGTGCGCCGGCTCACCTGTCCGCCGGCGGACCCCGAGGCGGGCCTGCCGCCACTTGTTGTCGTCGACGGCGCGCGTACCGTCCCGGACCTCCTCGACGGCCGCTCGCTGACCCTGCTGGACCTACCCGTCACCGCCATTGCCGTGTCCCGGGAGAACAGCCTCCTTCGCAGCGTCGGCGAGGGCGGCACCGAAGCCATCGTCGGCGTCGTCCCCGCGACCGTCATCGACCAGTACATCGTCGATCAGGGGGCCGGCCTGCAATCGGTGGTCAAAGGCCCCGGATGGTGGGGAAGTCCCCCCGACAAGCTGGGGGGACCGCCCCAGACGGGCCTCGCCACCGTCCGGTGCAGGCGGTGCGGGACGATCAACCGGAACATCCTCGTCTATAACCGGGACGATCCGCAGCAGTGCGAGAACGACACCGACGAGCATCCGCTTGAGAGCGGGTGACCGGACGCCATGCTCGGAACCGTGATCAAGGGGAGCGCCGGTCTCTTCGACCGTCGCTTCTTCCTCGGCGCGCTCCTGCCCACCCTGGCCTTCCTCTGCGGTGCCGGCGTACTCACCACGGTCGTGGCACGTGGTCCCGGCGGCGCCAAGAAGGCCTGGTCGGCCCTGCCGTTGCTGGACAAGTCCCTCACCATTGCCGCGGTGATCACCGTCGCCGTCATCGTCGCCACGCTGCTGAGCGGCTCCGCGCTCCACCTGGTGCGCTGGTACGAGGGCTACTGGCCGACTCGACTCGGCAGGCTCATGGCCGAGCTCGGCAGCACCTGGCATCGGCGCCGGCGCCGGACCCTCGCGGAGGCGGCGCGTACCGACCCGGTCGCACGGGGCATCCTCAACGACTGCTACCCCCCGGCGACGCCGAACGAGCCCGCGTTGCCCACCCGGCTCGGCAACGTTCTGCGGAGCGCCGAAAGGCACCCCCGGTTGCGGTACGGAATCGACACGGTGACGGTATGGCCCCGCCTGTATCCGCTGCTGCCCGACCGGGTCGTCGCGGGGCTGAACGCGGGCCGGGCGACGATGGAGGCCGGCCTCGTCACCGCCACGCTGTTCGCCGCCTTCGCGCTCTACGCCGGCACGCTCCTCATGCTCGGCCGGGACCGCTGGTGGCTGTTCGCCTGCTGCTTCGGCGGCGGCATGCTCGTCGCACGGCTCTTCTACCGCACCGCGGTCAGCGCGGCCATTGGCTACGCCGAGCAGTTGAAGGCCGCCTTCGACGTCTACCGGCTCGACCTCCTGCGCCAACTGGACGGGGCCGCCGCCCCGGACGGAGCACCGGGAACCATCCCGCCTTCCTGGACCGCCCCGGCCGACCCTGCGGAGGAGCGGCACAGATGGCAGAGCCTTTCCCTGCTGTGGCTCACCGGCGTTCACGACGGCATCGAGGAGTCTCCACAGCCTCGCCCCCCGGTCGACCGGGGCACCCGGTTCATGATCGTGCCCCTGAGTACCTGGCTCATGGGCGCCGTCGCCCTGGTCTGCCTCACCGGGGCGCTCATCCTGGGCAACCCGGCCTGACCCGGCAACGTGGGCGGGAGGTGCCGCTCCAGGGCGTGTATCCGGCCGTGATCAATGATCATTGCAGCTTGCGGGGCGCGCGGCCCGTCTGGCCTACGGGGCCGGTGGTCTGCGGCTGCGCCGTGTGGGCGCGAGTGACCGGACGCGATGCCGCAGGCAGGCGCGGCGGGGCCCGAAGGCCCCGGCTACGTGCCCGCCGGGATGGCGTGTCAGACCACGGCGAGCCGTTCCACCAACAGCTCCACTCTCGACTCGGTGTCCTCCGGCAGCAGTCGTCCCGCTCGAGTCAGGGTGGCCAGCCCGTGCAGGGCCGCCCAGAACACCTCGGTGAACATCCCCGGGTGGATGCCGTCGCCAGCGACTTCGGCGAGGCATTCGAGCAGGGCGGCGAAGGCGTCCTTCAGCGGTTCGGAGGTGTCCTCCTGCGCGTACGCCAGGCCGCCGTCGAGCTGGAACAAGGCGTCGTAGACCGCGGGGTTGTGCTCGGCGAAGTCGAGGTAGGTGCAGGCGAGGGCGGTGACCCGGTCGCGTGGGCTGTCTGCGGCGGCGGTCGCGGCCCGCACGGCGGTGGCCATCTCTGTGGCGCCTTGGAGGGCGACGG
>NZ_JBFAMP010000021.1:0-41664 GCF_040674455.1 Streptomyces sp. NPDC049837 | reverse complement strand
CGGCCTCGCTTCGCTCGGCCGTGAGACGCCTCCCCGCTTCGCGGGGAGGCTAGGGAGACCCGTCTCGCTTCGCTCGGCGGGGGCTCGCTTCGCGGGGGTTGGTCCGGCTCGCTTCGCTCCCCGGCCTCGGCCTGGGGGCTTCAGCGGCTTCTGCGAAGGTGTTTGAGTCTATGTCAGGTACCCGGTCCGCTTCGCTCCCCGGGTACGCCCGCTGACGCGGACAGCAGCAGCGAGGAGGGTGCTCGCTACTGCCCGGCGGCGGGGCTTGAGGTGGACAGCCTTGTAGCGCCGGGTCCACACCGTAGCACGGTGCTTCATTTCGAGCTGTAGATGGACTCTGGCGCAGGGCGGGCGCAGCGCTGCTCATACCAGCGGCATCCACCACGTCACTCTGTCCCGCGCAAGCTGCGTCAACGGGACCTGACAAGCACTCACCCAACACGGAGTCACGGAACAGTCCCCTGTGGCGGCTTGGACAGCCGCGTGCTGCCGTATCACAGGGTGTAGGAGTACAGCCGGTCGATTTCCGTGAACCCTACTGACTCATAGAAAGCGCTCGTCCCCGGACGGGGCATCGTCGTCCACGTACAGAATCACCTGCATGGCCCCGAACCCGGCCAGAACGTCCAGAGCGGAACCGAGCATGGCACGGCCCAGCCCCTGACCGCATACGTGCGACTCGACACCAATCCACCACAGCACACCCATGCCCTGAACCGGCAGACCAACAACAACCTCCCCGACCGTTCGGAGGCCCTTACGGGCCACCAAGCGACGATCACGGCCAGGGCTCCGTCGCAGTAAATCCGGTATTTGCTGCGGCAGTTCTGAATACGTCTCCGCGATCGCACAACTGCCCGAATGCGGGTCTGCTCTGAGGGCTTGAGGGTCAGTGCGCGACGCCGGCCAGGCCTGGCGCCGGCATGTTTGCCTGGGTCATGCCCCCAGGTCCTCCGTCACGGGCAGGCACTCGGCGAGCAGGTCGACGACGTCGCGCCAGGCTCGCTGCGCGTGCTGTGGGTGGTAGCCGACGCCGGGGACCACGGGGTGGTCGACCGGCGGGTGGTGGAAGGCGTGCAAGGCTCCGCCGTAGACCGCGAGGCGCCAGTCGACGCCCGCGGCCTGCATCTCAGCGGTGAACGCGTTCCGTTGCGCGGGCGGCATGATCGGGTCTTCCGATCCGACCCCGGCCCACACCGGGCAGCGGATGCGCGCTGCCTCGCCCGGTCGGCCCGTGGTAGTTGCGTTGACTGTCCCGATCGCGCGCAGGTTGACGCCGCCGCGCCCGAGTTCCAGCGCGATGGCGCCCCCGGTTCCGTAGCCGATGGCGGCGATCCGGTCGGGGTCGGTCCGGGGCTCGGTGCGCAACACGTCGAGCGCCGCATGGCCGATCCCCCGCATCCGGTCGGGATCAGCGAGCAGTGGCATGCAACGGGCCAGCATCTCCTCGGGGTCACCCAGATAGCGCCCGCCATGAAGGTCGAAGGCCAGCGCTACATATCCCAGCTCGGCGAGAGCATCGGCCCGGCGGCGCTCGACGTCGCTGAGCCCCATGCCCTCTGGTCCGAGCAGCACCGCGGGCCGGCGGTCGACACCGGCCGGGAGCGCGAGGTGCCCGACCATCGTCAAACCGTCGGCCGGGTACTCGACCGTACGCGTCGTAATCGTCGTCATGAGACTGGACTGTATTGATCGTCGAGCCCGGCCCGGCCGGTCTTCTGCCGCTGGCAGAACAGCACGGGTGTCCCTCTGACATACGGGACGGGCCCTTCGGCGCGTATCTCGGTCACACCCCGAGTCCGGCCCAGCGGGTTGACCACAAGCCCGCGGGCCCAACCGCCAAGATGTCTCTACGCGCCCAAGGATTGGGGCTGCAGCTTGCCCAGCAGGTCAGGCCGGCTCCCACAGCGGGCGGGCAAGCCCCGTGCCGTCGCAGTGGCAACACCGGCCGCCCCCCGGTGTCGGCGGGCGCCTGTGAGTGCTCCACCAAGTACGGCAGGCTGGGAGCCAGTCACATCATCCCGCGGGCTCGGCGATGGCAGGGCGGTGAACCTCCAGGATGACTGCGGTGCCGGCCACGGTTCGGTTCTCGTGCATGGTGATCTGCCGGCCGGGCTCGACGTGCGTCCAATGAGAGGGAGTGAGGGGCACAAGGCGAACCGTGGCTCGCCCGCCGGGCTCCAGCATGGGCATGTTCTCAATCCACAGCCCAGCGATACTGACCGCACGTTCACCAGTGGGTGAGAGGAGCCCGATGTCCCACATGGGCCGCAGAACACCGGCGCCCGAGATTGGCGTCTTTCGTCGCGCCTCGGCAGCAGGACGAAGCGTCAGGTCCGCCCGGATCACGCCGTTGCGGATCTCGGAGCACCGCCAATGGCACCAAGCCGCACTCCGCTCCAGCTTGAGCTGATCAGCCGATTCGGCGAGCTTCTCCCAAAACGCCAGAGGGAGCGAGCGAGCATGCCCGAACTCCTCCAGCAGGCTCAAGGCGATCTCCCACTCGTCGTGGACGAGGTAGTCCCAGACGTCTCGCACCGTGATGTCGTTCTCGGTGGCGGTCTCTTCCGGGACCAACAGGGAAGCTGATTCGAGCAGCTCAGGGACGTCCATGTGCCCAATTGTCGACCACATGAACCATTATGCTGCGCTCTTCCGGCCTCGCTGCCCCGACAACGTGTGGGCAGCGGTGAGGCAGGCGGGTGACAAACCGTCAAAGAGACGGATAGCGGCCACCGACCGCCGGAAGGGAAAAGATGTGAACCCGTGTGGCGAGAGGGAGGTACCCATGTCCGCATCCGACGGCTTGTTCAGGATCGACCGCCTGCCCATGCCCAACCGGAATGACGAGGAGCCCAGAGCATACGAGGCCACTCGATGAGGCGGAATCGCACGCAGCCGTTCACCCCGGAACCGTGGCGGCTATACGACGGTGACGTCGACGCTGCCGCAAGGGAAGAGTTCCCACCCGTCCGGATCGAGCTGGTCCGGCACACCGATGGCGGCCGCGAGCAGTTCGCGATGCAGCGCCGCATCGCCTACCGCGACCGGCACCTCGGCGAACTTCTGGCGCCTGCGGACATCAGGACTTTCCTCAGCGATCTGACCTCGGTGCCCGCACTCTTCACCTGGCTCGTGCCGAAGACCGGGAGGCATCTTCCGGCCACGTTGCTGCACGACGGACTGATCCACCCACCAGAGAACCAGACGTACACCTCGACCGAGGGCCACACCGTTCGGCGTGTGGAGGCCGACCGCGTATTGCGCGACGCGATGGGGGACGCCGGCACCGCGCTGATCCGGCGGTGGCTGGTCTGGTCGGCGGTGGCGACGGCGACGATGCTCCAAGGCAGCGGAACGGGCTGGTCGAAGGGGGTGGAGTGGTACTACCGCGGGATCGCGGTCCTGACCCTCTGCCTGATCCTCGTGCTCGGCATCTGGGCCTCCCTCGACCTCTTCGACGTTACTGGCATCCCCAAGCTCCCCTGGATGGGCGACCGGCCGTGGTGGGTCGAACTCGTCGGCGGGCTGTCGGGCGCAGTCGTGATCCCGCTATTGCTGGCGGCGCTCTGGCTACGCTTCTGGATCGCCGGCGCGGTTGTGGGGGTGAGCGTGGCGGCGCTGCTGTACGTCGAGGTCGCGCTGCTCGCCCTTACCGCGATCTACCAGGGAGCGGAGTGGGCGACGGCGCGGAAGCCGAAGATCATGCTGCTGTTGGTCGTTGTGGGAGCGGCAGGGGCGCTCGCACTGTTCCTCCTGTTCATCTTGGCGTTCTTCCATCTGTAGCCGCCGGGAGGGCGGTGACGCGACTCTCGAACTGGTCGGCTAGCGCGGACTGATTGCGGCCTCGATGTGGGCGAGTTGGGCGGCGAGGATCTCTTCGAACGCGGCGCGGCGATCCACCCCGAGGGGACGGACGTCGCGGGCGAAGTGGGCCAGGGTCGGGAAGCGTTCGGGGTCGGCGCCCAGAACCGCCACGCGGAACAGCTCCATGCCCTGTTCGTACTCTCCGGGGGTGACGGTGCTGACGCCGGCCTCGGAGGCGATCAACGCGGCGATGAGGACGGCGATCCGGTGGTAGCGCGCCGGGATCTCCTCGTCGGGCAGCCCGGACGCGCGCAGGGCCTGTAGCACCTCTTCCATGACCAGCCGTGAACCGGTGCCACTTGATGCGTAGCGTCCCCAGACCGTGGCGAGCTGGGGCTGCCGTCCGAAGGCCTCTCTCACATGCAGGGCCAGGGACGTGATGCGCTGCTTCCAGTCGCCCTCGGGGCGGTAGTCGTCCATCGCGGCCAGAAGAATCCGGTCGGCGACCGCGCGCAGAAGCTCGGTCTTGCTGCGGAAGTGCCGGTAGAGGCTGGAGGAATCGGTCCCGAGGGCCGCAGCCAGCTTGCGCACGCTGAACGAATCCGCGTCGCTCGTGCGCAGCAGTTCCGCCGCCGCGTCCAGGATCTCATCGGTTGACCAACGCTTTCGGCCTGCCATCGTGCTCCTCTCGCCGGATCTCAGCCTAACTTATGCACTTGGTGTTGCACGCACCGCGTGCATAATGAGGACATGGGCATGCCGGGCGGGCCGGCATGCAACTCGTGCCCTGTTGTCCGGGTCAGCGACCGATGCGGAGCTCACCCCGGGGAACACGAAAGGACGCATGACGTGAAGAACCCACTGGATTGCGCGGCACTGAACGCGGCGATCGAAGACGTCCACCGCGCCGGGATGCCGGGACTGTTCGCCGAGGTACGAGACGGCGACCAGGTCTGGCGCGGCGCCGCCGGGGTCGCCGATGTCGTCACCGGCCGTCCCGTCACCGCCGACATGCGCCACCGCGTCGGCAGCATCACCAAGACCTTCACCGCCGCCGCGGTCCTGCAGCAGGTCGAGAGCGGCCGGATCGGTCTCGACACACCGATCAGCCGGTACCTTCCGAAGCTGGTCCCCGGAGAACGCGGTGACGCGATCACGGTCCGGATGCTGATCAACCACACCAGCGGCCTCGCCGAGTACCTCCCGTACGCGTACCCCTCGCTCAAGGCGTTTCCCAACCTCGCGGACACCGGACCCCAGAGCCTGGAGGACCACCAGTTCACGCGGTTCGAACCGACCGAACTGATCGAGATGGGGGTCACCGCACCTGCCGTCGGCGCCCCGGGCGGTACTCCGGGGGTGTACTCCAACACCAACTACCTGCTCCTCGTCCAACTCCTGGAACAGGTGACCGGCACCACGGCCGAGCGGTGCATCACCCGGAACGTCATCGAGCGCGCCGGGCTCCGACACACCGAACTCCCCGACGGACCGTACGTCGACGGGCCGCACTCGCAGCTCTACGAGGCGTGGTTCGGCATGATCGACCCGCCGCGCGACTACAGCGTCTACGACATGTCGTGGGTGGGGCCGTCGGCCTCGCTGATATCAACCGTCTCGGACCTCAACCGCTTCTACGGCATGCTGCTGGCCGGGGAGATCGTCAGCCCGTCGTCGCTGGCGCAGATGCAACGCACCGTCCCGGTCATCTCCCAGGAGGGAAAGACGATCGACTACGGCCTCGGCCTGCACCCGATGGAGGGCCCCGGCCGGGGCACCTTCTGGGGCCACGGCGGCACGGTCTGGGGTGGTGGAGCGCTGGCCATGATCCGTGCCGACGGCAAGCGGCAGATGTCCGTCGCGGTGAACATGCAGAGGTGGAACAGGCTCGACTCCTCCGGCAGGCCGCAGCCCCATCCCATCGACGACGCGCTTGCGGCTCTCTACCGCGTGGCGATGTACGGCTGACCGCTTTGCGGTGCGGGCGGGCGCCGCCGTGTTCCGGGCGGGGCGTGCACGGATGCCGATCAGCCGGCGGCCCAAAGGCAGCCGAGTGGGCAACAGGCCAAGGGTGCTCTTTACGGCGAACGGCAGGACACCGGGCCAGGGCTCAGTGTCCGTACTGGCTGTGCTGATAGTCAGGGCCTTTGTCCGGACGGTGTCCCGGACAGCGGGGATGCAACTGTCGCAGTGAGTACCGGATTTACTGCTGCGGAGCCGGAAGAAGAGCGACCAATGGGCGTGGTGGGGCAAAGGGTGCTGCGCACTCGTCCACCCCTCATAGCCGGGCTGTTGCGCCACTCAGGTGCAGGTGGGGACGCGTCCCCCGGTGCTTGCCGACGCGCACAGCGTGAGCCACGACGATAGGGATTCGCGTCGGCGAGTGCCGGGGCCAGCGGGGTCCAGGGGCCGGCGAAGGCCCCTGGTTCCACCGAGTGGTTGGGGCACGTGCCCGGGGGGCGGATGGCTGACGGGCGGTGCCCCCTCTGTAGTTAAGAGGGGTGCGGCTGAATTGCGGCTCTGAGCTGGGGGTTTACGGAAGTAAATGTCGGTGGCCACCGACATTCGGGGGCTCTGAATGTCGGTGTCCGCCCACATTCGCGGGTGAAAGTTGCGTCTGTTCGCAAGGTTGGCTCCTAAGTTGCGGATGGACGCATGTTTCGGCGGTTGGGGACGGGGTCAACCGACGTCGGTGATGGTCGACACAAACTTGCGACTGGACGCAAGAGTTCCGGCGCGTACATGCGGATGGACGCAACTTTTGCCGTAAGGTGCTCGGCACCTGTACGCGAAAGGATCATGACATGGCACCAGCAGCCCAGTCCGCACGACGTCACAGCCGAGCGCCAACACCGGCCGGGCGTCCTGTGCTTCAGCCGGCCGGGGCGGACAACAACGCCGACCTCGCGCGGGTCATCGCGGAGCAGTTCGGCAGTGGCCCGGTGCACGAGGTGAAGGCGGTCGTCTACCGGCGGGCGCCGCACGACTTCCTCGGCGAGGAGGGGTACTCCCTCGTCAGCAACTACTTCCTGCGCCGGGTGCTCCCCTACTGCCTGACGCACCACATCATCAGCCCGTTGCAGGGCGCCATCCTGTCGAACATGATCGGCAGGCAGCGGAAGGGGAAGATCCAGACCACCCACGCGGAGATCGCCGAGGATCTCGGCGTACAGCGGACGAGCATCGGCCAGCCGCTGGACCGGCTGTGCGAGATGAACCTGATTCGTAAGCTGAAGCGCAGCACGTACGAGCTGAACCCACGGGTCGCGTTCAACGGCAACGGCAACGAGCAGGCAGACTTCTTGGCCAGGCTGCGCGCCTTGCAGCTCGCGAGCAATTTTCCCGACGAGCTCGGGGAAGCGTTGACGTTGTTCTCCAGGACCGAAATCGGCTGACAGAGGGACTTGCCATGCTGATGACCACGACAGGACTCATGGGCATGCTCCACAAGCTGGAGCTCACCCCGACCGCCATCAACGTGCTCTCCGTGATGTTCGAGCGATCGGAGCCCGGTGGTGTCGTCGACATGAACCAGGCCGATATCGACGAGGTCCTCGGGGTCGGCCAGGCCTCCATGAGCCGGGCGATGAGCCTCCTCGTCGACCGGGGGCTCGTCTTGCGGTCCGGTAACGGTCGCGGGCACCGGTACGCGCTCAACCCGGCCATCGCGGGCTACTCGTCGGAGGCGGAGATGCAGAAGGAGATGACGCAGCAGCTCGCCACCGGTGGACCTCCGCCGATCCTGGTGCCGGAGTACCAGAAGCGGCCCCCGAAGGCCGGCTCGGGCGGGCTGCACGCCGTGGCGTAGCGGAGCTGTCAGGAGACGCAGGACACGCAGGAGACGCAGTAAGGCCCCGGCGGATTGCCGGGGCCTTCTGCACCTGTACGCAAAAGCGTTCCTTCAGTATGCCGCTGCTTGTGGTGATGGCAAGCGGAACTCAGAAGTCGAGTTCCACATAGTCGATGTCGGTGAACTCGACGAGGAGGCCGTCCGCGCGGCGGCCGCTGTCCTTGAAGTAGATCTCCTGGAGTCCCTCGGCGAGGACGGCCTGGAGCTCGGCGTCGGTGGCGCCGGCGGCTTGCGCTTCGAAGAGGCGGGCGGCGTACTCGGGGGGCAGGTGCTGGGTGATCAGGCGGATACGGCCGTCGTCGGTGGTGCCCGGGGCGGCGGTGAAGCCGAAGCGGGCCCGCGTCTCGACGACGATTCCGGTGGTGGTGGCGGCCTGCTTCTTGGCCCGTTCCCGTACGCGGGGCTGCCAGCGCTTGCGGACCTCGCGCGCGAGGCGGGTGGCGAGCTCGGGGCGGGGTGTTCTGATCTGGTCCTTTACGTAACGCTCGACCGTGCGCTGGGAGATGCCCAGCAGGTCCGCCACGGCCCTCGTGCTCTTCAACTGCTTGACCAGGAAGCGCATCTGCGCGGGAGCCCCTTTGGGGATGGGGCGCGTGGCCGTCTTCGCCTCGGCCTTTTCCAGGCCGTCGCCGACGATGCCCATCCAGTGTCCCTCCGCGCGTGTCTCTCCCGGACCCTATCGCGGGGTGGTGGGGAGGGAGGGGGACCAGGGGTGGTGGGTGGGTGGGGTTATCACGGCGTGATAGGCCACGCGGGTTTCTGTGTCACCTAACTAACGTGTCGAGCACTCAGATGATCTCCGACGTTAGTACAGTGACTCTCTATGACGTCACCAGACACCAGGAACGACCGGGAGAAGGTCGTCTCCAAGCTGCCTTCCCGGCTCCGTCAGGAGCTGAAAGTCCGTGCCGCGCAGTTCGGCATCGACATCCAGGACGCCGTGGACGCCGGCATCACCACCTGGCGCGGCCTCGGGTCCAACCTCTCCCCCATCGACACCTCCGGCGCCGAGTCCTTCGCCACCTTCCTCCCCCCCGAGCAGTGGGCAGGGTTCCGCGTCGACTGCAAGGACCGGGGGGTGTCCCTCATCCAGGGGCTCGCCCAGTCCGTTCAGGTGTGGCTCGACAGCAACCCCTCCCCCGCCGTCAAGCGGCCGGCGATCACCCGCCGTATCGTCGTCTGCAACCAGAAGGGCGGGGTCGGCAAGACCGCCATCACGGCGGGCGCCGGTGAAGCCCTCGCCGAGGACCCGGCCGTGCTCGTGCCGGTGCGGGTGTCGAAGCACTTCGCCGCTCTGCTGGAGGAGGACGGCGGCGATGCCGGGAACGATCCGCTCGCGCTGGAAGACCTCCCCGGTCTCGGACAGCGCGTCCTCCTCGTCGACTTCGACCCCCAGGGCCACCTCACCAAGCAGCTCGGTCACGAGCCGCTGCCCATGGGCGGCGACTCGCTGACCAATCACATGGCCGGTGATGGGAAGGGGGAGTTGCGGGACGTCATCGTCTCCATCGACGAGGAGCGGTTCGGGGGACGGCTGGACTTGTTGCCGGCGTGTACGGACGCGTTCCTGCTCGATGTGCGGCTGGCTTCCGTGCGCGCCCGTGAGGCGGCTCTGGAGCGTGCCCTCGCTCCCCTTGAGGCCGACTACGACGTCGTCCTCGTCGACTGCCCGCCCAGCCTCGGCCTGAGCATGGACGCCGCCTCGTACTACGGGCGCAGGCGCCCGGAGGAAGTCGCGGGCAACTCCGGTGTCCTCATCGTCGTCCAGGCCGAGGACAGCAGCGCCGACGCCTACGATCTGCTCACCTCGCAGATCGAGGACATGCGCAGCGACCTCGCACTGGACCTGGACTACCTCGGCATCGTCGTCAACCACTACGACGCCCGGCGCGGGTACATCGCCACGTCGTCGTTGCAGTCCTGGATGGACATAAAGGATCCCCGTGTCGTCGGCGTCATCGGCGACCTCAAGGAACAGAAGGAGGCCGTGCGGGTGAAGCGTCCGCTCCTCGCCTACGCCCCCCGCTGCGAGCAGTCCGTCGCCTTGCGCGCCCTCGCCAGGGAGATCAGCAAGTGAGCAAAGCGAAGAACCTCGGGCCGGGAGCCTCCTTCGGGCAGGCCCGTCCCGTCAGTGCCCGCCGCGCCGCGATCGGGGCCGCCACCGCGGCCCCCACCGTGGGCGTCCCCGATCCGACGGAGCTGCCCGTCGGCCTCATCAGCCAGAACCCCGACAACCCCCGCGAGGAACTCCGGGACCTCGAAGGGCTGGCGGAGAGCATCCGCGAGATCGGGCTCATCAACGCGATCACCGTCGCGACCGTTGACGCCTATCTGAGCGAGCGGCCCGACCGTGCCTCCGAGATCGAGGAGGGAGCCCGGTACATCGTCGTCGACGGACACCGCCGGCTCGCTGCCGCCCGGCTCGCCGAGGCGCGGACCATCAAGGTCAGCGTCGACAACGACCTCGTCTCGACGGACGAGTCCCTGCTGGAAGCGGCGTTCGTCGCCAACGTCCACCGCGACGACATGAACCCGCTCGAGCAGGCCCACGCGTTGCGCAAGCTCGTCGAGTTCTACGGGTCGCAGAACAAGGCCGCCAAGAGGCTGGGCATCGCGCAGTCCACCATCTCGTCGAAGCTGTCCATCCTCGACCTCGACCCGCAGTTGCAGGCCGATCTCGTGGCCGGCCACCGCAAGATCGAGCACGTGCGCAATCTGTCCAAGCTCTCCCCCGCCGAGCAGGTGCGGGAGGCCGACGCGCGTGCCGCCGCCGCGAGTGAGCGCAAGCGGGGTGGGGGAGCGGACCTATCACGCCGTGATAACCCGGCGGGGAGGTCCGACGAGGCCGACGACCTATCACGGCGTGATAACCCCGGGCTTGCTTCGGAGCTATCACGGCGTGATGGCTCCGAGGTGGAGAGCGCGCAGAGGGACGGCGACCTATCACGGCGTGATAACCCGGGGGTCGGTCCTGAGCTATCACGGCGTGATAACCCGGGGGCGGGGGACGAGGTATCACGGCGTGATAC
This sequence comes from Streptomyces sp. NPDC049837, assembly GCF_040674455.1. NCBI lineage: Bacteria > Bacillati > Actinomycetota > Actinomycetes > Kitasatosporales > Streptomycetaceae > Streptomyces > Streptomyces sp. NPDC049837. The sequence goes on along the minus strand of NZ_JBFAMP010000021.1, from coordinate 30,978 downwards.
CCCCGCGATCGGTGCCGACCTATCACGGCGTGATAACCCCGGCCCCACCGACGACGTACCCGCGCCCCGTGAGGCGCCCAGTCCGCCCAAGCTCGCCGGGATCAAGATGCCCTGGCACGACGGGGACAAGGTCGCCGATCTCGTACTGGAGAAGATGCTTCCCCAGGAGCGGGAGAAGCTGCTGCGGCGGCTGCTCTCGGCGCGGGAGGCCGTGAGGCCGGCCTCCTCGATGTCCTGACCGTGGGTTCCACAGCAGATCGCCCCGCACAGGTTGCCTGTGCGGGGCGATCTGCTGTGGGAGGCATGTTCAAGCCATTCTCCAGGTCCATCGGCGACGCTCGGACGGTAGCTGAGGTGGTCGTGACACCTGGAGGACAACTGTGAGGGACAGCCGATGAGACGGGTTGTGATCACCGGTATCGGAGTGGTCGCCCCGGGCGGGGTGGGTACCAAGGAGTTCTGGTCGGTGCTCACCGCAGGCCGCACGGCGACCCGAGGCATCACCCTGTTCGACCCGGCCCAGTTCCGTTCGCGTATCGCCGCCGAGGTGGACTTCGATCCCGAGGCGCACGGGTTCAGCCAGGCCGAGGCCGCCAGGCTCGACCGGGCCGCGCAGTTCGCGGTGGTCAGTGCGCGGGAGGCGCTGGCGGACAGCGGGCTGGTCGGGGAACTCGATCCGTTGCGCACGGGGGTCACCCTCGGCAGCGCCGTCGGCTGCACCACCGGGCTGGACGTCGAGTACGCGTCGGTCAGCGAGAACGGCGCGCACTGGCTCGTCGACCACACGCGGGCCGTCGGCCATCTCTTCGACTACTTCGTGCCCAGCTCGCTGGCCGCCGAGGTCGCCCACACGGTCGGTGCCCAGGGGCCGGTGTCGCTGGTCTCGACGGGCTGCACCTCCGGGCTGGACTCCGTCGGGCACGCGGTGGAGCTGATCCGCGAGGGCAGCGCCGACGTCATGGTCACCGGTGCCACGGAGGCGCCGATCTCCCCCATCACCGTCGCCTGCTTCGACGCCATCAAGGCCACCAGCCCCCGTAACGACGAGCCGGAGACGGCCTCGCGGCCCTTCGACCGGACGCGCAACGGGTTCGTGCTCGGTGAGGGTTCGGCCGTCCTGGTCATCGAGGAGCTGGAGCACGCCCGCAGGCGCGGTGCGCATGTGTACGCCGAGATCGCCGGCTTCGCCAGCCGCAGCAACGCGTACCACATGACCGGTCTGCGGTCGGACGGGACGGAGATGGCTGAGGCCATCACCGCCGCCCTGGACGAGGCGCGGCTCAACCCCGGCGACGTCGACTACATCAACGCCCACGGCTCGGGCACCAAGCAGAACGACCGGCACGAGACGACCGCGTTCAAGCGCAGCCTGGGTGCCCGCGCCCACGAGGTGCCCGTCAGCTCCATCAAGTCGATGATCGGGCACTCGCTCGGCGCCATCGGCTCCCTGGAGGTGGCGGCCAGCGCCCTGGCCATCGAGCACAACACGGTTCCGCCCACGGCCAACCTCCACGAACCCGACCCCGCTTGCGACCTGGACTACACCCCGCTCGTCGCCCGTGAGCAGGTGACCGACACGGTCCTCACCGTCGGCAGCGGCTTCGGCGGCTTCCAGAGCGCCATGGTCCTGACCCGCCCGCACCTGGGAGTGAGCGCATGACGACCACTACGTCCCCCGCGCCGGTCCGAACCGGCGTCGCCGTGGTCACCGGTATCGGTGTCGCCGCGCCCAACGGGCTCGGTGCCGAGGCCTGGTGGGCGGCGGTACTGCGCGGTGAGAGCGGCATCCGGTCCCTCACCCGGTTCGACGCCTCCGGCTACCCGGCGCGGCTGGCGGGCGAGGTACCCGGCTTCGTCGCCGAGGACCACGTACCGAGCCGGCTGCTGTCGCAGACCGACCAGGTGACCCGGCTGTCGCTGGTGGCCGCCAAGGAGGCCCTGGACGACGCGGGTGTCGACCCGGCCGAGCTGCCCGAGTACGCGGCGGGTGTGGTCACCGCGAGTTCGGCGGGCGGCTTCGAGTTCGGCCAGCGTGAGTTGCAGGCCCTGTGGAGCAAGGGCAGTCAGCACGTCAGCGCGTACCAGTCCTTCGCCTGGTTCTACGCGGTGAACACCGGCCAGATCTCCATCCGGCACGGGCTGCGCGGCGCCAGCGGTGTGCTGGTGACCGAGCAGGCGGGCGGGCTCGACGCCGTCGGGCAGGCCCGCCGCCAGCTCCGCAAGGGCTCCTCGCTCGTCATCACCGGCGCGGTCGACTCCGCGCTGTGCCCGTGGGGGTGGACCGCGCACCTCGCGGAGGGGCGCATCAGCCTCAGCGACGACCCCGGCCGCGCCTTCCTGCCGTTCTCGGCCGACGCCAACGGGTACGTCCCCGGCGAGGGCGGCGCCCTGCTGGTGGTGGAGGACGCCGGTGCCGCGCGCGCCCGGGACGCCCGGGTGTACGGGACGGTCGCCGGGTACGCGTCCACCTTCGACCCGGCCCCGGGCACCGGGGGAGGGTCACGGCTCGGCGCCGCGGCCGAGCTGGCCCTGGCCGACGCCGGGGTACGCCCCGACCAGGTCGACGTGGTCTTCGCCGACGCCGCCGGTGAACGGGCGGCCGACCGCGCCGAGGCGCGGGTGCTCGCCGAGCTGTTCGGGGAGCGCGGCGTACCCGTGACCGCGCCCAAGAGCATGACCGGCCGACTTGCCGCCGGGGGGTCCTCGCTGGACCTGGCAGCGGCCCTGTTCTCGGTGCGCGACCGGGTGATCCCGCCCACCACCGGCACCGTGCGCCCGGCGGACGACTGCCCCCTGGACCTGGTCACCGGTGCGCCGCGCCGTGACGTCGAGGTGCGGACCGCGCTGGTGCTGGCGCGTGGGCGGGGCGGTTTCAACTCCGCCGCGGTGGTCCGCGCCGCCGCCTGAGCACGCGGCCGGGTTATCACGGCGTGATAACCCGCGCGGCCGGCACTCGGGCCGGCCGCCTCATCGCACGGTCCGGTTATCACGGCGTGATAGCCCCCGGGCCGGCTGTCCGCGCCGCCTGGTTATCACGGCGTGATGGCCCCAGCCGGTTATCACGCCGTGATAACCCCGACGCCCGTAGAGAAGTCCGTACCGAAGAAAGAGGTATGCCGTGAATCTGCTGGAACTCACCGATCTGACCGCCCTGTTGCGCGAGTGCGCCGGCGAGGACGAGGGCGTGGACCTGGACGGGGACATCCTGGACGTCCCGTTCATAGACCTCGGTTACGACTCCCTCGCGCTGCTCCAGACCACCGGGCGCATCGAGCGCGACTTCGATCTGGTCCTCGACGAGGAGGCCATCGACGAGGCCGACACTCCGCGTGCGTACCTGGCTCTGGTCAACCGGGCGCTGTCCGAGCGCGCCGCCGTCTGAGTGGGGGAGTCCGACCGCTCCGAACCGCAGGGCGTTCGAGGTGGGTGCGGTGCCCGGCTCGCGGACGTGTACCGGACGCTGTACTAAGGCTGGGGCGTGACGCGCCGTCACGGGATCTCCAGCGACCACCTCCAGGCGGTGGAGGTGGTGGTCGCCCCACGCCGGTGCGGGCGGAGGAACGTGTTCCAGCATGCGTTGTCCGTGAAGGCGGCGCGCCAGGCTTTGGGACGGGATGGCTTGGGACGGGATGCGAGAACGGGCGGCCCCTGTTTGTCGGGGGCCGCCCGCTCTGGCGTTTGGGGCGCTCAGCGGTTGGCCGTGCGTTCCATCACCGACGCGTACAGGTTCGGCTCGCTGGTGCTCAGCGTGCGCAGGGCGGCGGCGTGCGGGGCGAAGTCGGGGTGGGTGACGGCCGCGCGGAAGGACTCGGCGTCCGCCCACTCGGCGACGTTGACGTAGCTGCCGGGCTGCTCGGTGTGGCGCAGCAGCCGGTGGCTGAGGAAACCGGGACGGTCACGGAAGAAGGCCGAGGTGTCGTCGAAGAGCCGCTCGAACTCCTCGGCGGGGCCAGTGACCGTGAAGCGGTTGATGAAGGTGACCACGTGCTCCTCCGGGCCGGTGGGTGTGCGCTGACGTCCCGACGCTTCCGCCTGCGGGTCGAGCGGGGCTCGAAGGGGAGCCGAGCACCGGCGCCGACACTGCTCAGCACACGTCATCCACCCCGGGGGAAGGACACCAATGGGACTTGAACACGCGATCCTCGCCGAGAACCTGTGCAAGCGGTACGGCGAGGCCCCGGCCCTGAGCGGGTTCGACCTGCGGGTGGCCCAGGGGACCGTGCACGGGCTGCTCGGGCCCAACGGCGCGGGCAAGACCACCGCGGTGCGCATCCTGTCCACGCTGACCCGGCTGGACGAGGGCCGCGCCGAGGTCGCCGGTTTCGACGTGGTCCGCCACAGCGCGGAGGTGCGCACGCGGATCGGTCTGCTCGGGCAGTACGCGGCGGTCGACGAGGTGCTCAGCGGTCGGCAGAACCTGGTGATGTTCGGCCGGCTGTACCACTTGGGGAAGCGGGCGGCGGAGGAGCGCGCGGACGCGCTGCTGGAGCAGTTCGCGCTCACCGACACGGGCACCAAGCCCGTCAAGGACTACTCGGGCGGTATGCGCCGGCGCCTCGACCTGGCGGCCAGCTTGATCGTCGCGCCCCAGGTGCTCTTCCTCGACGAGCCGACGACGGGACTGGACCCGCGCAGCCGCAACGAGGTCTGGGCGGCGGTGCGTTCGCTGGTCGACGACGGCACGACCGTGCTGCTGACCACGCAGTACCTGGACGAGGCGGACCAGCTCGCCGACCGGATCTCGGTCATCGCGTCGCAGGGCGGCGCGGGCGGGCGGGTGATCGCCGAGGGCACGCCCGACGAGCTGAAGTCGACGATCGGCGGCGACCGGATCGACATCACGGTCCGCAACGCCGACGATTTCGCCGTCGCGACCCAGGTGCTGGCGCGGGTCACCGGTCGGGTTCCCGACACCGACGCGGAGAACTGGCGGCTGGGTGTGCCGGTCCAGGACCGGGTCGTCGCGCTGACCGAGACGGTACGCGCGCTCGGCGACGCCGGGGTGGTGGCCGAGGACATCGCGTTGCGCCGCCCGCCCCTGGACGAGGTGTTCCTGCACCTCACGGGGACGGACAAGGACACAGTCAAGGACTCGGACACGAGGGCGGCCCGGACGGTCCGCGACGAGAACAAGGAAGAGGTGACGGTGTGACCACCGCAGCCCCGCAGCTCACGACCGCGACGGGCGGTGCCCGCTGGGCCCTGTCCGACTCCTGGGTCCTGACCGGCCGTGCCCTGGCCCACTGGGCCCGCAACCCCGCTCCGGTCATCCTCAGGATGCTTTTCCCGATCATGATGGTGCTGATGTTCGGGTACCTGCTCGGCGGCGCGATGCAGGTGCCCGAAGGCGGCAGTTACCGCGAGTTCATGATGCCGGGCATGTTCGCCATGACGATGGTCTTCGGCATCGAGGTGACGATGCTGGCCGTGATCGGCGACGCCAACAAGGGCGTCACCGACCGGTTCCGTGCGATGCCCACGTCCTCCGGGGCGGTGCTGACCGCCCGCAGCATCGCCGACATGCTCAACTCGGTCCTCGGCCTGACCTTGATGCTCCTGTGCGGTCTTGCGGTCGGCTGGCGGGCGAACAGCGGGCTGGGCCCGGCTCTCACGGCGGTCGGCCTGCTCCTGCTGCTGCGCTTCGCGCTGCTGTGGGTGGGCATCTACCTGGGTCTCGTCTTCAGGGACACGGCCGCCGTGACCGCCGCGGAGACGCTGGTGTGGCCACTCGGGTTCCTGTCGAACGCGTTCGTCTCGCCGGACACCATGCCGGGCTGGCTCGCCGCGGTCTCCGAGTGGAATCCGCTGTCGGCGACGGTGACGGCGACGCGGAAACTGTTCGGCAACCCCGGCTGGGACACCGGGACATGGGCGTCGGATCAGGCCATAGTCCTGGCCGTGATCTGGCCGGTGGTCATTTTCGCGATCTTCTTCCCTCTGGCCGTGCGACGCTACCAGCGGCTCGACGGCTGAAACCGGCCACGCCGGACGGAAAGGATTCCAGAGGGACATGACAGTGACGACGGGTGTGCGCACCGGCGAACTCACGCGGTGCGCGGCGCTGTTCGAAGCGGCCGACCCGCCCCGCGCCGGCAAGGTGGTGTTCTGGGACCCGCAGGGCGGCCCGCCTCCGGTGGGCCGGGACGGGTGCGGGGACGCCGGCGAGGCGGACGTCGTCACCGTCGAGGACGGGGCGCCCGTGACCCGCACCGTCCCGGTCGTGCGCCTGTCGGTCGCCGACGCCCTGCCGGTGCTGGCCCGCGCGGCCAGGCCGGGGGAGACGGCCCATTCGGCCGCCGCGTTCTGGGGCCGGGCGGCCGCGATCGCCCTGCACCTGGCGGCCCGCGAGCGGCTGCTGCCGGGCGTCACCCCGGGCGGCTACGACGCCTGGCGGACCGGGCCCCTGGACCTGGACGACGTGCGGCGCGTACGGGAACTGGCGGCCGCCGCGCCGCCCGAGGCGTACGCCGCCGCCCTGCCGGGCACGGGCGGCGCGCACGTGCGCCTGGCCGAACCGGAGGCTCTGGTACGGGCGTTCCTGGACGCCGTCGCCGACACCCTGCCGCGCACCCCCGCGGCGCACGCGGCGACCGGCCGGGCGGCGTTCGCGGCGGTCGAGCCGCAGCACGTGCCGCAACTGCGGGCGTGGGCCGAGGAGATCTCGGCGGGGCTCGACTCCGGGGTACGGGTCTCGCTGCGGGTCGAGCTCGCGGGGCGCGGGGACGCGGACGGCGGGGGAGTGGAACCGCCCGCCCTGCGGCTCGTACCGCGCGCCCACAGCCTCGCCGACCCGACCCTGGCGCTCGACGCGGGCGAGCTGTTCGAGAGCGCCGACCACGCGCTGGGCCCGCGCGCCCAGGCCGACACCGTGCTCGCCGTGCGCCGCGCCGCGGGCGTGTGGCCACCGCTGGAGCGGCTGCTGCCCGTACCGCGCGCCATGGACCTGTCCGACCGGGACGTCACCGACCTGCTGGGCGACGGGGCCGGCCGGCTGCGCGCCCACGGCATCGACGTCCTGTGGCCCGAGGACGCCCACCGGTCGCTGACCGCCCGCGCCGTCGTCGGCGCCGACCTGCCGCCACCCACCGACCTGCGCTCCTTCTTCGGCGGCGACGGCACGGTCGATCTGCGCCGGCAGCTCGACCTCGACGGCGACCCGCTCACCGAGGAGGAGATGGCGGCGGTCGGCACCGGCCGGCCCGTCGTACGGCTGCGCGGCAGGTGGACCCTCGTCGGCGCGGACCTCGCCCGCAAGGCGCGCGAGCGGGAGGTGGGCTCCCTCACCGCGATCGAGGCCCTCGCCGTCGCGCTGAGCGGGTACGCGCGGATCGGCACCGAGCAGGTGCCCGTCGCGCCCACCGCCTGGCTGCTGGCGCTGCGCGCCCGACTGTCCGACCCGGACGGCGGCAGTGAACCCGTCCGGCAGCCCGCCGCGCTCACCGCCACGCTGCGCGACTACCAGCTCCGGGGGCTGCGCTGGCTGGACCGGATGACCTCGCTGGGCCTGGGCGGCTGCCTCGCCGACGACATGGGCCTGGGCAAGACCCTCCAGCTCATCTCGCTGCACCTGCTGCGCCAGGAGCACGAGGACAGCGCCGGCCCGACGCTCGTCGTCTGCCCGGCCTCGCTGCTGGGCAACTGGCAGCGGGAGGTGGGCCGGTTCGCGCCCGGCACCGCCGTCCGCCGCTTCCACGGCACCGGGCGCACCCTGGAGGGCGCCGACGACGGGTTCGTCCTGACGACGTACGGCACCATGCGGCTGGACGCCGAGCGGCTGGCCGGGCACCGCTGGAGCATGGTCGTCGCCGACGAGGCCCAGCACGTCAAGAACCCGCACTCCAGCACCGCGAAGGCGCTGCGGCTGATCGGTGCCGACGCGAAGGTCGCGCTCACCGGCACGCCCGTGGAGAACAGCCTCTCCGAGCTGTGGGCCATCCTCGACTGGACGACGCCCGGACTGCTGGGCGGGTACGGGGAGTTCCGCCGGCGCTGGATGGCGCCGATCGAGGCGGAGCGTGCCGAGGGGGCGGGGGAGCGGGCCACGGCCCAGCGCCTGGCCGGTCTCGTACGCCCGTTCCTGCTGCGCCGCCGCAAGTCCGACCCGGGCATCGCGCCGGAGCTGCCGCCCAAGACCGAGACGGACCGACCGGTCTCGCTCAGTGCCGAACAGTCGGCCCTGTACCGCACACATGTACGGGAGGTGATGGCGCAGATCCGCGGCAGCGAGGGCATCGCCCGCAGCGGTCTGGTCCTGAAGCTGCTCACCGGGCTGAAGCAGATCTGCAACCACCCCGCCCAGTTCCTCAAGGAGGAGGGCGCGGCCCCCCTCACCGGGCGCTCCGGGAAGCTGGAGCTGCTCGACGAACTCCTCGACACGATCACCGCCGAGGGCGGCGCCGCGCTGGTGTTCACCCAGTACGTCGCCATGGCGCGACTGCTGGAGCGGCACCTGCGGGAGCGGGGCGTACCCGCGCAGCTCCTGCACGGCGGCACGCCCGTGCCGAAGCGCGAGGAGCTGGTGCAGCGTTTCCAGGACGGGGAAGTGCCCGTGTTCCTGCTGTCGCTGAAGGCGGCGGGCACCGGGCTGAACCTCACCCGGGCCGATCACGTCGTGCACTACGACCGCTGGTGGAACCCCGCGGTGGAGGCCCAGGCCACGGACCGTGCGTACCGTATCGGCCAGACCAAGCCGGTCCAGGTGCACCGGCTGATCGCCGAGGGCACCGTCGAGGACCGGATCGCCGCGCTGCTGGAGTCCAAGAAGGAGCTGGCGGACGCGGTGCTGGGCACGGGGGAGCAGGCGTTGACGGAGCTGACGAACGACGAGCTGGCCAACCTGGTCGAGCTGAGGAGCGAGTGATGGGCGAGGCACAGGAGAGCGGTGCACGGGGCTTTCCCGCCTTCCCGGCGCGCAAGGGCGGGCGCGCCCGCGGCCAGTCGTTCTGGGCCAAGGCGTGGACCGAGGCCGTGGAGGACACCTGGCCGGAGGAGGAGTCCCTGAAGAAGGGCCGGGCCTTCGCGCGCACCGGGCGGATCGGCCCGATCACCGTCAGCCCGGGGCGGATCTCGGCGGAGGTGTACGGGGGCGAGGCCGCGTACACGACCGTGGTCACGCTCGCGGAGCTGGACGCGGGGGAGTGGGAGCTGCTCTGGGAGAAGGCCGCCGACCGGCCGGCCGTGACGGAGGAACTCCTCGCGGGTGAGCTGCCGGAGGACCTCCTGGAGGCCGTGGAGGACGCCCGGGTACGGATGCTGCCCGGGTACGGCGACCTGGACGCGGACTGCGACTGCGACGCCCTGGAGCACCCGTGCCCGCACGCCACGGCGCTGTGCTACCAGGTGTCGTGGCTGCTGGAGACGGAGCCGTGGCTGCTGCCGCTGGTGCGGGGCAGGGACGCCGAGGAGGCCGTGGAGGAGCTCAAGTCGGAGCTGCTGCTGCGGGCGATGACGGGCGCGGACGAGGACGACGAGGACTCGGTCGAGGAGGAGGACGAGGACGGGTACGAGGGCGAGGGCGGCGGCGAGGACGCGGCCGGTCCGCCGCCGGGCCTCGACCCCGTGGCGGCGTGGACCCGTGAAGCGTCGCCGCTGCCCGCCCTGCCGCCGCTGCCGGCCGCGCCGGCCGGCACCGACGAGCCGGTCACCGGCATCGAGGCCGACCCCCTGGAGCAGTTGGTCGCCGACGCGGCCGTCCGGGCGCGCGGACTGCTCGCTTACGCCCTCGGGCTGACCGCCGAGCCCGCGCCGCCGCTGGACCTGTGGCAGGACACCGTGCGGATCGCCGCCACGCACCCGGACCCGAGGGTGCCGGCGCGGCTGCGCGAGAGCTGCGGCAGGCCGCCCGGGGAGCTGGACCGCGCGGCCGCCGCCTGGCGCACCGGCGGGGCGGCCGGGCTGGAGGTGCTGGAGCGCACCTGGTCGCCGTCCGCCCAGGAGACCGCCCGGGCCCGGGCGGCGCTGTCGGCGGGCTGGGAGGCGGACGAGCTGCCCGAGCTGGAGGTCCGGGACAACCACTGGACCCTCGCCGGACAGGGCATCCAACTGCGCCTGGGCCGCGACGGGCGGTGGTACCCCTACCGCGAGGAGTCGGGCGCGTGGTGGCCCGCCGGGGCGCCGCACAGCGACCCGGCGGACGTGCTCGTGGAGCTGACCGCCGGCTGAGCGCCGCACGAACCGTACGGCCCCGAGGGGGCCGCGTCACCTGCCCGGTGACGCGGCCCCCTCGTATGTGCGGGGGTACGCACAAGAGTTCAGCGGGGCTCCATCGATCCTCCAGACGGCGAAACCACCATCGGAACCCACAGGAGCGCAAGGCGAGCTGGGGGAGGAGCCGTGAGCGGAAGCGTGGGCGCGGCAGAGGGCCGTCGGGGTCTGCTCGACGGCATCGTCGGGCAGGCGCGGCGGGCGCCGCGTGCGACGGCCCTGGTGTGGCGGGACGAGGAGATCAGTTACGGGTCGCTGCTGCACCGCACGGCGCGGGAGCGGGCCCGAATCGCACAACTGCCGGGCGACGAGCCGGTCTCGGTGCCCGCCGTGAAGTCACCCGCCACGATCGCGCTGGTCCTGGCATGCCTGCTGGAGCGGCGGCCGGTCCTGCTGCCCGCGGCGACGCTCGGGCAGGACGCCCTGGACGAGCTGCACGAGCAGGCCGGCGTACGGCACGTGCTGCGGCCGTGCGACGTCGCCGAAGCGGAGGCCGGCGCGCCCGCGCCCCCCGCGCCGCCCACCGGCCGGCCGGCCCTGCTGCTGACCACGTCCGGTTCCACCGGGCTGCCGAAGATCGTCCCGCTGGACGCGGACGCCATCGACGCCTTCACCGACTGGGCAGCCGGCGCTTTCGGCATCGGACCGGGCACCACCGTCCTCAACTACGCGCCGCTCAACTTCGACCTGTGCCTGCTCGACGTCTGGACCACCCTCGCCCACGGCGGCCGTGTCGTCCTCGTCGACCCCGACCACGCCCTGGAAGGGGCGCGCCTGCTCGGGCTCCTCCAGCGGCACGAGGTGCACGTCGTCCAGGCCGTACCCATGTTCTTCCGGCTGCTCGCCGACGCGGCGGACGCCACCGGGGCGGCCCTGCCCGCCGTGCGGCACGCCATGTTCACCGGCGACGCCATACCCGGGCCGCTCCTCGACCGGCTGCCCGGCCTGCTGCCCGGGGCCCGGCTCCACAACATCTACGGGTGCACCGAGACCAACGACAGTTACGTCCACGAGGTCGACACCCGCGCCCCCGCCTCGCCGCCCCTCCCCATCGGCGTCCCGCTGCCCGGCGTCGAGGCGCTCGTCGTCACGGCCGAGGGCGCGGTGCTGGACGGGCCCGGCACGGGTGAACTGCTGGTCTCCACACCGTTCCAGACGCGCGGCTACCTGGGCGCCGCGGCCGCCAGGAAGGTCTTCGTACCGCATCCCGTGCGCGACGACGGCCGGCGCTACTTCCGCAGCGGCGACCTGGTGCGCAGGCACCCGGACGGCTCGCTGACCCTGGAGGGCCGCACCGACCACCAGGTCAAGGTGCGCGGGGTGCGGGTCAACGCCCAGGAGGTGGAGCACGTCCTGCTCGGCCACCGCGATGTGACCGAGGCGGCCGTCCTGGCCCTGCCCGACCCGATCGCGGGGCGCCTGCTGCACGCGGTCGTGCGGCGTTCACCGGACTCGGGCCTCAACAGCCTGACGCTGCGCGGGCACCTCGCCCGCCGGCTGCCCCGGGCGGCGGTCCCCTCGGTGCTGCGCATCACCGACGACGCGCTGCCCCGGACCTCCACCGGCAAGGTCGACCGCGACCGGGTCGCTTCGGCCCACTTCACCAAGGAGAACTGACATGCAGTACGCCCAGGCCGTCAGGGAGTTCATCGTCGAGGAGTTCCTGCCGGACGTGGCCGCCCACGAGCTGGCCGACGACCACGACCTCATGGAGAACGGCATCATCGACAGCCTCGGGCTGCTCAAGGTGATCGCCTGGCTGGAGGACCGCTACGGCGTCGACACCGACGCCGTCGACCTCGACCCGGAGTCCTTCACCTCCGTCGCGGCCATCGCCGCGTTCCTCGCGGACGCGCCGCGCGAGCACGCGGGGGCCGCGTAGCCATGCACGAAGCCGTCGTCTCGCTCATCGGCCGGGACCGTCCGGTGGAGCTGCCGGTGTGGCGGTCGTTCTGGGACCGGCTCCACGCGGGGGACTTGCGCAGGGGCGAAGCCACGGCTCTGCTGGCCTCCCTGTCCACCCGGATGCCCGACCGGGTCACCCTGTGCGCGTTCCTGGACTCGCTGGCCGAGCGCCGTCCCGCCCGCCCGGCGGACGCGTTCGGGGCGGCCGTCAACATCGTCGGCACCGGGGGCGGGCCGCGCACCTTCAACATCTCCACGGCCGCCGCGTTCGTGGCCGCGGCCATGGGCGTGCGGGTCGTCAAGACCGGTTCGCGGGCCTACACCAGCACCTGCGGCTCCCTGGACCTGCTGGAGCGGTTGGGGATCGCGCCGACGACGTCGTACGAGCAGACCCAGGAGGTCCTGGAGCGGTGCGGCATCGCCTTCGCCGGGTACTTCGTGTACCCGGCGGAGATCGCGCTGCTCGCGCGGGCCGTCGCCCCGCTGGACATGCGCCTGCTGGGGGCGTTCGTCAACGCCCTCGGCCCCTTCCTGGCCGACATGCCGGTGCGCGCCCAGGTGACCGGGGTGTCCCGCCCCGAGGCGCTGGAGGCCCTGCGGTACGCCGCCGGGCACACCTCCCGCGCCACCGGCCGTACGGTGTGGCTGGCCGGCAACGACGCCGGCGCCGACGAGCTCCTCGCCTTCACCGCCAACCGGGTGCGGGCCTACGAGGACGGCGGCGAGGACGAGTTCACGCTCACGCCCGCCGCGCTGGGCCTGGGCGCCGGGCGCCTGGCGGACCTGGCGCAGGCCGAGGGCGGGGCGGGGGGCGCCGCCGAGCTGTTCCGGGACGTGCTGGCCGGGCGCGGCGGCCCGGCGGCGACGCAGACCGTCTGCCTCAACGCCGCGGCCCTGGCGGTCGCCGGCCGGCTGACCGGTGACTGGCACCAGGCGCTGCGCGCCGCGCACGCCACGCTGCACGACGGCTCGGCGCTGGGACTGGTCGACCGGCTGCGGACGCTGGAGGCGGCCCATGCCTGAACGTCTCCTCACCGTCGCCCCGGTGTCGGGCTGCGTGCCCGGCCCACCACCTCTGTCGGGCCTCGCCCCGGCCGCCGTCCCGGGCGTGGCCGCCCTGTCCCTGGCGTCCTGCCGGAACGGGGCCTCGGGGGCGGGCGGGACGGGTGGTACTGGCGGATCGTCCGGTGCCTCCGGCACGGGTGCCGCCCGTGCCGCCTCGGGGGCCGCTGTGCGGGCGGCCTCCGGGGCGGGCGGTACCGGTGCGCACGGCGGCGGTCCGGACGGCGGCGGTCCGGACGGCGGCGCCGGGCGCGGGTTCTTCGCGCGGCGGCGGCCCGGCAGGCCCGGGCTCGCCGTGTTCGTGAACGCGGGCGATCCGCCGCTCGGCGCGCTGCCGGAGCTGGCCGCGATGCTGGACGACAGCGACGTCGACTGCCTCGAACTGGCCGTTCCGTTCCCCGACTCCGTCACCGACGGCCCCGTGATCCGCCGGTCCGCCGACCGGGCGCTGGCCGGCGGGGTCACCCTGGCCGCCGTCCTGGACGCGGTGGCCGCCGTGCGCCCCAGCTTGCGGCGGCTGCGGATCGCGCTGCTCGCCGACTGGAGCCACACCGTCAAGGGCACGGACCTGGGCGACTTCGCCCGCTCCGTCGCCGACGCCGGCTGCGACGGGCTGCTGCTGCACGGGCTGCCGCCCCGGCTGCGTACCGCCCACTACGAGGCCGCCCACCGGGCCGGGCTGCCCCTGGTCACCACCTGCTACGCCGTCTCGGACGCCGCGACCGCGGCGGAGGCGGCCCGGCACGCCTCCGCGTACCTCTACCTGGTCGCCCACTACGGGCGCAGCGGCACCACCGCCGCACCCGACCGCGAGCGGCTCGCCGCGGCCCTCGGCGGACTGCGCGCCGCCACCCGCGCCCCGGTCGCGGTCGGCTTCGGCGTCCGTACGCGGGCCGACATCGCCGCCCTGGAGGCGCTCGGCGCGGACGCGGCGGTCGTCGGCAGCGCGGGCGTGGCGCGCATCGAACAGGCCCTGGACCGGCGGCGCGACCCGGTGGAGGAGTTCGCCTCCTTCGTCGCGGAGCTGCGCCGCCCCACCGCCCCCCACCGTACGAACGAAGGGACCCACCCATGATCGTCCGCAAGCTCGACAGCGTCCGCTGCGTCGACTGGGGCAACGGCCTCAGCCGCCGGTTCCTCACCGAATCCGACGGCCTCGGTTACACCGTCACCGACACGATCGTGCGGGCCGGTACCAAGTCGCGGCTGGAGTACCGCCGCCACCTGGAGGCCTGCTACTGCATCGAGGGCAGCGGCGAGATCGTCGACATGGCCGGCACCTCCCACCCCATCACCCCCGGCACCCTCTACGCCCTCGACAAGCACGACGCGCACTGGCTGATCGCCGGCCCGGACGAGGACCTGCGCCTGGTGTGCATGTTCACCCCGGCGCTGCGCGGCGACGAGGTCCACAACCTCGACTCGGCCGAGTTCTCCCAGTACTGATGATCACGTGGACCGACGACCAGCAGCGGCTGCGCGACGGTCTGGCGCCGCTGCTGGACAAGCTCAGCGCCGGACACGTCGAGCGTGACGCCGAGGCCGCCTTCCCCCGCGAGCAGTGGGACCTGCTGCGCGCCTCGGGCATCCTGGGCCTGCCCTTCGAGGAGCGGTGGGGCGGGCTCGGACAGGACCTGCTGACCACGATGTACGTCCTGGAGGGGCTGGGCCAGGGCTGCCGCGACGCGGGGCTGAACTTCTCCGTGTGCAGCCACCTGGTCAGCACCGGCGTCCCCCTGCACCGGTTCGGCTCGCCGGAGCTGAAGGAGCGCTACCTGCCGGGGCTGTGCTCGGGCGACCTGATCGGCGCCCACGCCATCAGCGAGCCCGACAGCGGCTCGGACGCGCTGGCGATGCGTACCCGCGCCGTGCGCGACGGCGACGCGTACGTGCTCAACGGCAGCAAGGCCTTCGTCAGCAACGGGCCGGTCGCCGACGTGGTCACCGTCTACGCCCGTACCAGCGACCGTCCCGGCCCGCTGAGCATCACCGCGTTCCTCGTCGACCGCGACACGCCCGGCCTGAGCGTCGGGCGGCCGGTCGCCAAGATGGGGTTGCGCACCTCGCCGCTGTGCGAGCTGTTCTTCGACGACTGCCGCGTGCCCGCCTCGCGGGTCGTGGGCCGGCCCGGCGGCGGCTTCCTCGTCCTGGACCACGTGATGCGCTGGGAGATCCTGTGCTCCTTCGTCATCAACGCGGGGGAGATGCGCGACCGGGTGGAGCGCTGCGCCGAGTACGCGCGCACCCGCACCCAGTTCGGGCAGCCGATCGGCTCGTACCAGGCCGTCTCCCACAGAATCGTGGACATGGAGATCGGGGTGGAGACGGCCCGGCACTGGCTGTACTCCGCCGCCCGCAAGATGGCGGCGGGGGAGAACGTCACCCGGGACATCGCCATCGCCAAGCTCGTCACCAGCGAGGCCAACGTCGCCTCCGCGCTCGCCGCCGTCCAGATCTTCGGAGGCAACGGCTACATGGCCGAGTACGGCATCGAGAAGGAGCTGCGCAACTCGGTCGCCGGGACCATCTACTCCGGCACGTCCGAGATCCAGCGCAACCGCATCGCCTCGATGCTCGGCCTGTGATCACCCTACGACGGAAGCGGAACACGCCACCATGACCCTCCAGCCCGCGCTGGCAGCGACCGAGTTCATCGACCACGACAGCCCCGAGGTGCGCGACTTCGTCCGCCGCGCGCTGCCGGCGAGCGCCACCACCCCCACCGAGCGGGCCGTGGCCCTGTACTACGCGGTGCGCGACGGCATCCGCTACGAGGTGTACGGCGCGGACCTGTCCCGCGAGGGGCTGCGCGCCGGCCAGGTGGTGCGCACCGGCTCCGGCATGTGCCTGCACAAGTCGGTGCTGTACGCGGCCGGGCTGCGCTCGCTCGGCATACCGGCGCGCCTGGTCCTGACCGACGTACGCAACCACCTCGCCTCCGAGCGGCTGAAGGAGCTGCTCGGCGGGGATGTGTTCCACCAGCACGGGCTGACCTCGGTGTGGCTGGAGGGCCGGTGGGTGAAGGCGACGCCGGTCTTCAACAAGACGCTGTGCAAGCTGTACCGGATGGCGCCGCTGGACTTCGACGGCACCGCCGACAGCCTGCACCACCCCTTCGATCTGAAGGGGCGGCGGCAGATGGAGTTCCTGCGGACGCACGGCGAGTTCGACGACCTGCCCTACGAGTGGGTGATCGGCGACCTGCGCGCCGCGCACCCGAGGCTGTTCGAGGGCGAGGGGGACCGATTCGCGGAGGGTTCCCTCGTCGGTGAGGCGGCGTAGTGCTGGTCAAGATCTGCGGTGCGACGACCACCGCCGAGGTGCGGGGCGTCGCCGACGCCGGGGCGGACCTGGTCGGGCTGTGGCACGGGGTGGCCGGGGGCCGGGCGGACCTGTCCGCCGGGCAGTTGGCCGGGCTCGCCGCCGAGGCGCGGGCCACCGGGCGCCTGGAGGCGGTGCTGGTCACCTTCTCCGCCGACGCCGAGGCGCTGGCCCGCCTCACGGGCGGCCAGGGCCCGTCCTGGATACAGCTCCACGGTTACCAGCCGCCCGGCATGGTCCGCGCCCTGCGGGCGCTGGTCCCCGATGGCGTACGCATCGTCAAGGTGCTGCACGTCGAGGGCACCTCGTGCGTGGAGGCACGGCTGATCGGCGCGTACGAGCGGGCCGGCACGGACTGCTTCCTGCTCGACGCGGTCGGCGCCGGCGGGCGGGTGGGCAGTACGGCGGTGAGCCTGGACGACGCCACGGTGACGGGGCTGGCCGACCGCATGGAGCGGCCGTTCCTGCTCGCGGGCGGGCTGGGCGCGCGCAACCGGGACCGGTTCGGCGGGGCCGTCGCCCACCCCCGGTTCCTCGGCATCGACGTGGACTCCGCCGCCCGTGGCGAGGACGGGCTGCTCGCCCGGGCGAACGCGGCGGCGGTCACCCGTGCCTGGAGGGAGGCGTCATGACGTTCACGGACGCGCTGCTGTCCGCTCCACGTCCCGTGATCATGGAGGTCAAGCGGCGGGACGCGGACGGCACCGACCTCATGTGGCCGCGTACGGTGCCCGAGGTCGTCGCCGCGTACGAGGAGGCCGGGGCGCCGTGCGTCTCGGTGGTCACCGGCCGGTGGTTCGGTGGCAGCGAGGAGCTGCTGCGCGAGGTCGCCGCGCTCACCCGCCTGCCGCTGCTGCGCAAGGACTTCGTCACCAGCCGGCGCCAGCTCGAACGCACTCGTGAACTGGGCGCCTCCGCCGTGCTGCTGACCGTGAAGCTCCTGCCCGCCGGCGTGCTGGCGCGGCTGGTGGACCACGCCCTGGACCTCGGGCTGACCCCGTTCGTGGAGGTCGCCGACGCGGCCGAGGCGGCGGCGGTGCCGAGGGCGGCGCAGTGCGTGGTCGCCGTCAACAACAAGGACATCGCCACCCGTGAACGGCTGCCCGGTGACCTCGACCGCAGCGCCGCGCTGCTGCCGGCCGTGCGGGCCACGGGCACCCGCTGCGCGGTCAGCGCCAGCGGCATCGCCGATCCCGCCGACGCGGCCCGGCTCCTGGAGGCGGGCTTCCAGGGCCTGCTCATCGGTACGGGCCTGCTGCGCGCCCCGCACCCGGGGCACTGGTGCGCCGCCCTGGACGCCGCCCGTCGCGCCCCGGCAGGCGCCCTGAACGCCCTCTGAACGCGCCCCTGAACGCCCCTGTGAACGCCGTCCGGCCCGCCTTGACGGGCGGGCCGGAGGTTCCAAGGGGCTGACCGGGCGCAGGATCAGGCGCGGCGCGGGCGGACGGTGGCGCGGCGGCCCCGGGCGGTGCGGCCCCAGGGCTTGTAGACCGAGATGACCGCGGCGGCCGTCAGCAGCACGAACAGCGCGGGCACGCTCCACACCAGGAAGTCGGCGGGCCAGCCCGGGCGCGGGGGAGCGCCGCCGGCCTCCGCCGTGTTCTCGGTGGCCTTCATGACGATCGGGTGGATGACGAACCACGCGAAGATCGTCATGAACAGGGTGATGACCCACTTGGCGACGATCCACCAGTGCAGCAGCAGACCCCAGGCCGTACCGCAGGACAGCACGATGCCGGAGATCGACGCGGCGACGCTGAACACCGTGACGCTGGTGTCGTCGAACACGTACATGGCGTAGTACACGCCCTTGGCGACCGCCGCGTCGTCGGTGGTGTACCCCATGAAGGCCAGGACGGCCATGGACAGTGACAGGCCGACCCAGCCGACGGACGTGACGACGTGGATGGCCAGGGTCAGCTTGCGGCCCCGGCGGCTCAGTTCGAATCTCTTCTTCTTGCTCTTCTTGCGGTCGTCCTTGGACGTGGGTTTTCCGGGCGCGGTGGTGGGAGCGGACAAAACGCTGCCTCGCCTTCGTGTCCTATGGGGAGTGGTAACCGATCTGATGGTTCCCCCTTCCGCTTGAGGCGGGGTCGAGGCGGTCGACCGCCTCTCCGGGCATTCTCCAGCGGGGTTCCCGACGCTGGGCAGCACTTACTGGCCAACGAACTCGTGGAGCAGGCGTGACAGTTCTGGTGACAGGTGCAACAGGATCGGTCGGCCGTCATGTGGTCGAGCGGCTCGTGGCCGCGGGCGCCACGGTGCGGGCGCTGACCAGGAATCCGGCCACCGCCGGGCTGCCGGAGGGCGTGGACGTCCACGAGGGTGACCTCACCCGTCCCGACACGCTGCGCGCGGCGCTGCGCGGGGTGGAGCGCCTCTACCTCTTCCCGGTCCCGGAGACGGCCCGCGAGGTCGTCGCGGCCGCCAAGGAGGCCGGGGTGAGCCGTATCGTCGTGCTGTCCTCGTCCTCCGTCCTGGACGAGTCGGGCGACAACCACAGCGGTGAGTACCACCGGGCCGTGGAGCGGGCCGTGGAGGAGTCCGGCATCGACTGGACGTTCGTGCGTCCCGACGAGTTCGCCACCAACGTCCTGTGGAAGTGGGGCCACTCGATCCGCGCCGAGGGTGTGGTGCGCGCCCCGTACGGCAACGCCCCGCGCGTCCTCATCCACGAGGCGGACGTCGCCGCCGTGGCGGTGACCGCGCTGCTGGAGGACGGGCACGCGGGCAAGGCGTACGTGCTGACCGGGCCGGAGGCGATCACCCAGGCCGACCAGGTGCGGGCCATCTCCGGTGCGCTGGGGCGGGAGATCCGCTTCGAGGAGATCACCCCCGACGAGGCCCGTGAACTGATGGGCCACGCCATGCCCGCGCCGGTCGTGGAGATGGTGCTGGGCTACCTGGCCGACGCGGTGGTCAACCCGCCCTCGGTCGCCGACACCGTCGAGCGCGTCACCGGCGTGCCCGCCCGGACGTTCGCCCAGTGGGCGGCCGACCACGCCGCCGACTTCGCCCCCGTCTCCGAGGAGCTGGCCGCATGACCGCCGGCGCCGTGCCGCGGGAGCTGCTGGACGGGCGCTCCGCCGGCAGGCACGTACTCCTTCCCTGACCTCTCACCACCGCAAAGGAACCCCACCATGTCCACGACGCTGACCGAGCCGTCCGTCCAGTCCGTCCAGGAGCGCAACAAGCGGATCGCGCTCGACTGCGCCGCCGCCTGGAACCGCTGGGAGCTGGACGGCATCCTCAAGCACTGGGCGCCGGACATCCGGCACTTCTCCGAGGACCGTCCCGTCGACACCCAGCAGATGATCGGCGCGATGCAGGGCGGCCTCGCCGCCTTCCCCGACCTGCACCTGGACGTCAAGAGCGCCGTCTCGGAGGGCGACCGGGTGATCCTGCGGATCACCGTGACGGCGACCCACCTGGGCGAGTTCATGGGCAAGGCCCCGACCGGCAAGAAGGTCACCTGGTTCATGCTCGAGGAGCTGCGCTTCAACGACGCCGGCCAGATCATCGAGCACTACGACGTGTTCAACTACCTGCCGATGCTCAAGGAGCTGGGCTTCGTCCCCTCGGACGTGCTGTGAGCACCGCCGTCGCCCTCGCGGGGGAGCTGACCGAGGTCGCCGACGGGGTGTACGCCTTCGTGCAGCCCGACGGCGGCTGGTGCCTGAACAACGCGGGCCTGGTCGCCGGTGACGACGGCCGTGCCGTGCTCGTCGACACGGCGGCGACCGAGGCCCGCGCGCGGCGGCTTCGCGAGGAGGTGCTGCGCGTCGCGGGCACGCCGCCGCGCACGCTGGTCAACACGCACTTCCACGGCGACCACACGTTCGGCAACCACCTCTTCCCGGAGGCCCTGGTCGTCGCGCACGAGCGGACGCGCTCCGACATGGCGGCCGCCGGGCTGCACCTGACCTCCCTGTGGCCGGACGTGTGCTGGGGCGACATCGAACTCGCCCTGCCCGAGGTCACCTTCCGCGACGCGCTCACCCTGCACGCCGGCGGGGTGCGGGTGGAACTGCTGCACCTCGGCCCGGCCGCGCACACCACCAACGACACCGTGGTGTGGCTGCCCGAGCAGCGGGTGCTGTTCACCGGTGACCTGGTGATGTCGGGCGTGACGCCGTTCTGCGTGATGGGGTCCGTCAGCGGCTCCCTGGACGCCCTGGAGCGGATGCGCGGGCTGGACCCGCTGGTGGTCGTGCCCGGCCACGGGCCGGTCGGCGGCCCCGAGGTGCTCGACGCCAACGAGGCGTACTTCCGCTGGCTGCTTGGCCTCGCCCGGCAGGGCGTCGCCGACGGGGCGAGTCCGCTGGAGCTGGCCCGCGCCACCGGCCCCGGCCCCTTCGAGGGGCTGCTGGACGCCGAACGGCTGGTGCCGAACCTGCACCGGGCCTACGCGGAGGAGCGCGGCGCGGCGCCGGGGGAGGCGCTGGACGTCCCGGCCCTGTTCCGGGAGATGACGGAGTACCACGGCGGGCTGCCCACCTGCCGCGCCTGACGTCACGCGGGGCGCCCGGCCTCACCGGGGCCGGGCGCCCACGCGGTTCGTCGCCGCGCCGCCCGAGCAGGATCATCGCCCGGGTCGGGCGCTCCGGTCCGGAGCCTCCAGGGAGTCGAGCCAGCGGAGGAGGCGGGCGCCTTCGCGGGTCATGATGTCCGGGTCGCGCAGGGCGTTGGCCAGCAGCGACATGCCCTGGTAGGCGGAGACGAGGGTGACGGCGAGGTCGTCGGGGTCGGGCAGACCCAGGGCGCGGAACTGGTGGCCGGCCCAGTCCAGCAGCCGGCGGATCACGACGCCGGCCTCCGCGTCGAGGAGGCCGTCGGCGCGCTTGTCGAGCTCGACGGCGAGGGTGCCGGTGGGGCACCCGTAGCGGGCGGCGGTGTCGCGCCTGCTGACCCAGGCTTCGATCAGGCCCTTGAGACGCTCGCGCGGGTCGGGCAACCGGTCCAGCGCACCGGTGAGTTCGTCCAGGTGCGCGCTGTGCTCGGCCAACGCGGCCCGGACCAGGTCGTCCTTGGTCTTGAAGTAGTAGTAGACGTTCCCGACGGGGACGCCGGCCGCGCGTGCGATGTCGGCGAGGGTGGTGCGTTCGACGCCCTGTTCGTGCAGGACCTGTGCTGCCGCGGTGGTGAGGCGGCGGCGCTTGTCGGCCGCCCGCGCCCTGGGCTTCGGTGAGTCAGTCACCTGACCAACTGTAGATCTCGCCCTGATCCCGTGCTACGGTCATGCCTCAAGTGAGTTAGTCAACTAACTAACAAGGAGCCGCTCCATGATCGCAGTGACGGGAGCCACCGGGAACGTCGGCCGTGAGCTGGTCCGCATCCTCGCCCGGGCGGGCGAGGCGGTGACCACGGTCTCGCGCGGCGAGGCACGCGAACTGCCCGCGGGCGTACGCCATGTGCGGGCCGACCTCGCCGACCCCGACGGACTGCGCCCCGCGCTCGACGGTGCCGACGCGCTGTTCCTGCTGGTCGCGGGCGACGACCCGCAGGGCATCCTCGACGCCGCGAAGGCCGGCGGGGTCCGCCGCGTCGTCCTGGTCTCCTCCCTCGGCGTCGCCACCCGCCCGGACGCCTACCGCCACCCCGCCGCCTTCGAGGCCGCGCTGCGCGGCTCCGGCCTCGACGGGACCGTGCTGCGCTGCGGCGGCCTGGGCTCCAACGCCCTGGCCTGGGCCGGGTCGATCCGCGCCAAGCGGCTGGCCGCCGCCCCGTTCGGCGACGTGGGCCTGCCGGTGGTCGACCCGGCGGACGTCGCCGAGGTGGCCGCCGCCGCGCTGCTCGGGCCCGGCCACGCCGGTGCCGTGTACGAGCTCACCGGCCCTGCCCCGGTCACCCCGCGCGAGCGGGCCGCGGCCATCGGCGCCGCACTCGGCGAGCCGGTCCGCTTCGTCGAGCAGACCCGCCAGGAGGCGCGGGAGCAGATGCTCGCGTTCATGCCCGAGCCGGTGGTGGAGGGCACCCTCGCCATCCTCGGGGACCCGCTGCCGGCCGAGCGCCGGGTGAGCCCCGACGTCGAGCGGGTCCTGGGCCGCGCGCCCCGGCCGTTCACGGACTGGGCCGCCCGCAGCACCGCCGCCTTCCGCTGATGGGACCTGGCCGCACGCCCCCTCGACGCACTCCCGGGAGAGAAACCATGCCGACCACGCCCGTCCTCGATTCGACGATCGCCCACCGCGAGCGCGGGTCAGGCACGCCGATCGTCTTCCTGCACGGCAACCCCACCTCCTCGCACCTGTGGCGCAACGTCCTGCCGGCCGTCGGCCCGGGACGCCTGCTCGCCCCCGATCTCATCGGCATGGGCGGCTCCGGAAAACCCGACATCGCCTACACCTTCGACGACCACGCCCGCTACCTCGACGCCTGGTTCGACGCGCTCCGCCTCGACGGCGTCGTCCTGGTCGGCCACGACTGGGGTGGCGCGCTCGCCTTCGACTTCGCCGCCCGCCACCCCGGCCGCGTCCGGGGCATCGCCTTCACCGAGACCATCGTCAAGCCGATGGCCTGGGAGGAGTTCCCCGAGGGCGGCCGCGAACTGTTCCGGGCCATCAAGACGGAAGGGGTGGGGGAGGCCATGATCCTCGACGACAACCTCATGGTCGAGAAGGGCCTGCCCGGCACGGTCGCCACCCCGCTCGACCCCGCCGACCTGGAGGCGTACCTCCGGCCCTACCCGACGCGGGAGAGCCGCCGGCCGCTGCTCCAGTGGCCGCGCGCGATGCCCCTGGGAGGCGAGCCGGCCGATGTCGTGGCCCGCGTCGAGGCGTACGGCGCGTGGCTCGCCGGAAGTGGCGACGTGCCGAAGCTGCTGATCGACTTCGCACCCGGCCCGGGGGCCATGATGGGCCCGGGCCTCGTCGCCTGGTGCGCGGAGCACATGGCCGCGCTGGAGGTCGCGCGCCATGACGTCCCGGCCGGGCACCACACCCCGGAGGACCGCCCTGCCGAGAT
This sequence comes from Streptomyces sp. NPDC049837, assembly GCF_040674455.1. Taxonomy (NCBI): domain Bacteria; kingdom Bacillati; phylum Actinomycetota; class Actinomycetes; order Kitasatosporales; family Streptomycetaceae; genus Streptomyces; species Streptomyces sp. NPDC049837. Next base: position 7,524 of record NZ_JBFAMP010000021.1, on the reverse strand, counting down.
CGCCGCGGCGGTCTCCTCCTGGGCGGACCGGCATGGGCTGCGCGGGACGTCCGGCGAAACGGCCGGCGGGGAGTGACACCGTGGCGGCAGGCGTCGGCGGCCCTTCCCCCGCAGGGGAGAGCCGCCGGCCTGGTGGAGGAGTGCGTACGCGTCAGACGTCGATGCCCTTCAGGTACGTCGCGAACGTCTGGAGCCCCGGGTGCGCGGCGCGCAGCGCGGGGATGTCCGCGCGGTAGCCGTGCTCCTGGAACCACTCGAACATCAGGGCGATCTCCGGGGCGTTCGGGATGTACGGGTTGGCCGCCACCGCGTCGAGCGGCAGCTCCTCGAAGCGGGCCGGCAGGCCGCTGCGGGCGGCGAACGCCTCGGCGATCCCGGTGGCCGTCAGCTCGTCGCCCGCCAGCTCCACGGCCCGGCCCAGGTATTCCTGCGGCCGGTCGAAGGCCTCGGCGGCGAAGAAGCCGATGTCGTCCACGGCGATGAACTGCACCCGGGTGTCCGGCTTCAGCGCCAACTGCACGACCAGCGTGCCGTCGACGTTCTGCGGGCCGTGCGCGGCGAAGTTGTCCATGAAGAACGTCGGGCGCAGCACCGTCGTCGGCACGCCCAGCTCCTCCAGGTACCGCTCGATGTGCCGCTTGGAGTCGAAGTGCGGCACGCCGCTGTGGCGTTCGGCGCCGCCCACCGAGCTGTACACCACGTGCGCGACCCCGGTGGCCTTCGCCGCCCGGGCCACCGCGCGGCCCTGGCGGACCTCGCCGCCCAGGCCCTTGGGGGTCATGAAGTTCTGCACGGAGAAGACCCCGTGCACGCCCTCCATGGCCGCGCGCAGCGACGCCTCGTCGTCCAGGTCGCCGGTGACCAGCCGTACGCCGGTGGCAGCGAGCGCGCGGGCCGCGTCCGACTCCGGGTCGCGCACCAGCGCCGCCGTGTCCCGGCCGCGCCGCACCAGTTCCCGTGCGGTGGCGCCGCCCTGGAGGCCGGTGGCACCGATCACCAGGACGGGGCCGTTCGCCCCGGTCGTCGTCATGTCGTTCGCCATGTCTGCTCTGTGCCTTTCCTCAGCCGAACAGCGCGGCGTTGGCGGCCGCCCAGGCACGGTACGGACGGGGGTCGCGGCCGGTCAGGTCCTTCACGGCCGTCGTGGGCGTGGCCCACGGCACCTGGGGGCTGTGCAGCGCGGCCACGTTGGTCACGGCCGCCGGGCGGTCGCCGGTGATGCCGGCGAAGACCTCGACGACCTCCTCCTGCGGCGCCACGGAGAAGTTCAAGCAGCGGCCCAGGACGTCGCTCAGGATGCGGGCCTGCTCCTCGGAGGTGAGGACCTCGCCGCCGGTCAGGACGTACGCCTTGCCGCGGTGGCCGTCCTGGGTGAGCGCGGCGACGGCGGCGGAGGCGATGTCGTACTCGTCGATCGGCGCGCCGGGGTTGTTGCCGATCCAGCAGCGCACCGAGTCGCTCTCGCGGACGGTCTTGATCCACCACGAGGTGTTGGCGTGGAACGGGCCGGGGCGCAGGAACGTGGTGGCGACGCCGGACTCGGTGATCGCCTCCTCGGCGGCCCGGTGCTCGTCGGCGATGCCGTGCGGCAGCGGGTGCAGCACGCTCGCCGAGGACAGGAACACGATGTGCTCGACGCTCGCGGCCGCGGCGGCCTTGGCGATGTTGCGGGCCTCCCCGGCCACATCGCCGGAGAGCACGACCAGCGCCGAGGTGACGCCGGCGAACGCGGCGGCCAGCGACGCGGGGTCGGCCGGGCTGCCGGCCACGACCTCGACGCCCTCGGGCAGGTTCGCCTCATCGGGCTTCCTGCTGAGCGCTCTGACCTGCCGGCCCTGGGCGGTGAGCTGCTCGACGGCCTCGCGGCCGACCTTGCCCGTGGCTCCGGTGACGAGAATCATGGTCAGGCCCTCCAGCCCTGCGGCTCCGGCCACGGCGAGCCGAGCTGACGGTACGTGCCCTGGTAGTCGGGCCAGTCGCGGTGGTCGCGGATCTTGCCGTCGACGAACCGGATGAGGTGGATCTGCTCACCGGAGAAGCGGCGGCCGGTCGGCGCCATGCCGACCAGGTCCCCGATGTGCCGGCCGTACAGGACGAGGTTCGCGCGGACCCAGTCGCCGCGCTCCTCCAGCAGCACCTCCTCCAGGTGCGCCTCCTCGGAGAACGTCATGCGCAGCCACTTGACGGCCATCGCGAAGGAGTCGGGACCGCGCAGGTCCATGTGCTCCATCGTCGCCGGGTTGAGGTATTCCGGGTGGATGTATTCCGCGACGTCCTCGGTTTTACCGGTGTTGTACGCCTCGATCATGCGGCGTACAGCAGCTATTTGGCTACTCATCGAATTCCCTCCACGGCGGCCTCCAAGGGCGGCGGCTACTGGCCGTATTCTGTGTGCGGACGCCGGGGCCGGGCAAGGGAAGAATTCCCGACTCCTTTTGTTCTCCAGGCATTTGTGCGGCCGCCGTCCACCGATCCTCGATGAATCCTCCAGCTCCGCGCGTGGCGGGGGCCCCAGCATGTGGCACATGGACACGGACACAGCGACCTACAAGACGAAAGTCACCGCCGCCTTCAACGGGGCCGCGGCGACCTATGACCGGCTCGGGGTGGAATTCTTCACGCCGATGGGCGAGCGGCTGGTGGAATTCGCCGGCCCGCGCCCCGGCCAGCGGCTCCTGGACGTCGGCTGCGGCCTGGGCGCCACCCTGCTGCCGGCGGCGCGGCTGGTGGGCCCCGCGGGCAGCGCGCTCGGCATCGACATCGCCGAGGCCATGATCGAGGAGGCCGGCCGCGAGGCGGCGCGGCAGGGCATCGGAAACGTCGAACTGCGGGTGATGGACGGCGAGCACCCCGACCTGCCCGCCCGCTCCTTCGACCTGGTGCTCGGCAGCTACAGCGTCATCTTCCTGCCGGACGCCCGGGCCGCGCTCGCCCGCTACGCCGGACTGCTGCGCGACGGCGGCCGGATCGCCTTCACCAGCCCGGTGTTCACCCGGGACACCTTCCCGTTCCTGCCGCCGCTGTTCACCGACCTGATCCCGATGTCCCTGCTGCGCCACCTGCCGGCCGCCTGGCACCCCGAGCAGCTCCAGCGGCAGCTCCACTCCTGGCTGGAGGACCCGGCGGACCTGACGGCCGCGCTGGACAGGGCGGGCTTCGGCGACGTCCGTATCGTCGACGAGTCGGTGGACATGACGGCCCGCTCCGGTGAGGCGTGGGTCGACTGGTCGCACACCCAGGGCATGCGCCTGCTGTGGCAGCACCTGCCGGCCGGCGAGGCGGCCTCCCTGCGCGCCCGGCTCATCACGGCGCTCGACGCCCTGCGCGGCGAGGACGGCCTGGTCCACATCGACGTCCCGGTCCGCTACGTCACGGCCACGGTCGCCCGCTGACGTACGTACGTCCATGCCGGAAGGCCCCCGGAATCCCCGGGGGCCTTCCGCACGATCTGACACCAGGTCACGTCACGGACAGCGCGCCGTCCACCGCCAGGACCGTGCCGTTGGCGTAGGCGGCCTCCGGCCGCGTGAGCTGGACGATCCACCAGGCGATGTCCTCGGGTCGGCCGACCCTGCCCGAGGGGACCCTCTTCGACATCTCGCCGAGGAACGCCTCGTACGCCTCCGGGGGCATCCCGGCCCGCACGCCGACGCCGGTGTCGACGACGCCCGGCGCGATGCCGACCGAGCGGATGCCGCGCGGGGCTAGCTCCACCGCCCAGGTACGGGTGAGGAAGTCGAGGGCGACCTTGGCCATGCCGTAGACGGAGTTCTCCGGCCACGCCCGGCGGCCGAGCGAGCCCGCGGAACTGACGTTGACGACCACTCCGCCGGTCGCCTCCAGGGCGTCCAGCGCCCGCTGGGTCAGGAACACCGGGGCGATCAGATTGGTGCCGAGCTGGGCGCGCACGGAGTCACGGTCCAGGCCGTCGAGGGAGGCGAATCCGGTGACGGCCGCATTGTTGACCAGGACGTCGAGCCGCCCGAATTCGCGCAGCGCGGTTCCGATGATCAGTTCCGGCGCGTCGTGGTCGTGAATGTCCGCCGCCAGAACGCGAATACGGTCATGACCGTCCGCGGTTTCCTTGAGCGTCGATTCACTGCGGCCGACGATGAGCACATGGGCGCCGCTCTCGGCGAATGCGCGGGCCGTCGCCGCTCCGATTCCCGTACCGCCACCGGTGACGATGACGGCCTTTTCCACGGCCTCCTTCACGGCCTTTTCCTCAGGATTCGTCACCGTGACCTCACGAGCACAGGGCGATGTTGACGCCGCGGATGACGGCCTGCTCGGCGTCCGGCCCGAAGTCCTTGTCGCCGATGGTGAACGAGAGCTGCACGCGGGCGCTCAGGTCGCGGGTGGTGGCCGCGAAGGTGGCGTAGCCGGGGATGCCGGCGCCGTGGCCCCACAGGTCGAGGTCGTTGTCGTTCTCGAGCTTCATGATGCCCAGGCCGTAGCCGATGCCCATGGGCAGGTTCTCGATCATCTCGGGCGGCAGCGGGGTGGTCATCTCGGTGAACTCCGGCTCGTTCAGGAGCTTGCCGCTGAACAGCGCGGAGAAGAAGCGGTCGAGGTCCGCGGTGGTGGAGATGATCTCGCCCGCGCAGCCGGCCTCGGAGGGGTTCATCAGCGTGACGTCCACCGGCTCGCCGCCGATCTGCATGTAGCCGCGCGCGTGCGGCTCGGGGATGTTCGGGTCGTCGCCGGGCAGCACGGTCTCGTTCAGCCCGAGCGGCTCCAGGACCCGCTCGCGGATCTCGTCGCGGTACGAGCGGCCGGTCACCTTCTTGATGAGCAGGCCGACGATGAAGTAGTTGGTGTTGCAGTACGCGAACTTGGTGCCCGGCTCGAACTCCAGCGGCTTGGCGGCCGCGATGGCGATCAGGTCCTCGGGCTCGTAGTGCTTGTAGCGGTCGCGCAGGAAGCGGTCGCCGGGCTTCTGGAACGAGTCCATGTAGTTGTACAGGCCGCTGGTGTGCTGCATCAGGTTGCGGATGGTGATCTTCTCGCCGTACGGCAGCAGACCCGGCAGGTAGCTCTCGACGCTGCGGTCGAGGTCGATCTTGCCCTCGGCGACGAGCTGGAGCACCACGACGGCCACGAATGGCTTGGTGATGCAGGAGATGCGGAAGCGGCCGTCGGCGGGAACGGGACGATCGGTGCCCAGCTCCGCGATGCCGGACGTCACCACGAAGGATTCGTCCCCCCGGGCGACCCGGAACTGCACGCCTGCGGCTCCGGCTTCGACGAGCCGGTCAGCGGCGCCCTGGACGGCCTGCTGAAGGGCCGAGACCTCCGGCCGGGCGATCGTCGTCTGCGTCATGTCGGGAAACCCCCATCGGGTGGCAGTCGGTGTGGCAGTCGTTTCTCTGGCAGAGGCTGACCGGCCGGAGTGGAGAGGCGGCCGGGCGCCGGTGGAGCGCCGCTCAGGCGGGTGGTCGCGCTCAGGCGAGGTCGTCGCGGGTGACCGTGCGGGCGGAGACCCGCAGCTCGCCGCCGTCGCGCACCAGGACGTCCTCGCAGACGCACACGCGGTGCACCCGGGACTCGCCGCCGATCTGCGAGGCGTACACGATCGCGTAGGAGCGGACGTCCACCGCGCCGTCGGGCCGGGGGCGGACGTCGAACATGCCGATGAAGTGGCGGTGTCGCTGGCCCGCCGCCGCGAGCTCGGCCGCGGCCCGGCTCGTCGCCGCGATCAGCCCGGCGTGGCCGCGCACCGGCTCGGGCAGGGTCGGCACGGCGAACGTCGCGTCCTCGGTGAAGGTCCGCGCCCACTGCTCGGCCTCGCCGAGGTCGAGCAACTGCATCTGGTGCGCGTAGAACTGCTGGACCTCCGCGTGCAGGGAAGCGGACCAGGCGGCGGGGGCAGGGCTCTGGGCGAACTCGGGCGCGAGCGTCATGGGGGTCTCCTTGGGTCGATTCGGCCACCCGCCAGCCTGGGCGGGGCCGGTCGCACGCGGTTGGAAGATCCCTCAAGCCCCCGTCCCGGCGCCCCGGTACGGCCCTCCGGGTTATCACGGCGTGATAACCCCGGGCCTCCCGGCGGGGTTGAGCGCCCTTCCGCCGGACCTCAAGCGCCACGGGACACGGTCGGAGTCACCAAGGCGCTCCTGGAAGGAAACCGATGACGACAACGACGAAGCCCGTCGCGCTGATCACCGGCGGAACGAGTGGTATCGGCCTGGCCGTGGCCCGCGAACTGGGCCGCCGAGGCCACCAGGTCTTCCTGTGCGCGAGGACCGAGCAGCAGGTCAAGCAGACCGTGGAGGACCTCCGCGAGGAGGGCATCGACGCCGACGGCATCGCGGCCGACGTCCGGTCCCCCGAGTCGGTGACGAAGCTCGTCGCCGCCGCCGTCGAGGCGTACGGCCCGATCGGCATCCTGGTGAACAACGCCGGGCGCAGCGGTGGCGGTCCTACGGCCGACATCTCCGACGAGCTCTGGTACGACGTCATCGACACCAACCTCAACAGCGTGTTCCGGCTCACCCGCGAGGTGCTGAAGAAGGGCGGCATGAGCGACGCGCCCTACGGCCGGATCATCAACATCGCCTCGACCGCCGGCAAGCAGGGCGTCCTGCTGGGCGCCCCCTACAGCGCCTCCAAGCACGGCGTCGTCGGCTTCACCAAGGCGCTCGGCAAGGAACTGGCCCCTTCCGGCATCACGGTCAACGCCGTCTGCCCCGGCTACGTCGAGACGCCCATGGCCGAGCGCGTGCGCCAGGGCTACGCCGCCGCGTGGGACACGACGCAGGAGTACGTACAGGAACAGTTCGAGGCGAAGATCCCGCTCGGCCGCTACTCGACCCCGGAGGAGGTCGCCGGGCTGGTCGGCTACCTGGCCACCGAGACGGCCGCCTCGATCACCGCGCAGGCCCTCAACGTCTGCGGCGGCCTCGGCAATTTCTGAGCCTCGCGCCCAGGGCTTCGGGCTTCGGGCTTCGGGCTTCGGGCTTCGGGCTTCGACCAAGAGAGAAGGGTAGTGAAGGTGTCGGCTGAACGGGTTCACCGCACATCGCACGACGTGGAGATCGCCGCACCGGCGGCGGTCGTCTACGGGTTCATCGCGGACACGGAGCGGTGGCCGCTGTTCTTCCCGCCGAACGTGCACGTGGAGCGGCTGGAGTTCGACGGGACCAGCGAGCGGCTGCGGATGTGGGCGACCGCCAACGGCGCGGTCAAGTCCTGGACGTCACGCCGCACGCTGGATCCCGCCGCGCGGCGCATCGAGTTCCGCCAGGAGATCCCGGCCGCCCCGCTCACGGGGATGGGCGGCACCTGGATCGTCGAGGAGCTGGGGGAGGGCTCCTCGCGGCTGACCCTGCTGCACGACTTCACGGTGGCGGACGACCGTCCCGAGGACGTCGAGTGGGTCAACCGGGCCACGGACACCAACAGCCGGGCGGAGCTCGGCCGTCTCAAGGGCCTGGCGGAGCGGTGGGGGCGGCTGGATGATCTGGTGCTGTCCTTCGAGGACTCCGTACGCGTCAACGGACCCGCCGAGCTCGTGTACGACTTCCT
>NZ_JBFAMP010000020.1:0-60345 GCF_040674455.1 Streptomyces sp. NPDC049837 | reverse complement strand
CCGTCGCCCTCCAAGGCGCCACAGAGATGGCCACCGCCGTGCGGGCCGCGACCGCCGCCGCAGACAGCCCACGCGACCGGGTCACCGCCCTCGCCCGCACCTACCTCGACTTCGCCGAACACAACCCCGCCGTCTACGACGCCATGTTCCAACTCGACGGCGGCCTGCCCTACGCACAGAAGGACACCCCCGAACCACTGAAGGACGCCTTCACCGCCCTACTCGAATGCCTCACCGAAGTCGCCGGCGACAGCACCCACCCGGGAATGTTCACCGAAGTGTTCTGGGCCGCCCTACACGGCCTCGCCACCCTCACCCGAACAGGCCGCCTACTACCCGAGGACACCGAGCCAAGACTGGAGCTGCTAGTGGACCGACTCACCATCCCCTGACACACCACCCCAGCAGACACCCAGCCAACACCCCCCAGCCCCACCCCTGCCCACCAACGGCAACGCCCCTGGTCAGGGTAGTATTTCGGGCCCTATCGGCGGTCGGCCGCACTCCGTGCCGTGAGGCCCGATTCCCATGCCCAGGCGGCGATGCCGACCCGGTTCCGGGCCCCCAGTTTCCCCTGGATATTGGCGAGATGGGTCTTCACCGTGCCGGCCGTGACGAAAAGCCGCGCCCCGATCTCCGCGTTCGTCAGGCCCTGTGCGACCAGAAGGGTGATCTCCCGTTCGCGGCTCGTCAGCGGGTCCGGGGCCGGGGTGGATTGGGGTGGTGAGGTGATGTGCTGGAGGAGGCGGACGGTGATCTGGGGGCTGATCAGGGTGTCGCCGGCCATCGCCGCGCGCACCGCCTCGATCAGCAGCGTGGGGCCCGAGCGCTTGAGCAGGAAGCCGCAGGCGCCGTGGCGTAGTGCGGTGTGTACGTATGCGTCGAGGTCGAAGGTGGTGACGACCACGACCCGGGTGGTCGCGGCGAGTTGGCGGGTGACCTCGAGGCCGTCGAGGCATGGCATCCGGATGTCGGCGAGGACGACGTCGGGGCGCAGGGTACGGGCGAGGCCGACGGCGGTGGCGCCGTCCGCGGCCTCGCCGACCACGGTCATGTCGGGCTGTGAGTCGAGTATCAGCCGGAAGCCACTGCGGATGTCCTCCTGGTCGTCGGCGATCAGGATGCGGGTCGTCGTCATGCAGTGTCTCCAGTGGCGGGGAGGGTGACGGTGAGGCACCAGGTGCCGTCGCGCCGGGTGGTGTGGAGGGTCCCGTTCATGGCACGGACGCGTTCGGTGAGGGCGAGAAGCCCCGTCCCGCCGGTCCCCCCATGCTCGCGCGTACGGGCATGGATGCGGCCGGTGTCATTGGTGACGCTCAGCCGGACGGTCTTGTCGGCGAGCATGAGGGCCACCTCGACGCCGGTTGCGTCGGGGGCGTGGCGGCGGACGTTCGTGAGTGCCTCCGTCACGACGCGGTGGACCGTGGCGGCGGCCTCGCGGGACAGGGCGGCCTCCACTCCTGGGGCGATGTCGATGCGGGCCCGAGTGCGGCCGGTCTCGTCGAACCGCCTGACGAGTTCGGCGAGTTGGCCCGTGCCTGGGAGGGACGTGCCGACGGTCTCGTGGCCCGACTCGCGCAGCATGTGGACCGTACGGTCGATCGAGGCCAGCGCCGCGAGGCCGGCCCGCTCGATCCGTTCCAGTGCCCCGGCCACCGCCTCCGGACGCTGTTCGGCCACGAAGCGGGCGGCTTGTGCCTGTGCCACGATGCCGCTGATGTCGTGGGCGACGAAGTCATGGAGGTCGTGGGCGAGTTCGAGCTGCTGGCTGTAGCGGGCTTCCCGGACGGCCTGGCGCCTGCGGCGTTCCATCAGCCGGGGGTATCCGCCCACGAAGGCTGCCCCCAGGGTGGGCAGGAACCAGAAGGCGCCCATGCCGACCCGTTCGTAGATCGACGCGGCCGGCACCAGCGGCTGGGGCCACAGCGTGAGCGCCACCGCCGCAAGGCCGACGCCCACGGCTGCCTCCCGGCGCGGCGCCCACCGGAACGCGGCTGCCTGCAGCACCACGAGCGCCGTCGCCGCCGCGAGGAGCGGAACGGACTCGTCCTGCGTGGCGCCCGGGGCCCATATGAAGGTGACAGCGATCAGTACGGCCGCGGCCACCGCGGCCGCCCGCCCCGACCAGGCGCCTACCACCACGACCACCGGGCCGCCTCTCATCACCAATTCCCTCCCCACAGGTCCGACCGGGTCCGCCGGGTCCGCCGGGTCCGCCGGAGTCCAGCTTATGGACCAGGATCCGGGCACTGCCTCTGCCGATCGGCAGAGGCAGGACCTTCCGTACGCCCGGAGATCTGCCGGTCGACCGATGGTCGCGGAGCCGCCCCGCCCCGGAAGCTGATCACGTCAACGGGGCCATAAGCCCAACAGGCGTCAGGACAAAGGACGTTCAGCATGCGATACGTAAGGACGACGGTGGGTGGCGCGCTCGCCACGGCGGTGACGCTCGGACTGCTCGCGGGGACCGCCACCGCCGGCACACCCACCACGGAGTCCACGAAACTCCAGAAGGCCAAGGAGTCCAGCCTCACCGGCTCCGCCACGATGGACCGGGGAAAGCACGGCGAACGCGTGGCCTTCTCCTTCGACGCCCACGGCTTCGCCCCCACCGACGTCGGCGGCACCTCACGCGGCACCTTCCGCTTCAGCCACCACTCCCCCGACGGCGAACGAGGCGCTACCTTCGAAGGCCGGATCGACTGCCTCCTGACGGGCGGCCCCGTCGCTACCGCCACCGGGATCATCACGCGCTCCGACCACCCCGACGGCCGGGTCATCGGCAAGCGGGTCGGCTTCACCGTGTACGACAACGGCAAGCGCGACCAGGTCGGTTACAGCTGGGCGGTCGGCGAAATTCCGACGATGAACGTGCCCCAGTGCCTGAGCGCCGCGCCGTACGAGACCGTCAAGAGCGGCGACTTCACGGTGCGGCACGTCCTCCCGCCCACCCCCGGCACGGAGCGCTAGCTATGACCACCATGACGGCGACGGCGAGCACGACGACCGTGGCGAGAACGGTGACCACGGCGACAGCCCTTCCGCCCCGCTGGGTGGTCCGGCTCGCGCACCTCACCGCGCTCACCCCGCTGCCCAGCGGCCTGTGGCGGATCGCGGCGGCGCTGGGTATCCCGGTGGGCTTCACAGGCGACAATCCGATGGCCACGGTCGCCTTCGGCAGCTCGTTCTCGCTCTACATGATCGCCCTGACCCTGTTCGCCGAGGCCCTCGGGCTGCTGGCACTCGGCCTGGTCCAGCGCTGGGGCGAGGTCTTCCCCCGCTGGATCCCGCTCATCGGCGGTCGGCACGTGCCGACGGCGGTGGCCGTGATCCCAGCCGGGCTGGGGGCGACCGCACTCACCGTCCTCTGCCTGACGGGCGCGTTCGGCTGGGACGCCCCGGACACCATGGGCCACCCGGACTCACCGGACGGCATCGCCTACTGGATCATGACCGTCTGCTATCTGCCCCTGGTGGCCTGGGGGCCACTGCTCGCGGTCGTGACCGGGCACTACTGGCTACGACGTCATCGGGCCGGCCGACTGCACCAGGACCAGCACTGATACCGAAACGCTGCCGGACATGACGTTCCCGGCGCCCACCAGCGGTGACTACCGCCCGTCAAGCGCTGTTTGACCTTGCCGCTGACGGCAGGGTTGCACGATGACCGGCATGAACAGCACCGCACCGCAGTCCAGCAGGATCGTCGCCATCACCGGAGCCGGCACCGGGATCGGCCGGGCCACCGCCCGCGCCTTCGCCGCCGAGGGCGCCCACGTAGTCGCGATCGGGCGGCGAGTCGAGCCGCTCAAGGAGACCGCCGCCGGGAACGACCGGATCACACCGCTGACCGCCGATATCACCGCCGAGGGAGAGCCCGACCGGATTCTCCAGGCCGTGCTGGAGGCACACGGCCGGCTGGACGTGCTGGTCAACAACGCCGGCATCGTGCGCAGTGGCGCCCTCGGCACACTGACGCCGGAGATGATCGAGACTCAGCTCGCCACCAACCTCATCGCCCCCACACTGCTGGCCCAGGCCGCGCTGCCGCTCCTGGAGGCGTCGGGTGGGGTGATCGTCAATGTCAGTACGTCGGTGGGGCAGCGGGCCTGGCCGGGCAGCTCGGTCTATGCGGCGACCAAGACCGCTCTGGAGCTGCTGACCCGCAGTTGGGCGGTCGAGCTCGCCCCCCGCGGGGTGCGGGTGGTGGCAGTCGCCCCCGGCGCGATCGACACCCCCATCGGCGAGCACCAGGGCCTGACGCCGGAGCGGATGGCCGCAGTGCGGGAGTGGCAACTGGCCCACACCCCCCTGGCCCGGATCGGTCGCCCCGAGGAGGTGGCCTGGGCGATCACCCAGCTCGCCGCTCCGGGCGCATCGTTCGTCACCGGAGTGGTGCTCCCGGTCGACGGCGGAGCGGTCGTGGCGTGATAGGAGTGACCCGGGAGGTGGGACGAGTGCGGATCGGTGAGCTGGCCAAGGTAACTGGGACGACCGCTCGCGCGCTGCGGCACTACGAGCAGGCTGGACTGATCTCGTCCGAGCGGGCCTCCAACGGCTACCGCGTCTACGCCGAGCGGGCCGTGGTGCGAGTCCGCAACATCCGCCACCTGCTGGCCGCCGGGCTCACTCTGGACGACGTACGGGTGTTCCTGCCGTGCCTGGATGGGGATGTGGCTGCGGCGCCGCCCTCGGACAAGGGCCTCCAGGTCGCAGCGGAGCGGCTGGCGGTCCTCAACCAACGGATCGCCGCCCAGACCGAGGCCCGCGACCGGCTGGAAGCCGCCTTGCAACGGGCAACCGGGGCCGCAATCCGTCCAGTGGCCTGACCGCCCGCCTCGTCGCATCAGCCGGATGAACCCAGCGTCGCTACCGCTCCCAACGGCCATTCACGGTGGCCACCGGCCGCGTCGAAGGTCACCTGAGCGAGTGATGCGGCCCGAGGCCTGCGCATGGGAACGTGTGCTTGGCCCACACGCGGGCCTCGGTCCACTCGGTGAACCGGCGAAAGGCGGTCACCCCCGGCAGCCCGAAGCCCGGAGGCAGTTGGTTCCAGGTGCATCCCGAGGTGGCCACGAAGATGATCGCGGCCAACACCTCGCGGTCACCGCGCCGGCGCCGTCCCCCGCCCTGCGGTTGTTCCGGAGCGGCGGGACCAACCGTGCCGGAGTTCCCGCTGCGCCAAACCCGAGACATGCCCCGAGCCCACCGTCACCATCCGCACGGCCACCGCCAATTACGGCAAGGCCGTCACCCAGGCGTGGGACCGGGTGCACCCGCGTCTGACCCACCGGGCCGCCTGGCTGGACCACCAGGGCGAACCCCCCTGGTGGAAGGCACGTTGATCCGGCTGGGGGGGTTGAGCACACCTGCGGAGAAGCCGACCACCCCGAACCGGCTCATACCCGCGCGAGTCCGGCGGCCATTTCGGAACCTCCGCCAGCACATGCCCTGTCCCGCCAGAGCACCGAAACCCCACCGGCTCGGCCCCGGACGACCACCCGGCACCGCGAACAGACGCCGGGCACCCCGCTACGACATGGGCAAACCGTCCGCCGCGAGAAGACCCTCATCGCCCTACAACGGCTGAAAGGTTAAAGAACAGGCTTAGGAGAGATGGCCACGTTCTCTTTCGGTGTCCGCACTGGTGGCCAATCGGCGGGCAATGCGTCGGCATGCCTGTGCGAGTTGGGGCGGGTGGAGGTCGGTGAGTTCGGTGTCGAAGGTGGCGAGGATTCCGGCGACGCCGGCCCAGGACCAGGCGCCCAGGGTGAGCCGGCAGTGCTCGGTGTCGAGGTGTTCGACGACCGAGCCACCAGGCGCCCAGCGGGCGACGACGTCGGCCGGCAGGTTGAGTCGCGCGGTGCCGGTGCACTGCCAGGCGGCGAGGGTGTCGCCGCGGTCGTGACTGCTCATGACGAAGCGGGCGAGGTCGCCGTGGGGGAGCTCGCGTGCGCTGAAGGGATGTGTCGTGGGGCGGGGGCGGAGCCGGTCGACACGGTGCACTCGCCACTGGTCGTCTTCGAGGTCGTAGGCGACCAGGTACCACCGGCCGGCCCAGACGACCAGATGGTGGGGCTCGATGCGGCGGGCGGGCAGGAAGTCGTCGTCGCCGGCTTCGGGGCGTGAGCCATCGGCACGGAGGGTTTCGGTGACGAGGACGTGGCGGTGGCGCACCGCGGATCCCACGGCGGTGAGCGTGGTCGGGTCGATGGGGGGCGCGAGGAACTCCCAGTAGTTGTGCAGCCTGGTCAAACGTAGGGACTTCAGGGATGCCCGTAACGCCGCGGGCATGGCCTGTTCCAGGGTGACCAGCGTCCGCGCCGCGTCGTCTCCCAGGCCGAACACCGTGCTGGGCGCGGTCTGCAGGGCCACCGCGACCGCGAGGGCCTGATCGTGGTCGAACACGAGTGGCGGGAGGGGGTGCCCTGCGCCGAGCCGGTATCCGCCATCGGGCCCGTGGACGGTGGTGATCGGGTATCCGAGCCGGCGCAGCGTCTCGATGTCCCGGCGGGCAGTGCGCTCACTGACTCCGAGCCTGGTGGCGAGCTCGCGCAGTGGCCACAGTTGGCGCGATCCGAAGAGGGACAGGAGCCGCAGTGCCCGTCGTGAGGTGCTCGCCATCGTCCCATCATGACCGGTGGTGGCCACTCGGTGTCCACTACCGGTGTCACGGTGGGGTCCCGTTGAGGCAAGCAGTGGCGGAAGAGGACGGTTCGGTATGCGTGTTGTCGTGGTCGGCGGCGGGATCGGTGGACTCGCGCTGGGGGCGGGATTGCGCCGCCGGGGGTACGAGGTGGCGGTGTTCGACCGCGACACCGACGTGGCGGCGACAGGCGGTTACCACATCACCCTGGACGAGCGGGCCCAGTCAGCGCTGCGGGAGTTGGTGGCGCCGCAGATCATGCGGCGGCTGCTGGCGTCGGCCTCGGCGCTGCGGCTGCGCGACCGCGAGGCGTTCTGGGACCGTCGCGGCCGGCTACTCGGCCGCGGGCCGGATCTCAGCGGCGCTGCCGGCGTCGACATCGACCGGATCACCCTGCGCATGCTGTTGGCCGAGGCGGCCGGCGACGACCTGCATTTGGGGCGGACCGTGTCCGGCGTCGGCCAAGGCGACGACGGTGCGCCCCGAGTGCTGTTCACCGACGCCACAGATGTCTCGGCGGATCTGGTGGTGGGCGCGGACGGTACCCACTCCCTGGTTGCCCAACACCTGGCGGGAGGCCCGACAAACAGCCCGGCCGGCATCATCGGGTTCTCCGGCCGCACGCTGCGCACCGACCTGAGCCCCAGTGAACAGCAACGGCTCGGGCCACGATCAGGGCTGGCGATCGGCCCGCGCGGGGCGGCACTCTACGTCGGCTTCCTCGACCCGGTTGGCAACGCCGCGCTCGACGCGCCCGAACTGAGGATGTCCCTCACCACCGGCCCCACCTACATCTGGGGCGCCATGTTCCCCGAATCCGCCGCGACCGACTCCCTGCGCGACCTGCACGACGGCGCGTTGCAGGCCGAGCTCGTGAGACATTTCCGCGAGCGGGGCTGGGCCGAGCACACCCTTGAGGTCATCGCCCGCGCCGACCCGCACAGCCTGGCCGCGTACCGCTTCAACGCCGCCTCGACCCGAGCCGGCGATCTCGCACCATGGCCCACAGGCCGTATCACCGCGCTCGGTGATGCCGTCCACGCCACACCACCCACTGCCGGAATGGGGGCCGGCGCGGCCATCCGCGATGCTGCCTCGCTGCTTCAGCACCTGGGCGACGTCACTGACGGCGGTACCACGTTGACCGAGGCCGTGAACCGATTCGAGGCGGGCATGCGCCGGCGCGGCAGCGAGATCCTCACCCTGGCCATGAGAACGGTCCGCTTGGTCCTGGCCACCGACACCACACTCGGCGCCGCCGCTACCGCCGTGATTACCCCGACCCTGGCTGCAGTCGCCCGGCTGCGTCATTGACGACGAGTGTCGGTGCAAGCCGCGCGGCTCAGTCCTCGCCGCCGTCGTCATCGTCGTGCAGCTCTACCGCCTCCGGGTCACGCACAGACCGCAGGCCCTCACTCGGGACGGACGCGGTGAAGCTGCACCGGCCCAGCACGTTGAGGCTGCGGTGCCTGAGCCGGGGCAGCCGGGCGAAGTCCCAGAGAATGGCAGAGCTGCTGCCCTTCCCCTCGCGTTTGTCCCGTGTCTCCTCCGCCGTACGGCTGCCGGACATCGCCCTGGCAGGGTCTCGGGGTGTCCTGTCTCGGTGCGGTGAACCAGCGAAATATTGAGACAGGGCCGGCGCCTTCGTCTCAACCGACCTGGTTCGTGGAGGTCGTCTTCGTGGCTTCCTGTTCGGCGGCGAACTCGTCCAGGAGCTGGAAGAGGACGGTGATCGCGTGCCTATCGTCCTCGGGCGGTAGTTCTCACTGGCTGTCCCAGCCGCCAGGGAGCGCGATGTGCAAAACCTGGCCAGGCCAGGCGTGATTGCAGTCCTCGCCTCGTCGAGTGACGAGCCACTCATGCCAGCCGGCGAGTCCGGGGGCGCCGTGGCGGATCGCGTGCTGGTCGTAGCCGGTGACGAATGCGGTCAGCGCGTGGAAGGACGTTCCTCCGACGAACATGCCCGGCCGCCGGCCGACACAGGCGAAGTACTCGCGTTCACTCATCTCCGAAAGCTGCTTCATCAGGTCCTCCTCGCGCCGTCTGGATCAGGCGTTGTCGGCGGTGGGGTGGAGAACGGCTTCGGCGATCTCGCGGACCCGGTCCAGGGTGATACCGGTTCGTTGTTCGACCGCGAGGGGGTGGTCTGTGGGCTCCAGCTCGATGAGAGGACGCTGGCCGACTGGGCGGGTATGGATGTGGGTCTTCAGGTTGATGGTGGTGGGTGAGTAAAGGGAGAGATCGGTGCTCAGCCAGCCGAAGTACGGCTTCTCGGCTTCGCGGCCCGGGGTGTCCCATCTGTCCGCGGCGCGAGCGAAGTTCTCACGGCTCAATGAAACCCAGACCGCCCAAGAGAACACGTCGTCGCTGCCAATGACCGGTATCTCGATCAAGCCCTTGACGAAGTAGTGCTGGGCCTGGATGACGCACTGGTCCGAGCTGAGCAGGCTGTCCGAACGATCCGAGAAGCTCTCATCCCACACGTAAGGGGCGGTGGTTGAGTAGCTCATCGGGAGCTCCGGGTGCTGCGCCCCGCAGCAGGAGCACGTGAAACCGAGATCGCTGGTCATGGCCGGGATCGTAGTCGGGCCCAGGAGGCCGCCGCGTCCGGGCCGCCGGTCGTGACCCTGCCGCAGTGCAGACGGGCGCCGGAGTGCCCTGGCCAGCAGTTGATCAGATTGAGGGAGACGGCGCTGGGCTTCGCTTTCTGTGAGCCTGGTTGGATTCCCGTATGACGGATTGGTCGAGGCTCGGCCATGCGTACGGCTCTGCGGAGGACATACCTGCTCTGCTGGAGCGGATCGCATCGGATCCGACCTCGGAGCGCTGGAATGACCTCTGGTCGGCCCTGTGCCATCAGGGCAGTGTGTACTCGGCCAGCTTCGCAGCACTGCCCTGGCTGGTCGGCGTAGCCAGCACGGCCGACCGCGAGCAAGCACTTCGTGCGCTGAACCTGGCGGGCGCGATCATGGCGGGTGCCGACCAGCCGCATGGGGCCGGCGATGTCCGCGCGAAGCAGTCGGCCCACGTGGCGATCTTGCTTTCGCTGGCGAATGAGCACCTTCGGACGGCTGCCGATCGCAGTGAGTACGCCTACCTTCTGGAAGACGTACTGAGCTTGGAGGGCGTCACCGGCTGGAGCGAGGACTTGGCGTGGGGGCTCACGAACGAGGAGTACGAGGTCTCCTGCCCTGGCTGTGCAGCGGGCCTGTTCATTGTCCTCGGTGAGCGTGGGTTCTTTTCAACCAGTGGTGATTACGCGCTGTCGGACGACGACGTGGAGATGAAGCCTCTGCGCCCCGCCGACCCCACCGGCCTGACCGGCGTCGGTCGCCGTCTCCACGACGTCGCGCTCGCCGACGGTCAGGAAGAGGTCGCCCACATGTTGACCTACGTCTTCGGCGATGCGACCTGCCCGGACTGCGAAGCAGACTTCTCAGTGGCTGCTCAGATCAGTGCCAACTGGCCTAACGCGCTGGGATGATTCGGCTACCGCTTCGACGCGCACGGCAATTTGTCTGGATTCGGTCAGGAACTTCCTGGGCAAAGTGGCGGGCAGCGGCGGTGAGGGGAGAGATGACGGTCCTGCTTTCCGCCGTCCTCTATCCGAGTGTGAGCATCGCCTCGGTGACCTCGCCGACTGCCGCATCGGGGATCGCAGTGGCGGCCTCCTTGAGGACCAGCAGCCGTGCCCCGGGGATCTCGCGCGCGATCGCCTCGCCGTTGCCGACGGGGAAGAACCGGTTGCGGCGGCCGTGGACAACGAGCGTGGGGACCTTGATCTCGGTCAGGCGCTCGCGCCAGCGGGGTTTGCAGTCGAGCCTGGAAAACACCATGCCCATCTGGTTGGCCATCTGGACCGGGGGTGCGGTGCCAGGCGTGCGGTCCCAGATGCGCGCAGCGATCGCGCGTGCGGCGACGGGGTCGTCGCCGAGGATTTCCGCGCCGGCGGCGGCGAACTCCGCAACCGCCTCGCGGTCAGTCCAATCGGGCATCGGACGCGCGAACAGCCGGCTCATCGTCGCCTGGTCATGGTCGGGGAGGTCATCGTCGGGCGGACCAGGGGCAACCGCGCGGGTGCCGACCAGGGTGAGCGCCGAGAACGCGCCCGGATGGTCGAGCACGGCCACCTGGGCGACCATCCCGCCGACGCCGATCCCCGCGAGGTGCGCAGGCCCCCCGCCGAGCGCGTCAGCAAGGGCCGCAGCGTCGGCGGCGAGGCCGCGCAGGGTGTAGGCGGGCGCCTCCGGATCCGTCGTCGTCGACTCCCCGCTGTCGCGCAGGTCATAGCGCACCACACGGCGCCCTCCGGCGGCGAGGCGCTCGCACAGCGCATCGGGCCAGGAAAGCATCGTCGTCCCGCCCGCGAGCAGGACCAGTGGCGCGTCCTCGTCACCGAACGACTCGATGCCCAAGGCGATCTCATTGGCGTTGACAGTGGTCATCGGATCACCCTCAGGACGTCGTAGGTCAGGTGCGTCGCGGTCGACGCCGACATCACGCTCCACTGCCGCAGGGCCTCGCCGCCGGTGCCCAGACCGTTGTCCGGGCCGGGTTCGGGCCCGGTGACGAAGCCGTCGAGAGAGACCAAGGTGTGAGCGATGATTCGAGTCATGCCAGGACAGACCCGACCCGCCGTCTAAACTCATCGCTCACGCTGCAGCGGGTCTCCCACACGTTCGATGCAAAGAAGTCGCGCCGATGGGTCAGCGAGGGGGCGATCAGCCAGAGCGAGGTCCCTGCCGCACCGGCAGGGGCCTACGCTGTTGGTGAGCCGGCCCGATTCACTGACCGCGCCTGCCGTCCTCGGGTATCCAAGTGCCCGTATGCGTCGTATGCACGTTCGGTTAGGCTGGCCTTGCCTGGCATGCGGACCCTGGCGTGCGGGTTCGGGTTCCGGTGCCACAGGTGGGAGGCCGGAGGACGGAACGGGCAGAGGTGGGTCGCAGGTGAGAGACGGTGATCGGGGTTGTGCGCGTCGTGCGGCCGCTCGGGCGGCACGCCCATGAGGACGGGGGACGCGGGTTCCGGCCCCGTTCCCGGGGCGAGGCATCGTGGATAGGATCGCGCTCACGGCCGGAGCCCTGTACGTCATCGTTCTGCTCCGCGCCGGAGGGACGTTCGCCGTCGGGTGGCTCGCCGGCGCCGGTGCCCGGCGCAGCAGGTTCGCCGGGCGGACCTCCTCGGCGAAGTTCCGGCGCGCCGAGCGGGCGATCCAGCGGTGGGGCGCGCCGGTGGTGGCCGTCTCGTTCCTGACCGTTGGCCTCCAGACCGCCGCCAACTTCCTCGCGGGCAGCATGCGCATGCCGTTGACGCGCTACCTCCCTGCCCTGTTCGTGGGCGGAGCGGCCTGGGCGCTGATCTACGCAACTGCGGGGGTCGGCGTGCTCGAAGTGCTGGAGAGGCTTTTCGCCCAGCGGACGGCCCTCGGGGTGTCAGCTGTGGCCGTCCTGCTCGTCGCGGTGTGCGGGGTGGTCGTGCACCGCAGAAGAAGGGCGGCCCTGCCCTCCGGCGACGCCGCGACCGACGAAGCGTGAGCCCGTGCCGCGAGGGCAGGTGCGGCGGCGGACGAGACGTACGCACGACACCAGCTCTCCTCGGACGAGCTCCCTGGGGCACCGGTCGAACTCCGAGGCAGTGCGGGAGCGGCTGGTGGCCACTTCGACGAAGCGCATCACGATTTCCCAGGAACGTTCAGGCCAGCCACGGAACGGCAAACCCGACATCGGACCAGTTCCTATGGCGCTATTCTGACCGGCACGCGCCGCGGCGAGCTCCCTGGCCACCCTGGGGTGGTTCGTGTGGTGGCAGCGCCCCAGCCGGATCTCCAGACGGCGGGCCGTCTCCGCATATCCGGGGGCCCGCCGGGAGTGGGCATGATCGTGCCACTCCACTGCGAAGTCATCGTCCTCCGGAGTGCCGAATCCGCCTGCCATCCAGTACATAGATCACTGTCACGCCACCAGGTTGGGCGAGGCCGTTCAGGTGCCGTCCTGGTCCTTCAACCGCGCGGTGGGGCGGTGTAGGGGACACCGGAGTGAGCGACCAGCGAAGGGGGAAGGGGGTTGCCGTCGGGACCGTCAGTGAGCCAGGAGTCCTGGCCCAGGGGCACCAGTTCGTACAGGTTGGTCACCTCGACGGTGATCTCGCCGCTGAGCGTGCCCGTGCGCACGTCGATCAGGTGTAGCGGAACCACTCCTCCTCGTCCTGGCCCTCACCGCCCAGTGACGACGGCCAGGCCGGGCGTTCGGGTACGTCTTGAGTACGGTCCGCGAGGAGTGCGCGGCGATCACGGACGCGCTGGACCAGGCCGGCGTCCACCTGACGCCCGCGCAGATCTCAGTGCAGCTCGCGGCAGGGGGAATCGACCTTCACCCGCGTGCACGGAGAACGCTTATCGGAACCGCGGAGCTGCTGACAGCCGGGGCGATGATGGATCGCCGTCGACACCGTAGGCAAACAGCGTGCGGCATGGCAGGAGAGCAGCGACATGCCGGGCCGGACACCGGGCGACCGCAGACGCGGACGGCGGCGAGGTTCGGCCGGCGGCCGACCAGGCGAGCGGCACAGCACCGGGCGGTGGCCACCCGATACGACAAGCGTTGCTACGTCTACCTCGACACCGCCACCGCGGCGGCCCTCACCATTGGCTCCGAACATGATCGACCGGACAAGTGTGAACGGGTGGGGTGAGTCCCGTCAGGCCACATCCCATGTCCCCCACCCTGAGTTTCGGTTAGCCTCTTTCTGATCTACTCTGTGCGATCACGATGTCCGAAACCCGGGAGCCTCTTTTCACGCGCGATTTCCAGATCCGCGTCCAGGGCGCTCAACCGGACCGGATTTCGCCGGTCGTCAATGACGACGACACGCAGCACCGTGCCGACAAGGGCGCCTTGGTCACCCGACGGCCACGTCGGGCTCTTCGTGTTGTCGACGAACCCACGGGAGCCGTCCCGCGACTCGACTTCCAGCCCCCAGGCCCGCACAGCGACCACGGTCACCTCGACTTCATGGTGCAGAAGGAAATCCATCACCGTTACCCTTTCCCCCCTTTCAGGCACTCACGACGCACGGTGAGCGAGTTGAACTCCGGCAGCCGGTCGACCGGAATCACCAACTCGGTGCGGCACTGTGACGAACCGGTGGCTCGGGACGCTGCTGTGTGCCAACCGGCTTCTCCTGACGCTGCGGGGCGAAGGCCACCGGCAGGCTCGTCAGGCGGCGCGCCATCCAGGTGCCCACGACCCGCACGTGATCGTCTTCGACGGCGAGGCGCAGGTCTGGGATGCGCTCCAGGAGCAGGTCGATGCCCGTTTCCGCGATGGAGCGGCCGAGGTCCTGGCCAGGGCATTCGTGCACGCCCGCGCCGAAGGCGAGGTGGGAGCGGTTGCCCTGCATCGGGACCGTCAGGTCGGGGCGTATGGCCGGGTCGACGTTGCCGGCCGCCAGGCCGAGCATCACCATGTCACCGGCCATGATCCGGGTGCCGCCGAGCTGTGTGTCGCCCGTGGCCCAGCGGGTCGGCACCACGGCGAGGGGCGGGTGGTCCCACAGGACCTGCTCCAGCGCGTCTGGGAGGGTCATCTGGCCGCCCGAGAGGTGGCCGCGGAAGCGCCCGTCGGTCAGGACCATGCGCAGCGCGCTGGCGATGAGGTTGGCCGTCGGCTCCAGCGCGGCGACCAGCACCAGACGCAGATGCTCGCGGACTTCCTCGTCGGTGAGTGCGGCCGGGTGGTCCAGCAGGTGACTGGCGAGGTCGTCACCGGGGTGCTGCTTCTTGCGTTCCACCAGCTCGCGCACCAGCTCGACCACGAGCTGGTTGCTCGCCAGGGCGGTCTCGCCGCCGCTGATCATGTCCGTCACCGCCGCGCCCACGGTGAGGGCGTCGTCCTCCCGTATCCCGAGCTGCTGGCAGATGACCAGTGCCGGCAGTTTCCTCGCGAAGTCGGCCACGAGGTCGGCCCGCCCGGCCGGAGCGAAGTCGCCGATGAGGCGGGTCGTGTAGCGGGTGATGTACCGGCGCAGCCGGTGGCGGTTCACGCGCGCCAGGCTTTCCGTGACCGCATGGCGCAGACGGGCGTGCTCCGCCCCGTCGGTCAGCGCCACGAGTGGCTGCCATGCGGTGATGGGGAGCAGAGGCGAGTCCGGTGCGAGGGATCCTTCCCGGATGGCGCGCCAGTGGCGGGAGTCGGAGGAGAAGCGGCTGGAACGCATCACCTCCAGGTTCTCCCGGTGCCCCAGCACCAGCCAGGCCGGCACATCCCCGTACAGCAGGACGGGCGCCACAGCCCCGTGTTCGGTGCGAAGCTGCTCGTACAGCGCGTATGGCTGAGCCTCGGCCTCGGGGCCGTACAGCGGACGCAGGCCACGGGAGGCCTGGGCGTGCGCGGGACAGCCGGCAGGGGCCATCGACGCGGTGGGTCCGGACGGGGCGGGGGGCGGGGTAGTCACGGGGCCTCCGAGCAGCGGCAGGGCTCACCTGGAGAGGAGCCGTACCGAGAGTGACGATGGGTCAGCAGGGCGCAGCCTACTGGTGCCGTGCGCCTGCCAGGAGAGCGGCCCCCTGTCTGAACTGGGGTAGAGCAGTCGCAGACTTGGGTAGCGAGGATCTTGCTCGTGGCTCGACGCCGCGATCAATGAGACCGCCGCCCCCCGCCCACTGCGCACCGGACAAGACCTGCCCCGTGTACCCGTCAGAGAGGACTCTCTGTATGTCGTCAGTTACTGAGCTGCGGCCCATCACGTCCGTCCCCCGCGCGCCGGGAGCCATACCGCTCCTGGGCCACGCCCTTGCCCTGTGGCGTGATCCACTCGGTTTCTTGTCATCACTGCACCAGCAGGGCGACGACCTGATACGCGTTGACCTGGGCACCCTGCCGATGTACGTGGTGACCACGCCCGACCTCGTCCACGAGGTCACAGTCCGGCAGGCCGGCAGCTTCGAGAAGGGCCGCTTCTTCGACCGGCTGCGGCCCTTGGCGGGCAACGGGCTCGCCAACTCGGACGGCGAGCTGCACATGAAGCACCGCCGGATGATCCAGCCCATGTTCTCCCGGGACCGCATCACCGGTTACTCCGAGATCATGAGCAGCAACGCCCGTGCCCTTGCCGACTCGTGGGAGCCGGGCGACGTCATCGACCTGGAACCGGCCATGGCCGGATACGCGGTCGAGACCCTGGCGCGCACCCTGTTCTCCACCGACATCGGCCTGCCCGCCGTCGACGCCGTCCGCAAGAACCTGCCGGTACTGCTGACGAACCTGCTCGTACGCGCGGCGTCCCCGAAGGTGCTGGACCGGCTGCCGATCCCCGCCAACCGCCGTTTCGACAAGGCGGCGGCCAACCTCCGCGCGGTCATCGACGAGGTGATAGCCACCTCCCGTGCGGCCGGCCCCACAGACCATGACGATCTGCTCTCCCTGCTCCTGGCCGCCCAAGATCCCGAGAGCGGCACCCATCTGTCGGACGAGAATGTCCGTGACGAGCTCTCGACGATCCTGTTCGCCGGCGCGGAGACCACGGCCGCGACCCTGGCCTGGACCTTCCACGAGTTGGCCGCCCGCCCCGACGTGGAGGAAGGGCTGATCGCCGAGATCCGCGAGGTCGTCGGCGACGGGCCGGTCACCGCCCTGCACGTCCCCGAACTGAAGGGCATACGCCGGGTGATCGATGAGGTTATCCGGCTGCACGGCGTCACGCTCCTGATGCGGCGGACCACCGTGCCCGTGAACCTGGGCGGGGTCGAGATGCCGACCGGCACCGAGGTCGCCTTCAGCCTGTACGCCCTGCACCGGGACGCCCGTCTGTACGAGAACGCCGACGCGTTCGACCCGGACCGGTGGCTGCCCGAACGGCAGGCTCAAGGACCGGGCCGGCGAGCCTACATTCCCTTCGGGGCGGGCAACCGCCGGTGCATCGGTGACCTCTTCGTCTGGACCGAGGCGACCATCGCCATCGCGACCATCCTCCGCCAGTGGAAGCTCGTCCCCGTGCCCGGGCACACGCCGCGCGAGGTCGCCTCGGCGGTCGCGCACGCCGATCGCATCCCCATGACCCTCGTCGCCCGGCCGTAGCCGTTCCGGCCCGGCGCGCCCCCGTCTCACACGGCGAGGCCGAGTCCGCCGGGCCCACGTCAGTCAGCGGGCACTGATAAGCCGCTCCCGCCGGGGCCGGGGTGCCACCAGGGGCTCCATGGGAGTCGGCCCGGGCGGCACCACCTCCCACCACCACGAGACCGAGTCGATCCCCAGCGGCTCGGCGCTGTCGTCGGTGGGCTTGTCCGTGAAGACCGTGGGGAGCCCGGCCGGGTCCTCGGGCGTGGTGTACCGGATGGAGCTGACACCCCAGTCCTGCGAGCCGCGGATGAAGTGACGTAGACCCGCCATGTACTGCCGCATCTGCGGGCTGCCCACGGCCGAGAGGTGGTCGGCAAGGCGGACGAACGCCACCAGTACGCGGTCCCGCTGTGCGATGGCCGTGGCCATCGCCTCCTGGGGAGTGAGGCCGCCGGCCTCCAGGACCCTGAGAACGTTCAGGTAATAGCCGTGCCCGGCCCGCTCCTTGTGGTCGCTGAGGATGTCGTTGTCCCACGTGATGACGAAGGACGCCATCTCCTCGGCTGCTCGTACGGCCCGGTAGTCACGCTCGTACGGCTGGAGCTCGTAGCCGTGGGCCATCTCCAGCAGGGGGAACACCACCGTCGTGGCTCCGTCGTACAGCCGCATCAGGGTGTAGTCGGTGAGGCTGGGCACCGTGCCGGCACTGCGGTGGGACGCCTCCCACACCACTGAGAAGAAGTACTCACGGAGATGGCCGACCCACCGCGCGGCCTGGCTTGCGGTGCCGTACATGTCGACCCGTTCCCGCAGGTCGCGCAGACCACCGGCCAGCGGGTCGTCCAGCAGCAGAGGCGCTTCCGGGTTCTGCCCGACACGCAGGAGGCGCTGAAGCGTTTCGGCAAGCTCCCCCGGGCGCCGACCCAGGTCACCCTCCTCGCAGCAGCCGTCGTCCACGCCGAACAGCCACAGCACGAAGTCGGCCATCAGGCTCACTACTTCCTCGCGGCCGTGCGGCATGACGCGCGCGGCGAAGGTGCCGATCTCGTGCTGGACCAGCCGTCGGCGTAGCTCATCGGAGCCTATCTTGTGGGACTGGGCCCACAGCGCCGTGCGCACGTCGAACTCGGCGTGCTGCGGGTGGATGGCCGGCGGGATGGGGGAGAAGAGCGGCGGGACTATCACGGGCGGGGTCTCCATCTGTTGCGGGTGACGCGGCTGCCGTCAACTCGACGCGCCTCGTACACCCGTTCCTGCACCTCAACCGTGATCATCCGGCACACACATGGCTTGATCCAGTATGACTAACCGTCCCATATGCACTATGCCGCTCAAGGGTCCCACCGAGCGTCCACGCGGCTACGAGGGAGGTGGTGGGGTCGGTCCCGCTCCTGCCTCGGGTGCGTGAAGGGCCGCCATGGGGACAGGACTACCTCACGTCACGCTCTGAGGATCCCGCGCGCCCTGGGGACACGGGGCGCCGCCGGTCAGCGGGCTCGTCCTGCCGGGCGGCAGTCAGCTACTCCCCGGTGAGGGCGTAGACCACCGCCATGTCCTGGTCGTCGGGCAGCCCCTGCTCAGACCAGTAAGTCTTCTCATCGTTTGCCGGGACCAGTCGACGTGGACGGGGCAGCGGTCGGCGGTCACCGCGCCCGTGCGCGATGAGGACGGTTGCCTCGTAGCGGACCGCGAGCTTGTCATACCAAGTGGCGACGGCGCGGTGTCCTTTGAGGCGGCTGATCCCGCACTCGACCGCGTGGCGCCTGCGGTAGTCGGCCGGGTCGCAATGCGGCGGCCGACCGCGATGGGAGCTGGGCTTCCGGCGGTTGCGCGGCTGGTCGGCCTTGTCCGGGATGCTCCAGCGGATGGCCGTCGGACGGTGACGGTCGGATCCCCTACATAGCGCGGGCACCAGCCCGAAACCAAGGTGGCTTCGTCCAGGAGAGGACGTGGACGAAGCCGGACGTCCAAGCCGTGCCGGAGGATTTCATACTTCGGTCGCAGGCGTGCAGACCAATGGCTGACGACAAGGTGTGCCGCCGCTCGCCAGTGTGGGGACCACGTCGCAGCGGGGCGAGGTCATGGA
This sequence comes from Streptomyces sp. NPDC049837, assembly GCF_040674455.1. Lineage (NCBI taxonomy): Bacteria > Bacillati > Actinomycetota > Actinomycetes > Kitasatosporales > Streptomycetaceae > Streptomyces > Streptomyces sp. NPDC049837. The sequence goes on along the minus strand of NZ_JBFAMP010000020.1, from coordinate 41,555 downwards.
GGCTGCGACAGGCGGACACGTGAGGAGCCATGGTGCGCAGCGAGGGAATCAGCCGGGCGCAGTTTCTGGTGGGGGCAGGTGCGGCCGGGGTCGCGGCGGCGGCGGGGTCTGTCCTGCCTGCTGAGCGGGCCGAGGCGGCTGGGACGGCGGGCCGGGAAGCGCGTCGGCGGGGGCTGACCTACCGGGGCGTGTGCTACGAGGTCGCAGAAGGCGAGACGCCGGGAACGGCGTGGAGCGCGGCGAGGATGCGCAAGGACTTACGGGTGATCAAAGAGGAACTGCATGCCAGCTCCGTCAAGGTCACCGGTGACGGCGTCGACCGGCTCACGGCCACGTCGTCGGAAGCGGCGGAGCGTGGGCTGCATGTCTGGCTCGAGCCGACGCTGGGTGACCGCCCGGAGCGGGAGATCCTCGACCACCTGGCGGAGGCGGGGAGGCATGCCGAGCGGCTGCGGCGGCAAGGCGCCCGCGTTCTGCTCAGCGTCGGCTGCGAGTTCTGGCTGTACGTGCCGGGCATCGTGCCCGGCGACGATGTCACGGAGCGGATCAAGAACCTGCTCGCCGGGAACTTCGACCCGGATCGGATGAGGCGGCGGCTGCACAGCTTCACCGCGCGGGCCGCAAAGACGGGCAGGTCCGTCTTCCGCGGGGAGATGTCCTACGCCGCGGCGCAGGATGATGAAGTCGACTGGAGCCTCTTCGACATCGTGGGCATCGACTACTACTCGTTCTTCCCGTGCCGGGCCGACTATGTCCGCGAGCTCACGACGTACCAGCGCTGGGGGAAGCCGGTGGCCATCTCCGAGTTCGGCACGTGCACGTTCAAGGGCGCTCCCCAGCAGGGCGGCATGGGGTGGAACAACGTCGACTACGACAAGCAGCCGCCTGAGATCACCGGCAAACTGGTGCGCAGCGAGCGGACCCAGGCCGCGTACCTCGCCGATATGCTTGAGGTGTTCGAGTCGATGGGCCTGTATGCGGCCATGGCGTACACCTTCGTCACACCCGACGCCCCCCACTCGCCCGAGCCGCGCTACGACCTTGACATGGCCAGCTACAGCATCGTCAAGGCGATCAAGGACAGGCCCCACGATCCCGAATCCGACTGGCACTGGGAGCCCAAGCAGGCATTCCACGCACTGGCCCGGCACTACGACCGGGCACGTTGCCGGCCGGCACCGTGACGTGCCTGCCGGGCGGGCGGTGGGCGTCGAGCTCCTCGGTGCCCTCCGGCCGCTCAGCGACGATCTTCGGCTTGGCGTCAATGGAGTTCAGGACGGCGATACGGCCTCGGTGGTCGCCGGGACAGGGCCGCCAACAAGTGGTAGGGGGCGTCCGACCGGAAGTCGAAGTCGTCCAAGGGACCACGACGAGACCAGCGGTGAGTTCGAGATCCGAGCGTACCTCTACGAGGGGGACGCTATCGGCCTCCGCTGGCTCCGCGAGACCAAGGAAGGCGGACATCAAGACCGTTCGGGTTTGCGAGCAAGAAAGGTGGCGAAGGTCCTCTTGCCCCCTTCACTGGGTTCCTCGACCAGACGCGCGGTGAGGACGAGCCCGGCCTGCTTCAGGAGTTCGGCAATCCGATCAGGCGGCAACAGGTAGGACTCGTAGGAAACCGGATGACCACCGTATGCCTGTGTGGGACGTAGATGCTGGCCGGCCCCTACGTGGCCGGCCAGCATCAAACAGCCGCCGGGCGCGAGAGTGCGGTAGAACTCGCCGAACACCACGGGCAGCAGCGCCGGCGGTGTGTGGTGGGTGGAGTAGTACGCGAGGATGCCGCCGAGGCCGTCGTCCTCGATCGGGAGCGAGGTCATCGAGCCGACGCTGAAAGGCAGATCCGGGTAGGCATTACGGGCCAGCTCGACCATGGCGGGCGATAGGTCCATGCCGAACGCAGGCACGTGCCGCTCGGCAAGGTAGGCCGTGACTTTGCCGGGCCCGCATCCCAGGTCGGCGACGGGTCCGAGGTCGGCCGTTCGCACCACCTCCGCGAACACGTCCAGCATCCCTCGTGACAGCGGATCCAGCTCCGCCGGGGGCTTGACCTGTGCGAAGTAGTCGGCGGCGACCGTGTCGTACGACTCACGGACGGCGGCTAGGTAGGAGAGGTCGGGCATGCGGGCGACTCTAGTGAGGGCCCGCATGCCAAGGTGATCACTTTCTTGGTCCGGAAAGGGGACAGCAGACATCGCGGCCGGCGCAGTCGTATACGCCGTGCAGGACGGGATGGAGAAGACCGAGCGGGAGTCGCTACGGGTTGCCTCCGAGGAAACCTTCCCGCGCAGACCGAGGCCACCGGCGGGCCGCGGAACTGCCCGGCGGTAAGGGCCGTACGCCGGGCAGCCGACCGCCCAGCCGACTCCGCCGGCGACCGCCCAGGATCCGGGTCATCAAGTCCGGGCTCGCTGATCCCGCTTGGGGGACGGCGGAGCCGCCCGGTAGGCATGGCACGTCGTTTCGGGCTCGACGGTGTTCCGCTCCTGGTTGAATCTCGGTTCGAACGCCGGTTGCCTCTCAGGAGATGGAACGGATCCAACCGTGGAAAGCGCAGTGGGAGATCTTCGGAGGATGGCGACGGACGGTGCCGGTCTCCTCGCGCTGATCGAAGCACTCAGGCGTGACGACACGTTCCATCTGACCCCGTTGCACCTGCTGAGGGTGCTCGACGAGGCATTCGGGATCCCCCTGCCGGAGTCACGCGGTCTGCTGGAGTTCTTCGGTCCCGATCTCCGGCCCCTGGTGCCGGAGGCCGAGGCCGACCGGAGAGCCGAGGCGCTGCTGTCGCGTTACGTTGCGCGAGCGCGGTAGGCGGCGAGCCTGCTTGCGCGGGCGGCACGCAAAGCGGGGGGCGCAGCCCGGTGTCGGCTTCATGGGGGCGACAGCCGAGCGGCACGACGGCCCGGCGGTGGCAGCCCAGCGCCGCCGCCGGACGTGGGAACGCCGCGGTGGGCCGCTGGACTGTCACGGCGCCCCAGGGCCACCGGGGCGGGGGCGGGTGGTCAGAAGGCGAAGGCCGCGTTGCCGTTCAACGTTGCGGACATGGCGCAGGCGTTGGAGAAGGTGTGCTTCCACGAGATGCGGCTGCCCTGCCACACGCCGTCCGCGGTGACGGTGACGGGGTCGTAGTGCATCGGGCACGCGCGGTTCGGGTCCGGCGTGGCAAGGAGGGTGTCGAGGTTGCCGGAGGTGGCGGCGAGCGCCGCGCAGGCGGCCTGGGGGTTGGGGTGCGTTCCCTGGGCGGTCGGGGCGCAGCTCAGGGTGGACGCCTTCAGGACGGTGGCGCCGTCCTCGCCCTGGGCGACGGCGAGGACCACGGCGGACGGGGCGTACAGGGAGGCGGGTCGGGCTTCCGCGACGCCGGTGGCGGAGGCCATGGCGAGAAGGGTGGCGAGGGAAGCAGCAGCGACGTTTCGACGCACGAGGTGACTCGCTTTCAAATTGAAGGGTAAACCTGTTAGTTGCCTGCGCTTGATGGGTTGAACGTCGATGAGTTTGTCGGGTGTGAAGGTTGAGTGCACATCGGTGACCGATTTACAGACATCCCGTTCGAATATCGGCGACCACATGGCCGTTCAGGCAGCTCAGAGGGGCAGTGCGCCCTGCGCGACGACGTGTGGACGGAGGGTGACGCCGACGGGCCGCCCGTACCGGGGCGCCCTGACCAGCCATCCGTCGCGCCCGGTTCATCCAACGTCCATCCAAGCTGGCCGGATAGTGCCGAACCGCGCACAAGGGCCGCGTTGGGTCATGCGGCTCACCTGTCCGGGTGGCCTGTAGTGCCGGTGCTGGGCGGGTCGGCCGGGTGTGTGTGCCACGGCTTCGATACTCGCCCGGTGACTGATAACCCCCACACGGCCCCTGGAGTGTCACGGCGCAGCGTCATGGCGGGCATGGGCGCGGCGACAGCGGCGTCCGCCCTTGTAGGCGCGGGCGCGTCTGCTGCCACGGCGGCGCGAGCGGGCGGCCGTGGTCGGCCGGTTCTGGTGCGCGGCACGATTCTGCACTTCCTCAAGGACCCTGGGGAGACGTCCGACCCGCGGGCGTGGGAGGTGTTCGAGGACGGGGTGCTGGCCGTCGACGCGGAGGGCAAGGTGGCCTGGGCCGGTCCGGCCGGCCGGCTTCCGTACCGGCTGCGCGAAGGCGCGAGGCACGAGGACCACCGCGGGAAGCTGATCGTGCCGGGCTTCGTCGACACCCATGTGCACGCCAGCCAGGTCGACATCATCGCCTCGTACGGCGAGCAACTGCTGCAGTGGCTGGAGAAGTACGTCTTTCCCGCCGAGGCGAAGTTCGGTGACCGGGCACACGCGCGTGCGGTGAGCGGCTTCTTCCTGGACCGGCTGCTGGCGGCCGGGACCACGACCGCGAGTGTCTTCCCCACCGTGCATCCGGTATCGGTCGACGCCTTCTTCGAGCAGGCCGCCGAGCGCAATCTGCGCATGCTGTGCGGGAAGGTCCTGATGGACCGTGAGCCCTACGCGCCCGCGTACCTGCGGGACTCCAGCACCGACCAGGCGGAGCGGGAGACACGCGAGTTGATCGACCGCTGGCACGGCAGGGGCCGACTGGGCTACAGCCTCACCCCGAGGTTCGCCCCCACCTCCACCGAGCGGCTGCTGACCATGGTCGGCCGGCTCCACCGGGACCATCCCGATCTGTGGCTCCAGACGCACGTGTCCGAGAACAAGGACGAGGTCGCCCTGGTCAAGAAGCTGTTCGGCGGCCGCTCGTACGTGGACGTCTACGACCGGTACGGGCTGGTGACCAGCAAGTCGCTGTTCGCCCACGGCATCCACATCGACGACACCGACCGCTCCCGGCTGGCCGACGCCGGGTCGGCCATCGCGTTCTGCCCCACGTCCAACCTTTTCCTCGGCAGTGGCCTCTTCGACCTGCACTCCGCCCGCAGGCAGAAGGTGAACGTCGGCATGGGGACCGACATCGGAGCGGGCACCAGCTACTCCATGCTGCAAACCCTCAACGAGGCGTACAAGGTCACCGCCCTGCGCGGACGGGGGCTGTCCGCCTACCGAGGCTTCTACCTCGCCACCCTCGGCGGCGCCCGGGCGCTCGACCTCGACCATGTGATCGGCAACTTCGCCCCCGGCAAGGAGGCCGACTTCACCGTCCTGGACTGGGCCGCCGACCCCACGCTGGCCCGCCGCACGGACATGGCCAAGACCTTCGACGAACGGCTCTTCGCCCTGATGATCCTCGGAGGCGAACAGGCCGTCGCCGCCACCTACGTCCTGGGCAACCGCGTCTACGAGCGGCAGCCCTGAGCCCGACGTCCACGAACGTCCACGGCGCCGCCGCCGCACTGCGGCGGGCGGCGGGCGGCCGGATGCACTCCGGCCTGCACGGCAGCCGCTGCCGCTGATGGTGTACGAAGTACTTCATGCGCGAACAGAACCAGGCCGCGACCGTCCGCGTCTTCATAGCCCTCGCACCGCCCGACGACGCCAAGGAGGAACTGGCGCAGGCGCTGCGGCCCGCCTATGACGCCTACCCGCGCATGCGGTGGAACCGCGTCGAGGACTGGCACATCACCCTGGCGTTCCTCGGTGAGCTGCCGAAGCCGGCTGTTTCCCTCCTGCGGCAGCCGCTCGCGGAACTCGCGGCGAGGCGCCAACCCCTGCGCCTGGCCTTGCGCGGCAGCGGACACTTCGACGAGCGTGTGCTGTGGAGCGGGATCGGCGGGGACCTCGAGGGGCTGCGGCTTCTCGCGGGAGAGGTGCGTACGCTGGTCAAGGAGCACGGGGTCACCTTCTCGGACCGGCCGCTGAACCCCCACCTGACGCTGGCCCGTTCGCGCCGTGACGATGATTCCAGCGTGGTACGGGCCGCCACGGAACTCTGCGGGTTCAGCGGCCGCACCTGGCGGGCCGAACGGCTGCACCTGGTCGGCAGCAACTTCGGCCGCGGCCCCGGTCCGATCCACTACCGCGACATCGAGGCCTGGCCCTTCGGCAGCGCCGGATGCGGGCAGGGCAAGGACGTGGGCCACGCCGTGACGGCACCAGGCGGGTGGATGACGGGGTGTTCCTGCTGACGCCTCAAGGGGTCGCCGTCACGTCGGTGTACGCCACGGCGTGGATACCCGCCCGGTCCAGCGTTGTGCCCTCGGTGTGGGCGGCGGCGTAGGCCTGCGGGCCGAGCGCGGTGCGGGCGGCGGTCATGGCGCGGTTCACGTCAGCGCGTTCCGCGGGAGGCAGCGGGGCGCCGACCGACGTGCGGGCGGCTTCGGCCGCGCCCAGCAGGAGTGCCGCCCGGCGGTGGTGGCCGGCGAGGGTGAAGGCACCGGCCAGGCCCTCCAGGGCGAGCGCACGCGCGCGTGGGTCGCCCAGGTCGTCGGCCGCCTCCAGGCCATGGAGGTGAAGCGCGCGGGCCGTGGCGGCGTCGCCCCGGTGTTCGGCGACGAAGCCGAGTTCCTCCGCGACGGCCAGCCCCTCGCGGTGCAGCCGGCCGGCCGCCTCGTAGTCGCCGCGGATTTCGCCGAGCGCCGCCAGGGGGAAGACGGTCTGGAGCCACCCCCAGCGGTCACCGGCCGCACGGAACAGCCTCGCGCTCTACGCGCCGTCGCGCCGGACGGCCGCCAGGTCACCGCGGGCCATGGCGTGCCGCGCGCGCACGCTCAACGCCGCGGCCCTCCCCCAGCGCCGTGAATTCGTCCGCAACGCCACCGGACTGGCCCACATCCTCGGCGCGTCACGCGCCCAGGGCGTCAGCACCGGTCTCCTGGCCCCGCTGCACGCTCTCTTCCAGCAGCAGATCGCCCAGGGCCACGCGGCGGCCAGCCTGTCCCGCACGATCGAGTCCCTCCGTCCCGTGTCCCGGCCGGCGTGAACCGGAGCTGCTCGGCCAGGCCCGCGCCGGGTCGAGGCGGCCGTCATTCGCCGGGCGAGCACTATGCGTTCCGGTATTGGTCGCGGACTTCGGGGCATTGGTGGAAGCCGGCGGACCTGTAGGTGGCGACGGCGCCGGCATTGGAGCTCGGGGTGCAGACGATCGCGCTCGACGAGCCCAGCTCCCGGAGCGCGGCGGCCGCGGCGAGGGTGATCGCCCTGCCGTGGCCGTGACGGCGATGTTCCCGGTGCACGCCCATCGGTTCGAGCAACCCGGGCCTGCCCGGACCGGCCGACCACACCGTCACGGCCGCCACCGCGTTGCCCTGGCCGTCGTAGGCGACCAGACACCGGGCGTCGGCGTACGGCAATCCGGCCGCCATCGCGAGCCAGCGTTCGTCCGTGAACCTCGACCCGTCGAACGCCGCCCGCTGTACGGCGGCGAACACGTGCGCCCGCTCCGGCCCGACCAGCTCGATCCGCACGCCTAGGTCCTTCACCGGCTCCGTGAGGTCGCGGCGCAGCGGCGTCCACGGCTCATCGACGTTCCAGCCGCCCTCGAACAGCAGATCTCGCACCCGTGCACCCATCGGCGCCTCGACGTTCACCTTCCCCTCCGGCAACACGCCGCGTTCCGGCTCGGTCACGTCCTCGACCAACCGCCGCGCCAGCTCCTCGTCCCGCTGAGCGTCCGGCGCGATCGTCAGCCGCAGCAGCCCGGGACCGTCCAGCAGCCCGACGGCGAGAACCCGTCCGTCCCGGCTCCACGTCCTGACCGCCGCCGCGGTCGCTTCCGCACCCGACCGCCAGAACCAGCCCAGGTCCCCCGGATGCAGTTGCATCGGCGCCCCGTCGGACTGCCACTCCCGCAGCACGCCCACAGCCTCGCTCAGCCCCTCGACCCCCGGCTTGCCCAACACAATGGCCATGCGCCCGATCACACACCACCGCACCGGCAGTCCGCACCCGGTTTCCGACCAGCCACTGCACGGTGGGTGTGGGCGGGTAGGGTTTCGGGCCGGTGCCTGACCAGGGGTGCCGCCTGCGAATGAGGGGAAGCATGCCGTCCGGGAAGAGTGCACCATCCGGCGACTCCCGCGTGGGTGAGCGGACGGGGGCCGGGCCGCTGTGGTGGGGGAGCCCGCGCAGCATGCTGTTCGACCTTGGCATCGCCCTGGGCTGTGCGCTCGTTCCGGCGATGACACTGGAGGCCTCCGCGGAGCCGTCGACGCTCGCGTGGCTGGCGGTGTACCTCGTGCTGTGTCTGGCGACGGTGGTGCGCCGGCGTTGGCCGGCGGTGTTGGGTGCGGCGGTTGTGGTGGGCGCTCCTGTGCATCTGCTCATGCCCACGCTGCTGACGTACCTGTTGCCCGGCGTATGCCTGTACGCCGTCGCACGGTATGGCCGCAGCCGCCTCGTACTGGCCCTGCTGTCGGTGGCGATCGTGGTGCGGCTGGCCGCCGCGCGAGCCGTCCTGTTCGAGTCGGATGCCGTCAGCGGCATGCTGTGGCACATCCCGGGTGAGGCCCTTTTCCTTGCCGCGCCGGTGGTTCTGGGCCTGTACACCAGGGCGCGGGTGATGGTGCTGGAGAACCTTCGGGACAAGGCCGAGCGGCTGGAGCGCGAGCAGCACCTGATGGCATGGCGGGCCCGTATGGAGGAGAGGACCCGGATCGCACGCGAGATGCACGACGTGGTCGCGCACCGGGTGAGCCTCATGGTGATCCACGCCGGTGCGATCGAGGTCACCGAGGGGGTTCCCGAGCAGGCCACGCGGAGCGCGCGGCTGGTGGGCGAGATCGGGCGGCAGGCGGTGGAAGAGCTGCGCGAGGTCCTGGCCGTGCTGCGGCCGGACAAGGAGCAGGCGGAGGAAGCGGCGCCCCGCAGTCCCCAGCCCACGCTGGATGATCTTTCCGTGCTGGTCGAGCAGTCCCGTACCGCGGGGATGAACGTCGACGTGACGTTCTCCGGTGCCCGTCGCCCGCTGGATCCGGGCTGCGAGCGCACGGCGTACCGCCTGGTCCAGGAGGCGCTGACCAACATCCACAAGCACGCGGGGGAAGGTGCCACCGCCCGGGTCCACGTGCGCTACGAGCCGGACACGCTGCACGTCGCCGTGGAGAACGACGCCCCCACCGGGCCCGCGTACGCGCCGCTGCCGAGCGGCGGCCACGGCCTCACCGGTCTGCGCGAACGCGTTACCGTCCTGGGCGGCGTCTTCGACGCCGGCCCACGAGCCGACGGCGGCTTCCGGGTGTCCGCCGCGCTTCCGACGAAAGAGACCACACCATGAGGGTTCGCGTACTGCTGGCGGACGACGAGGACCTGGTCAGGTCCGGCATGAGCATGATCTTGCAGGCGGACCCGGACATCGAGGTGGTGGCCGAGGCCGCCGACGGCGCGGAGGCGGTCCAACTGGTGCGCGCCCACCGGCCGGATGTGGTGCTGATGGACATCCGGATGCCGGTCGTGGACGGGCTCACCGCCACCACCGAGATCACCAGGCTGCCCGACGCGCCCAGGGTCGTGGTTCTCACGACGTTCGACCTCGACGAATACGTGCACGCCGCGTTGCAGGCCGGGGCGACGGGCTTCCTGCTGAAGAACACTCCGCCCCGTGAGCTGGCTCGCGCGGTCAAGGCCGTGTACGACGGCGACGCGATGCTCGCCCCGTCGGTGACCCGCCGCCTCATCCAGGACTTCGTCGGTCGTGACACCTCTCGCCAGGCGAAGGCCCGCAGCCGGCTGGCCGGACTGACCGAACGCGAGACCGAGGTCCTGCGGCTGCTGGCGGAAGGGAAGTCCAACGCCGACATCGGCACGTGCCTCTTCATGAGTGAGGCCACGGTGAAGACTCACGTCAGCAGGGTGCTGGCCAAGCTGAAGTGCGCCAACCGCGTCCAGGCGGCGATCGTCGCCCACGACGCGGGCCTGCTGCGGTAGCACTCCGTTGCGGAGGGCGGCGGGAGGCGGGCGGGTCGGCGGGCCGCCTGTCAGATGTCGCGTTTGCCCACCGCGTACACGGCACCGCCCATGCACGCGACGACCCATGCGCACAGCACGGCGAAACCGGTCCACGGGTGCAGGCCGTCCAGCATCGGGCCGGGCTGCATGATGGCCCAGCCCGCGTTGCCCGGGCCGAGGCCGGCCGGCAGGAACCGCTGCACGCCGCCGAAGGCCGGGCCGAGCAGGAAGAACGGGACCACGTAGACCAGCGCGGCCATGGTGATGATGCCGCCGGCCGTGCTGCGCGCGACGGTGGCCACGGCGAAGGTGAGCAGGGCGAGTGCGCTCAGGTAGAGCCCGCCTCCCAGAACCGTCCGCACGATGCCGGGGTCCGTGAGCGAGCCGGAGACCTCGGGCGCCAGGGCGTAGCCGACGGCGAACGCGACCGCGTTCACCACCGCGCCGGTGACCAGGGCGATCGCCGACACGACCAGTGCCTTGGCGGCGAGCCATCGCCTGCGCCGGGGCACGGCCGTCAGGGAGGTGCGGATCATTCCGGTGCCGTACTCGCTGCCGATCGCCGATGCGGCGAGCACCACGATGGCGAGTTGTCCGGCGGCCACACCGATGGTGCTGTGCATGACGACCCGGTCGATCGCCACCGGGACGTCCGGCGCCGCGGCGTCGCCGTTGCGGTCCAGCGCGACCAGGGTGGCGATGCCGACGGTGACGAGGGCGAAGAGGGCCAGGCACCACACGGTCGAGCCGACGGTGCGGAGTTTGATCCACTCGGAACGGACCAGGTCGGTGAAGGACGGCTGGGGGCGAGTCGTCCGGCCGGGGTGGGGCGTGGCAGCGGTGCTGGTCATGCGCTGTCTGTCTCCTGTGGGGTGTGGTGGTGGGGTGGGGGTTCGCGTCGCGGCACGCCCGCCGGTCAGCGCGGCGGGGGCATGGTGCCCCGGTAGTCCACGCTCTGGCCGGTCAGTTCCATGAAGGCGTCCTCCAGCGAGGCGCGCCGGACGGTCAGCTCGTGCAGCAGGGCTCCGCACGCGGCGGCGGCCTCGGCGATGCGTTCCGGGTCCAGGCCGGTGACCAGAAGGGTTCCCGCGTCGTCGGCGGTGACGTGTCCGCCGGCGCGGCCAAGCGCTCCGACGAGTTCGACGGCGTGCGGGGAACGCACCCGGACCGCGTTGCGCGAGCTGCGCGCGATGAAGTCCCGCATGCTCACGTCCGCGATCAGCCTGCCGCGGCCGACGACCACCAGGTGGTCGGCGGTCATCTCCATCTCGCTCATCAGGTGGCTGGACACGAACACCGTCCGCCCTTCGGCGGCAAGGCCCTTCATCAGGTCGCGGATCCAGCGCACGCCTTCCGGGTCCAGCCCGTTGACCGGCTCGTCGAGCAGGAGCACCCCCGGGTCGCCGAGCAGCGCGGCGGCGACCGTCAGCCGCTGGCTCATCCCCAGCGAGAAGCCGCCCACCCGCTTGTGGGCCACGCCGGCGAGGCCGGTGATCTCCAGTACCTCGTCCACCCGGCGGCGAGCGATCCGGTTGCTGCTCGCCAGGGCCCACAGGTGCCCACGGGCCGTCCGGCCGGGATGGGCGGCCCTGACATCGAGCACCGCCCCGACCTCCCGCATCGGATGGGCCAGGCGGGAGTACGGCCTGCCGCCCACCCACGCGTGGCCGGCATCCGGGGCGGCCAGGCCGAGAAGCATCCGCATGGTCGTGGTCTTGCCCGCGCCGTTCGGCCCCAGGAACCCCGTGACCCGGCCCGCGCGCACCGTGAACGACAACCCGTCCACCGCGGCCTTTCCGCCGTAGCGTTTTGTCAGCTCCCTGACCTCCAGCGCACCCGCGTCCATCGAGGCTCCTTCCCGAAGATGTCTACGTCCTCGACACCGTAGGAATCGCGCCCGCCCCTCCGGGACCCCCGAGCGGATGGCGCTGCCGCGCCGAAAGTCGCTGTTCCGGACGCCCGCCGTCATACGATCGGCGGATGTGGCGCAGCCGGTCTTCGTGCGGGCGGGCCCCGGGAAAGATCCGTCATCGTGCGCTGCGCAGCTCCAGAAGGTATGCCGCGGTCAGCGCGACGCCACGGTCCTCGTCATGTGACAGATCCGCGAGAGCCCGTGACGTGGTGCTCCCCGGGATATCCGCGAGCGCCTGTGTCAGCCGTCGACGTGCGGGCGTTTCGATGGTGCCGTTGGCCAGGCGGTCAACGAGGCTGGTGGCGATCCGATCCGCCGACGCGGGATCACTCGCCAGCGCGTGCAGTGCGTCGGCCGCGTCGACGTCGTTCATGCCCTCGACGATCATGTCGATGAGCGTCGGGACCGCGTCGGACACTCCACGTGACCCGAGTACCAGAGCCGCGCATCCGCGGACCGCGAGGTCGGCGTCCGTGAGGGCGTCCCGCAGCAGTGCGGTCGCCTCATCGGCCGGGATCTCGGCGATGGACTGGACGGCTCGTTCGCGCACGTCGGCCACGGGTGAGCGAAGTCCCTGTGCCAGCAGGGCCAGTCCACCGTCGCCCGATTGCGCCAGAGCCCACCGGAGGGCTCCGGCGACGTTCGGGTCCGTCTCGCTCAGCGCCGCCTCGACCAGGGCTTCCACCGGCACCGCGACCTCCTCGACGGAGGCCAGGGCAGCGCGCTGGCGCTTCCCGGCGCTCTCCGACCCCAGGGCGTGGAGGAGTGCGACGGTCTGGAGGACGTCCTCCCAGCCGGCGGGTTCCGCGGCACCGATGCGACGGAGTCGCGTGAGCAGCTCCGTCTCGCGCGCGATGCGTTCTCGCGTCTGGCGGATGAGGTCGTCGACGAGCTGTGAGGGCTTGAAGCCGGGATCATCCAGCGCGCGCCCAACCTCACGCAGTGACAGCCCCAGTGACCGCAGGCTCTCGATGTGGAAGATTCGCCGGATGTCCTCGCTGGAGTACTCCCGATATCCGGCCCCGGTACGACCCGTCGGCCGCACCAGGCCGAGCGCGTCGTAATGTCTGAGCATGCGGGCGCTGACCCCGGACCGCCGTGCCACATCACCGATCAACACTGCCTGTCAGCCCTCCTTGCTCGTCGTGCCGAGGACTACGATGCGCTTCGCCTCCTCGATCGCGAACTCGAACCCGGCATCCGGGTCGCGCAACAGTCGTTCCGTGGCGATCGCGTGCCGGCGCACGCGGGGGTCGGGATCGGTCATCGCGGCGCGCAGGGGCGGCATGATCACCTCACCGAGCGCGATCAGCGCCCGGCTGAGGCTCAACTGCGTCTCGCGCTCGCCGCGCCCGAGTTGTGCCGCCAGCACTTCCGCCAACCGCGGTTCTTCGCCTTCGGGTGCGAGGACGACCGCTGCCCGCCAGGCGCTCCGCGCCACCTCGTCGTCGGCGTCGGTCAGAAGTGCCCGGGTGATGGCGGGCCACGCCTGCCGATCCTGGATCTTGGACAGCGTGTGCAACGCCTGGCTACGTGCCTGGGCACGCCGCGAGCGGAGTTCACCGATGAGTCTCGGGACGGTCGTTGACGGGGAGTGGCGGGTGAGTGCCCACGTCAGCATTTCGCGGACGTAGAACTCGGGCTCGATCGCGCACCGTTCGATGAGCTTGTCGATGAACCGCGGGTCCGGGGCCGTGCCGACCGCCAGCGCCGCCTTCAGGCGCACCGACGAGCTGCTGTTCTCCAGCCCCTTCTCCGGCTCCTGGAAGGCTCGCGTCGTGTTCGTTTCCTCTTTCGGCATGGCCTGAAGTGAAGACCTTGTCACCGTGTCAAGGTCAAGCCGGGCCGCGCTGTGAGAGGGCGGCCAGGCACCGTGACATCCCGGCGAGCGGCAGTGCGGGGTTGGCGGCCGCCGCTTGCGCCACGTCGCAGTCGTCGTCGGCGAGCAGGCCGGTCACGACCTGGGGCGGCACGGCCGGGTGCCCGGCGGCTGTGCGCCTGGCCCGCGAGTCCGCCAGGCAGGCGAGCAGGGACAGGGGCGTCGCGTGGGGGTGCCGGGCGACTTCGCGCAGTGCCTTGCGTACCGGCGGTTCGTGGTGTGCCAGGTCCTCCAGCAGCGCCGGTGACGCGTCCGGGTTGGCCGCGACCCTGGCGACGACCCGGACGCCGTGCCGGTCGACCATGGCGCGCAACCGGGCTTCGGACAGGCCCGGATGCCCCGCGATGGACTTGACCACCTTCGCGTCCGGGTCGGCGGCCAGCGCGTCGCGGATGCCGGCCGGCAGGTCGCGCCGTTCGGCCAGGAGCATCCGTACGGCCGGATGGGGTGATGCGGCCAGCTCCTCGACCTCGGCGGCGCCGGCGGCGGCGATCCGGGGCAGGAGGGTCGGGCCGATCCTGGCCGTACCGGCAACCTGGGCGAGTACGTCGAGCGGCAACCGGGGGTTGAACGCGAGGCTGCGCCGCACCTCGGAGTCGTGGTCCGTGGCCAGCAGGCGCATCAGCGCCTCGCCGATCGCGGGATTCTCGGCGAGGTCGGCCCGGACGCCGGGAGACGGGTCTTCGGCGAGCCGTTCGCAGACCTGCGGCGGCAGGTCGGGGCGGGCGGCGAGCTGCCAGCGCAGCAGCATGGAGGGGTGGTCGGCGAAGCCGACGACGGCTTCGGTGGGCGTGGCCGGGTTGCGCAGCGCCCGCTCGTGCAGGTCGTGAACGGTGGACTGGTGGGAGCCGTCGCAGGCGGCGCCCGGTCGCAGATCGCAGTCGGGCCGCGGGCAGGAGGGGTCGTGCACGAAAGGCGTCGCCTCGCGGTCGCAGACCAGGCACCGCTGGGCCGGCGGCAGCCCCTCGCCCGTGATCAGCATCGCCAGCACGGCCGGTGGCGTCCTGTCGTTGGCCGCCACGGCGCTGCGGACTTCGGCGTGCGGGTGCCGCGCGAGCCGGGCCGCCATCTGCGGCGTCGTCCACAGCGCGAGCTCGGCGACGACACGTATGTCCGCGTCGGCGGCCAGCGTCTCCATGACATCGGGTGGAAGGCCGGGGCAGGCGGCGAGCTGTTCCCGGTGCCGCACATCCGGGTCCACGGCCAGGAGGCGAGCCCACTCAGGGCTGCCAATACCCTCGTCGAGCAGGGCGAGCGCGACGCGCGGCTGTGTGACCGGATCGACGTCGGCGACGGTCAGCCCGCCCCTGTGGGCAAGCCGCACGGCTGCCCCCTCGCCCCGCGCCGCGAGCGCGACGGACTGGGCATGGCTGAGGTCCTCGCGGTCGGCGAGGGCTTCGGCGAGGTCGCCGTCGGCGATCTCGATCAGCCGGTCGACCAGCTCGGACGGCAGGGCGGGGTTGGTCGCGAGACCGCACAGGACATGGTTCACGGGGGCATCCTGCCGGAGGCGAGGAGGGTGCGGTGGCCGACAACGCTGCGGCCGCCTCCTGGCGATTCTTCGCAGAGGGCCCCATGCGTTGGTCGTCGAGTGCCTGGTCAGGCCGGCAGGGCTGTCAGCCGTGGCTGTCAGTCGTGGGTGTCAGAATCGGCCGCATGACGCTGTGCGACTACTTCTCCGCCGCTGACGACCAGGCCGCCGTCGCGGTCCTCCGGACTCCGGGAGGCCCGGGGCAGGCGGAGCTCGACGTGGTCTTCCTCAAGAACGTCGATCCGGTCGTCGCCATCGCGCAGCTCGAGGCCGTCATGACGGGCCGGGGTTACGAGGAGGTCAGTGGGCACCCACGGTCCGGGCGCCTGTTGTCATCGGCGGAGGACGGGCCTCCGTTCGTGGTCGGCGTGTCGGACGCCCTGTTCGATGCGCTCGCCTCGGCAACGGAGGACGACCTCGTTCGCTTCGCCGTGCCGTGGTCGCTGACCGATGAGCTCCGTCAGATACCGGTCAGCGCGGAGACCGCGGCTGGTGTTCTGAAGAGCCTGGCAGGACTGGCTCAGCGCGCTCGGGCCTCCGGGCTGCGGCTTTATTGCTGGTGGTCACTGTGAATCAGCGGCGTCCGGCAGCGGTGAGGGCGAGAGCAGCGACCGGCGAGGCCACTTGATGGACACGTGTGGGTGGGTGCCCGGCTCCGCGGCCGTCGAAGCCGGGGCCCCACGGGCAGTCGCGCCGGTTACAGGTCGCCGATCCGGTACTGGGAGCGGGCCTTGTTCAGCAGGTCGTCGGCGGTGGCCTCGGCCGACTTGCCGGCGGGCACGTCGACGTTCACCGTGAGACGTTCCTGCCGGGAGTTGACCACGACGAGCGTCTTGGACAGGCGGCGCGGTGTGCCTTCCCCTTCCCTGCTGTACGTCACGGTGATCAGGGCGGCGTCACGGCCCTGTTCCGTGGTGGGCCGCACGGACGCGACGGCGGCGGAGCCTCCGGTCGGCGGGGTGGCCGTCTCGTGTTCCTGCTTCCAGCGCTGGGCCGTTGCCACGGCGGTCTCGGTGGTCTTCTCCTTCTTGTCCACGAGCAGCGACATGTCGCCCTTCGGCGACGTGTACCGGGTGGCGAGGTAGGCGCCGTCCGAACTGGCCAGGTCGTCCCCGGTCGTGATGGTCCAGTCGGCCGGGGCGGCGACGGTGACCCGCATGCGGTACTCCTCGTAACGCTTCCAGCCCTCCGGGACGTCATCGCCTCCGGGCAGGAGGAGCAGGGTGACGATCAGTGCCAGCACCAGGGCGGTGACGGTGCCGAGGGGCACCGGCCTGAGGAAACGGTGCTTGAGGGAGCCGGGCCGCGGTCCCCGGGGGCCTTCCGGCGCGCCCGGCGCGGGTATGGACACCGGCTGCCGGGCGAGGGGGTTCGCCGCGTCCCGCAGCATCGGCAGGGCCGCCTGGGCGGTGAGCCGGTTCTCCGGCTCCTTGCGCAGCAGGCCGGTGATGACGGTCGTCAGCTCGGCGGAGTTCCGCGGCGGCGGCAGCTCGGCGAGGAGGATGGCCTGGAGCGTGGACGGCGTGGTCTGGCGGCGGAACGGTGACACACCCTCGACGGCCTGGTAGAGCATCACGCCCAGGGACCACAGGTCGGACTCCGGACCGGGGCGGCGCCCCAGCACCCGCTCCGGGGCGATGTACTCGGGGGAGCCGACGAAGGACCCGGTCTCGGTGAGCTTCTGTTCGCCCTCCATCTGCGCGATGCCGAAGTCCGTGAGGACGACCCGGTCGTGACGGCCCACCATCACATTGCCGGGCTTCACGTCACGGTGCAGCACACCGGCCTCGTGCGCGGCGGTCAGCGCGCCGAGCACCGCGAGCCCGATCCGGGCGGCCTCCTGCGGTGGCAGAGTTCCCTCGTCCAGCAGCTCGGCGAGGGACTCCCCGCGCAGCAGCTCCATCACGATCCACGGGCGGTCTCCCTCGGTCACCACGTCGTGGATGGCGACCACCGAAGGGTGATCGATGCGTGCGGCGGCGCGGGCCTCACGCTGCATACGCTGGTACGCGGTGTGGCGCTCGGCAGACGTGAAGTGGTCCGGAACACTGGGCTCCTTGATCGCCACATCCCGGTCCACGACCTCGTCACGGGCCCGCCAGACGGTCCCCATCCCGCCGGCCCCCAGTCGCTCCAGCAGCCGGTAGCGGTCGCCGACGAGGCGTCCCGCACCGGCCTCCGGACGGGAGTGTTCCACGCTCTTGTTGTCGCTGTGCTGTTCCCGCGCCGCCGCAACCGGCGGCTGGAGCCCATAGCTCGTCGGCTCTTCCTGCCGTCCCCCGCTGTTTCTCATGCGCCCATGATGCACAGGCCATGGCCCTCCCGGTGGGCGGGCCCCCGGCTCGGTCCCCGGTCGGTCCGCCTTCCCCGTCCGCCGCCTCCGGCGACCGGCCGAGGACGCCGCCGATGATATTTCCCGCTCATATCTCAATATGAGTAATTCATTTGCCGAGTCGACCGTAAAGGTAGCACCTGGGCAGTGGTGAGTTGTGGACCGAAACGGGGAATGCTTGCTTCGCTGTCTGAGTCGACACCGGAAATAAGCAAGGGGAGGGGCATGGCCGACATCGAGAGTATCGAAGTGGAGGTACTGACCGGTGACGAGCCGGACGCGGGCACCGACGCCCTTGTCTACCTGGGCATCGGAGGGCGTGAGTTCCTGCTCGACAACCGCGGTGAGGACGACTTCCGGCGCGGGGACAGGAATTTCTTCACACTGGGACGTGGCAGCACCGTCACGCACCCGTCCACCAACGACCCGCGCACCCCGCCGCTGACATTCGACGACATCGACCAGTATCCGGTGTACCTGCGTCTGGACGCCCAAGTGGAGAGTGACGCCTGGTTGCTGGAGAACGTCTGGGTCCGCGTGTGCTCCGACGGTTCCACCGACCGTTACGGTCGCCGCTTGCTCGACGGCCGGGGCCGCTCCCTGTGGCTGGGCATTCGCCATGGGGACGTACTGCATCTGGAACGCGAGCGGTAGCGTCGAATCCGCTCAACACATCGCTGAAAGGCGGCTGATGAATGGGCAAGAGCACCAGTGACACCTTCAGGGATCTGGTCGGTGGCATCACGGACGACATCAAGGAGGCGTTCGACGACATCATCGACTACGACGGGCGTGACAGGCGCCGCCCCAGCCGCCGGGAACGTCGCAGGGACGACGGCTGGCGGCACCGCGAGGACGATGGCCGGTGGTGGGACCGGGACGACGACCGCCGACGGCGCCGCGAGGACGGCCGCCGCCCCCGGTACGACGACCATGACGACCATGACGACTATGACGACGAGCGACCGTACCGCCGTACGGAGGCCGACGTCCCCCGCCAGGGCCGGCGGGGCGCCGCGCAAGCCGATCAGGAGGAGCTCAACGAAACGGTGCGGGCACTCAGGTCCGAACTCACCGCACTGGTGGGAGCCCTGAGGGAAGTGTCAGCGGCGCGCGGCGGCGCGAATTCGGACTCGCCGCCGCGTACCTGACCCTCCGCACGCTTCGACATTCGCTGTTACCCCACTGATCTGCCAGCGAGGCGGTCACATGATGAGCGGTGGCCGCCTTGGCCTTGTTGCGCAGGTGTTCAAGGAGCTCGCTGTCGAAGAGGCGTCGAGGACCCTCCGCAACCGTCGTTACGGAGCAGCCCGGTCCCCGGACGCACGGGCACGGCGCGACACGGAGCGGGCACAGAACATCCGCCGGGCCTTCGAACGGCTGGGCCCGTTCTACATCAAGGTCGGGCAGATGCTCTCCACCCGCCCCGACATCGTTCCCGACCATGTGATCGGGGAACTGGAGAAGCTGCACGACAGCGCGTCCGTCCTGCCCTTCTCCGCACTACAGCCGGTATTGCGGGCGGAACTCGGTGCGCAATGGGCCAGGGACCTGCGGGACATCGACACCGAGAAGCCCTTGGGCGCCGCCTCCCTGGCGCAGGCGTACCGCGTCGTGCTCCCGGACGGGCGGCCCGCGGTGGTCAAGATCCAGCGCCCGGGAGTGCGCGAGACGGTGAGCCAGGACATGGCGTTCCTGCGCAAGGCCGCCCGGACCACCGGCAGGCTCGCCCCGCGCTTCACCGAAGTGATCGACATCGAGGCCATGCTGGATGTGCTCTTCGAAGCGATGCGCCCGGAGCTGGACTTCGTCAACGAGGCGCGCAACATGCGCCGGGCCGCCCAGCTCATCGCCCCCTTCGAGAACCTCGCGGTACCGGAGGTGCTGCTGGCCACCCCGCGCGTGCTGGTGCAGAGTCTGGCCCCGGGTCTGTCCATCCGGCACGCCGTCCCCGACGCCTTCGACCCGCTGGAGCGGCTGGCGATCGGGCGTGATCTGCTGACGTTCGTCTTCCGCGGCTTCTTCACCGACCGGTTCTTCCACGCCGACCTCCACCCGGGCAACGTCTTCGTCGCGCCGGGGGAGAAGGCCACGCTGATCGACTGGGGCATGGTGGGACGCACGGACCGGCGGACCGGCATGCTCCTCGTGCTCGTCCTCCTTGCCCTCGCCCAGCGGGACGGCCATGGCCTGGCCAAGGCGTGGATGGAGATGGGACGTGCGACGGCCCGGGCGCGCCCCGACGCCTTCGCCTCCGACATGGCCCTCCTGGTGCCGCAGGTCGCCGACGCGTCCCTGGAGGACCTCAGCTTCGGTGTGACGCTCACGCGCGTGCTGACGTGTTCCACCCGGCGGGGCATCCGGACCAGTCCCATGATCGCCGTCCTGGGCAAGGCGTTCGCGAACGTCGAAGGTTCCGTGCGCTGTCTGGCACCGGAACTGTCCCTGGTCGACGTCTTCAAGGGCGAGATGCGCAACGTCATGCTTTCCCTGGCGGCGGAGGCCGTCTCACAGGAACAGATGGCCCGCACCGCGCTGGAAATGATGCTGGACCTCGAATCGGTCGCCGAACGAATGCGCAGCCTGATCCGGAACCGCCCGCTCACTCTCGGTACAGGAACCTGAGCCTTGCTCCCCGTCGCTGGGAAATCCCGCCGGATGACCCGGCGGACGCCCGGATCGGCCTGCTGACGTACAAACGTGCCTGATCGGCTGAATGTGGCGCACGAAAATCCCGGACTCTCCGCGTGTGCTGCTTCCCGTGGATTGTGCGCCCTTCAACCGCCACTGACCGTATGGCGGAATGGGAGGGGTCTTGAGAAGTCCGGAAGCACGGCGGAGAGCGGTCCGGCCGCCTCTCCGGATTTTCCGGGAGGGAAGGGCGGACACCACATGAGCGCACAGTCTGGACTCGCGGGCCAGGAGGAGCCGATCGCGGTGGTCGGAGCTGCCTGCCGGTTCCCCGGAAAAGCCGATTCCGTGACCTCGCTGTGGCGGCTGCTGCTGGCACGCAGGGACACCGTACGGGAAGTGCCCGCGGAGCGTTGGGAGCAGGAGGAACTGGCCGGACTGCCGACCCAGGTGTCGGCCCGGCTGCGCTATGGCTGTTTCCTGGAGGACGACGTCTACGCCTACGAACCGGAGTTCTTCGGGATCAACGCGCAAGAGGCGCCCTGGGTGGATCCGGAGCACCGGTTGCTGGCGGAAGTGGTCTGGGAGGCCGTCGAACACGCCGGCATTCCGGTGCACAGGCTCTCGGGCACGCCGACGGGCATGTTCTTCGGGCTGTATCAGAGGGACTACATGCTGCGGGTGCAGCGACCTCTGGAAGAGGTCGACGCGTACGCGATGTACACCGGCTTCGACAGCATCGGTCCCGGCCGTGTGGGGTTCATGCTGGACCTGAAGGGCCCTCAAGTCGTCCTGGAGAGCGCCTGCGCGTCCGGTCTCGTCGCCGTGCACACCGCCTGCCAGAGCCTGCGGGCCGGCGAGTCGGACGTCGCCCTGGCCGGCGCGGTCATGCTGGCCCTCGGCCCGGAGGGGGTCACCGCCCCCGCGCTGTGGGGCGTGTTCTCCCCCACCGGCCGCTGCCACGCGTTCGACGCCGCCGCCGACGGCTACGTACGCGGAGAAGGCTGCGGAGTGGTGGTGCTCAAGCGGCTGGCGGACGCGGTACGGGCCGGTGACCGGGTGCTGGCGGTGCTGCGCGGCACGGCGGTCAACCAGAACGGCCGCGGCACCCGGCTCAGCGCTCCGTCGGAGCCCGCGCAGATCGACCTCTACCGGCTGGCGTTGGAGCGCGCCGGTGTCGAGGCCGCCGATGTCGGCATGGTGGAGGGGCACGGTCCGGGCACGGCCGTGGGTGACCCGATCGAGTTCGCCGCGGTGGCCGCGGTGTACGGCAAGGGCCGGGACCGGTGCGCGCTCGGCTCGGTGAAGACGAACATCGGGCACACCGAACCCGTTTCGGGTGTGGCCGGACTGCTGAAGGCCATCGCCTCGCTGCGGCACGGCCTGGTGCCGGCCAGTCTGCACTTCCGCCGCTGGAACCCGCAGATCGATCCCCGTGGCACCCGGCTGTTCGTACCCACGGACACCACCGAGTGGCCGGTACGGGGAGGCACGCGGCTGGCGGCGGTCTCTTCCTTCGGGATCAGCGGGACCAACGCCCATGTCGTCCTCGAACAGCCCCCAGCTTCCGTCCGTCGCCCCGTCCGGTCACGCCCGTCCGCCGGGTCCGGCCTCCCGGGGAACGGTGACGGGGCCGGCCTCCCGGGGGACGGTGACGCGCCGCGCGTGTTCCCGCTCTCCGCGGGCACACCGGTGGCCCTGCGGTCCGCGGCCGCACGCCTGGCGCGGTGGTTGCGGGGGGAGGGTTCCCACGTCCCGCTGGGCGATGTGGCGCACACGCTGGCCGTGCGGCGCTCGTACGCACGGGAGAGGGCCGGGATCGTCGCCGCCGACCGGACCCAACTGGTGGCCCGGCTGGAGGAGCTGGCGTCCGGGACCGCGTCCCCCACCGGAGTGGCGACCGGCCGGGCGGTGCCGGACCCCGGCCCCGGCGTGGTGTGGGTGTTCTCCGGACACGGCTCACAATGGGCGGGGATGTGCCGGCGACTGCTGGACCGCGACGCGGACTTCACGCGGGTCGTCGACGAACTCGATCCGCTGATCCTCGGCGAGTCCGGATTCTCCGTCCGCGAGACGCTGTCCCGGCCGGAGGTGGTGACCGGCTTCGACCGCGTACAGCCGGTGATCTTCGCCATCCAGTTGGGTCTGACCGCGATGTGGCGGGCCCACGGCGTCGAACCGGCAGCCGTGATCGGACACTCCATGGGCGAAGTGGCCGCCGCGGTGGCTGCCGGGGGACTGAGCGTCCAGGACGGGGTACGAGTCATCTGCCGCCGGTCGCGCCTGATCCTGCGGACCGCCGGGCGGGGTCTGATGGCCTCGGTCGCCCTGGGGCGGGCCGAGGTCGCACAGCTCCTGGCGGAACAGGACGTGCCGGAGGTGACCGTCGCGGTCCTCGCGTCTCCGCAGAACACCGTCATCGGCGGAGACGCCGACCACATCCGCCGTCTCGCCCGGGAATGGGACGCGCGCGGCATCGGGATCCGCGTGGTCGAGGTGGACGTGGCATCGCACACCGCCCATATGGACCCCATCCTGCCCGACCTCTCCGACGCGCTGGCCGGCGTCACCGGCAGGACGCCGACGGCCGCGTTCTACAGCACGGTCACCGACGACCCGCGCGCACCTGCCGCCTTCGACGCCGCCTACTGGTCGGACAACCTCCGCCGGGTGGTGTGCTTCGCCGACGCGGTACAGGCCGCGGCCGAGGACGGGCACCGGCTGTTCGTGGAGATCGGTCCCCACCCCGTCCTGCTCCAGCCCGTCCAGGCCACACTCGCCGCGCACGGCCACACCGGCACCGCGGTCGTGCCCTCCCTGCTGCGGGACACCGACGACGCGCTGGCGTTCCACACCCACGTGGCGGCGCTGCACTGCGCCGGCCACCCGCTGGACTGGGCCGAGCGCTACGGGAGCGGCTCCCTGGCCGACGTACCGCCCACGACCTGGGAACGGAGGCGGTACGTCGTCGCCCCTTCCCCGCTGCGCCGGCCACTGGGCCCCCGCCTCTCCCCCGCCTCGCACCCGCTCACCGGGCCGCACACGGTGGACCCCGACGGCGATGGCCGCCACTTGTGGCAGGCCCGCCTCACACCCACGACGCTGCCCTGGCTGGCCGAACACCGCGTCAACGACGTCGTGGTGGTGCCCGGCGCCGCCCTGTGCGAGATGGCGGTCGCCGCAGCGGCCGACCTGTACGCCACCGGCCCGGAGCGCCTGCGCGTCACCGGCATCGACCTGCAACGGCTGCTGCTGCCGGCGGCGGACGGCACCACCGTCACCGCCACCGCCGAGGCGTCCGGCCCGGACCGCGCCCGCTGGCGGGTGGTCAGCGCGGCATCCGACGGCACCGCCGTCCAGCACGCGCAGGCGTGGCTCCACCTGACCCCCGAAGGGGAGCCCGCCCCCGAGGGCTGCGACCCGCAACGGCTCCTGGAGGAGTTCCCCCACGCCGTGGCGGCGTCGGAGATCTACCGGCAGATGCGCGAGGAGCGGGGCGTACACCACGGGCCGCCGTTCCTCGGGCTCCGGGCGCTGTACGCCGACGCACCGCAGCAGCCGTCCGCGGAGCGCTCCGGGGGCGATCGCCTGCTGGCCCGCGTTCAGGTGCCCGACGAAGGCCGGGCGGGCGCACAGGTGCTCCACTGGCATCCCGTCGCGCTGGACGCCTGCCTCCAGACGGTGGCCGGTGCCGTGCTGCGCACCGGGTGCGTACCCGCCGGGGGCATCCTGCCCCGGCGGATCGAGGAACTGCGGCTGTACCGTGCGGTCCCGCTCAGCGGGTACTGCCTGGTGACGCTCGGGCGGGCGGAGGGCAGCCGGTACACGGCGGACTTCCGGCTATGGGCGGACGACGGCACCGTGGTCGCGGACGCCACCGGGGTGGAGTTCCGCCACATGCCCGCCGAGAGCGCGGACGAGCGTTTCGACCGGCGTCTGCTCCAGGCCGTCTGGGAGCCCGGCGAGCGCCCCGCGCCGAAGGCGGCGAACGGAGCGTGGACGCTGGTGGCGGAGCCCGGGCGGGAGGCGTACGCGACCGCCCTGGGAGAGGCCCTGGAAGAGCAGGGCGCGGTGGTACGGGTCCTGACGCCCGCCCCGGCCGAGGACGTCGAGGGCGGTCCCGCTCCGCTCGCGCTCACCCGGTCCGGCGACGACACACCGCAGGCGGTGGTGTACCTGCCGGCTTCCGGCACGGCATGCGGCGGTGCCTCACCCGACGGCGAGGCGCGGGACCGGGTCGCCGGCCTGCTGGGGACGGCCCGCGGCCTGGCGAAGGCCGCCGACGGCGGGCCGGCGCCCCGTCTGTGGACGGTCACCGGCACCGCACAGCAGGTGGCGCCCGACGACCTGCCGGACCTGGGACAGGCCGGCCTGCGCGGGCTGGTGCGAGTCCTGAGCTACGAGCATCCCGAACTGCGTCCCGGCGTCCTGGACGTCGATCCGGGGACGCCGGTCCGGCAGGTGGCCGCCGAACTGCTGTCGTGCCCCGACGACGAGGACGAG
The DNA here is from genome assembly GCF_040674455.1 of Streptomyces sp. NPDC049837. Lineage (NCBI taxonomy): Bacteria > Bacillati > Actinomycetota > Actinomycetes > Kitasatosporales > Streptomycetaceae > Streptomyces > Streptomyces sp. NPDC049837. The sequence continues at coordinate 16,952 of NZ_JBFAMP010000020.1, read as the reverse complement.
GTCGCGTACCGGAGCGGGACGCGCCACCTGGCCCGGCTGCGCAACACCCCGATGGAAGAGCGGGAGCGGCACCGGAGCACCGTCGACCGGCGGCGTGACCGGGTGGCGCTCCATCTCGCCCGCGTCGGCGACCTGGACTCCTTCGAGTTCGTCGCCCAGTCCCGCCGCCGGCCCGGACCGGGCGAGGTCGAGGTCCGGGTCGAAGCCACCAGCGTCAACTTCATCAACGTGCTGCAGGCCATGGGCGTCTACCGGCGCTTCAGCACGGGAGAGGAGCAGCCGGACGTCTGTGCCTTCGACGGCGCGGGCGTCGTCACCGCCGTCGGAGAGGGCGTCCGCGGAGTGCGGGAGGGCGACCGCGTGGCCGCGATGTTCGTGGACGCCACCGAGTCCGCCGTCATGACGTCCTTCGCGACCGTCCGCGCCGACTGTGTCCTCCCGGTCCCGGCCGAAGTAAGTGCGCAGGAGGCGGCCGGCCTGCCGTGCGCCTATCTGACCGCCTGGTACGGGCTGCGGCACCTGGCCCGGCTGCGGCCCGGGGAGCGGGTCCTCATCCACTCGGCGAGCGGCGGCACCGGCCTGGCCGCGCTGCACCTCGCACGGGCCTGCGGGGCGGAGGTCCTGGCCACCGCCGGCAGCGAGGCCAAACGGGCCTATCTGCGGGAACTGGGCGTCTCCCATGTGATGGACTCCCGCACCCTGGACTTCGCCGACCGGGTACGCGAGCTGACCGGGGGCCGCGGCGTCGATGTGGTGCTCAACTCCCTCGCCGGGGCCGCCCAGTCCGCGAGCCTGGACCTGCTGGCACGTCAGGGCCGGTTCGTGGAGCTCGGCAAGCGGGACATCTACGCCAACACCCGGCTGGGCCTGCTGCCCTTCCGCCGCAACGTCACCTTCGCCGGTGTCGACGTGCTGATGATGATGAGGGAGAGCCCGCGAACGCTCGCCGTCGGCTACCGCGAACTCGCCGGGATGCTCGCGGACGGCACCCTGCCGCTGCTGCCCCTCACCGAGTACCCCGTCGCCGAGGCTCCGTCGGCCTTCCACACCATGGCCTCCGCCCGGCACATCGGCAAACTCGTCCTCACCTGGCCCGCCGAAGGCGCCGACACCCTGCCGGTGCGGCCCGAGGACGTCACCGTCGTCCGCTCCGACGGCAGTTACGTCATCACCGGGGGGCTCGGCGGGCTGGGGCTCCTGGTCGCCCGGTGGCTGGCAGAACGAGGTGCCGGGGCCGTGGTGCTGGCATCCCGTACCGCACCCACCGCCGCCACCCATGCCGCCCTCGACGCCCTCACCGCCTCCTTCGGCGTACGGATCGATGTCGTCAACGGTGACATCGCGGAACCGGGCGTGGCCGACGCCCTGGTGCGCGGCGCTCTGGCCACCGGCCACCGGCTGCGCGGCGTCGTCCATGCCGCGGCCGTCGTCGAGGACGCCACCGTCGCCAACCTCACGCCCGCCCTTCTGGAGAAGGTCTGGCGGCCGAAGGCGACCGGCGCCTGGCTGCTCCACCAGGCCGTCCGGGACCAGAGCCTGGACTGGTGGGTCACCTTCTCCTCCGCCGCCTCCCTGCTGGGCAACCCCGGGCAAGGCGCCTACGCGGCCGCCAACGCCTGGCTGGACGAGTTCACCTCCTGGCGCCGTGCTCAGGGCCTGCCGGCCACCTGCGTCAACTGGGGCCCTTGGGCGCAGGTCGGCCGGGGCGCCGGGATGGAACAGCGCGGCTACACAATGATCACGCCCGAGGAGGGCATCGCCGCCCTGGAGCGCATCCTCCGCCACGACCGCGTCCGCACCGCCTACACCCCCGCCGACCTTCCACGGTGGCTGGAGTCCTATCCCGCCACCGGCCGTACCGCCTTCTTCAGCGGCCTGACCGGCCCGGCGGCGGACACGGACGCCTCCTGTGCCCGCAGTGCCCTCCTGGAGTCGCTGAGGAAGGCCGACAGTGCCCAGGAGCGTCACCGGACGCTGCAACCGCATGTCATCGAACACATCGCGGCGGTGCTCCGGGTGGGGGCCGACCGGCTCGACGCCAACACGTCCTTGGTCAGCCTCGGCCTGGACTCGCTCATGGCGATCGCCCTGCGCAACCGCCTGCAACGCGAACTGGCGCTGGACATCCCCACCACCGTGATGTGGACGCACCCCACCGCCTCCGCTCTCACCCACTACCTCTTGGACCGGCTGCGGCCGGACCGGGCGGAGACCGTCACCCCGCCGAGCACCGAAAGCTGACGGACCCGGCCCCACCGCTTCCCAATCCGCGAGGTGAGCGTCGCATGCCAGCCCCTTCCTTCCCCTCCCGCGCCCCCGGAACATGGGACGTGATCGTTGTCGGCGCCGGCCCGGCCGGCGCCACCGCCGCCCGTGTCGCCGCCGAGAACGGCTGCGAGGCGCTGCTGCTGGAACGCGCCGCCATCCCCCGTTACAAGACCTGCGGCGGAGGCCTCATCGGAGCGTCCCTCGCCGCCCTGCCTCCCGGCCTGCCCCTGAACGTCCTCGACACGGCCCGCCTGTTCACCTTCACCCTCAACGGGCGCAGGAAACGGACCCGTACGTCCAGCGACCCCACCTGCGCCCTGGTCTTCCGCAGTGAACTCGACGCGGCACTGACCGAAGCCGCGGCCGCCGCGGGCGCCACGGTCCGCGATACCACCGCACTGACCACCCTGTGCCAAGAAGGCGACACGGTGACCCTGCGGACCAACCGCGGCGACACCCTGCGCACGCGGGTTCTGATCGGCGCCGACGGCAGTGCCAGCAGAGTCGCCCGGTACGTAGGGGTGCGCTGTGCTCAAGTCGACCTCGCCCTGGAGGTGGAGGCTCCCGTGGACGCGCGGACCGCGGACCGGTGGCGAGGCCGTGTCCTGCTCGAGTGGGGGCCCCTGCCGGGCTCCTTCGGCTGGGTGTTCCCCAAAGGGGACATCTGCACCGCCGGAGTGGTGGCCGCCCGCGGCAACCCCACGGCTCTGCGCGCGTACAAGGACGACTTCCTCAAGCGTCACGGCCTGCACACGTCTCCTCCCCTTCATGACACGGGCCATCTGACCCGCTGCCGCCGTCCCGACTCCCCGCTGGCCCGGGGTCGCGTGCTGGTCGCCGGGGACGCCGCGGCTCTGGTCGATCACTGGTCCCGGGAAGGCATCTCCTACGCCCTGCGCTCGGGAGCCCTCGCCGGCCGCGCGGCCGCCCGTATCGTCGCCGCCTCCGGTGAGGAGGCGGCGAGGGCCGCCACCGGCCACTACGAACAGCGGATCAGCGATGTCCTCGGCCCCGAAATGCGGGCCAGTGCCACCCTGATGAGCGTCTTCGCACGGAACCCGGCCCTCGTCCACGCCGCCCTGACCCGCCTGCCCACGGCATGGCACCGCCTTGATGCCTATATCGCCGGCCGCTCCAGCGTCGCGGAGATCATGACCACGCCCCTCGCCCGCACCGCCGCCGCACTGGGCACACGGCTGCCGGCCAGGCCTGCGTAGGAACAGGACTCACCGGCCGGCGCGCGGCGTACACCTCAGGTGCGCCCCGGCCGCCGCTGCCGGTCGAGGAGGGTCCGGAGATCGATGACGCGGTAGCCGCGGGCGGCGAAGGCGTCGAGGATGAGCGGCAGGGCGTGCGCGTCGAGCACCTCGGTGCGGCCCTCGGGGGCGCCGAGGTGCATCTGGAGGATGGCTCCGGGGCGGAGGGCGTCCAGTGCTCTGCGTACCGCCTGGTCCACGGTCATGCCGCCGTCGGTGCCCTTCCATCCGTTGGTGTCGGTGGTGAACTCGATGTCCGCGAATCCCAGGGCGTTGACCTCCCGGATGTGTGCGGGGCTGGTCTCGCTGTAGGGGAAGCGGAAGAACGGGGTACGGGCCGCTCCCGCGCCGGCCGCGCGCAGGGCCTGGTCCGCCGCCAGGACTTCGCGGGTACGTTCCGCCGCCGTCAGGTCCTTGAAGTAGGGGTGGCTGTAGGAGTGGTTGCCCAGGCCGTGCCCGGCGGCCGCGATGCTCCGGACCACTTCGGGGTGCCGGCCGGCGAAGTCGCCGGTCAGGAAGAAGGTGGCAGGCGTCCGACGGCGGGCCAGCTCGCCGAGGATGCGGTCCAGGCCGGCGTCGTTCCACGCCGCGTTGAACGTCACGGCGACGACCTGCTCGCCGGTGCGGATCGCGCGGTTCTCCGACCCGAACAGCGCCCGGAGGCCCTCGGTCCCGGCCGGTACGGCCGGTGTGCCCGGCGCCATCAGGCACAAGGCGGCGAGCAATCCGGCGGCCGTCATGCGCAGGCGGTGGAAGGGAAGAGTCACACCGCCGTCATCGGCCGGCCCGGGCCGGCCCTTTAACGGAATGATCATCTTCACCCACCGACAACTCTGCGTCACCGTGTTGGCGTTTCCATTGATCGTCAGCATTGGTGATCCGGCTCCACTGTGCGCGAAAATAGGCCCATAGCTTCTCAGTTGCTACTCCAAACACTCGTGGCGAGTATTCGCCAATCCTTTCCGTGACTCCGGAATATGCGCAGAAGTTATGCGTGCGACCCCTGCGACACAAATCCCGTCACAGAGGTTTCGCGTCCTGAGCGTGGAGAGGGAGTGTCATGCAGATGAGCACGACTCTGTGGCTGCTTGTCGCCTGTGCGTCCGCGTGCACGGTCATGTCAGCCCTGGCTGGACCGGCGATGTTGCGGCCCTGGAAGGTCGACGCCGTGGAGCTGAAGGCGCGTCAGGAGTTTGTGCGCGTACTCAGCGAGACCAGCCGGCCCGCCTTTTCCTCGTCGCAGCCCGAGAGCAGGCCGGCGGCGGCGAGGACCGCCCCGGCGCGCCTCGATGACGAGTGAGTACGGCTGACCCGGAGCGCTGAGACCTCCGCGCCCGGGTACGGGGAGCGCCGCTGTCTACTCGGGGGCCGGACCCGCTCGGGTCGGTTCCTCCGGTGTGGGTCTGGGCGGTGGCGGGGTGGGGGCGCTGCGGTGGCGGGGGGCGGTTTGGCGGGGCGGGCGCGTCAGGGTGATCTGGCGGACCAACTGCTGGAAGCAGGCCAGTGCGGCGATCGAGGGCAGGGCGGCCGCCGCGGCGTCGGAGAGCGTCCTGGGGGCCTGGGAGACGCACAGCAGCATGGCGATCGTCGAGAAGAGCAGGACGACGAACCAGGAGTGGGCCGCGCGGCGGCGGTGGAGGGCCGCTCGGAGGATGGAGAGCGAGGCGACCATCCAGGGGCCGTAGACCAGCAGGGGCCACCACTGGACGACGGCGTCGGAGGTGCGGGGTTCGGCGATGTGGCGCAGGGGGTCGTAGGTGACCATGCCGCCGTAGAGGCTGACCATCGAGACAATGGCCGCGGCGATGGCGGCGGTGAGGACGCTGCACGTCTGCAGCAGGCTCAGGACGCGCTTGTTGGCCGCCGTGCGGCGGTGGCTCGCTATGGGAGGCCGTACGGGGGGCAGTTCGGCGGTGATCTGTTCCAGTCCGGCCATCGGGCCGCCACCGCCGGCGGTGTGGATGTCGGTGGCGTCCGTCATCAGGGGCGGGATGCCGCCGTGCTGGTGGGGGATGGTGCCCTGGAGCATGCTGGCCAGCTCCTCCGCCGGGTCCCAGGAGGGGAACAGCGGCTCGACGTGCGGGACGTCGACGGGGGGCTTGACGTGGCGGCCGTGGGACTCATACATGGCGGGGCTGCCCCGGCTGTTCACCGCCGTGTGCAGCGAAGGGGCCGCGGGCCCGCGACGCCAGCCGGTGGAACTCTGTCTGGATTCTGTTCATCGTCAACAGGAAGTCCTCCAGGACCGCGGAGGTGTACTCCAGGGGGATGCAATGACGTTCATCGTGCAAAGTGGCGTGTTTCCCCAGGGGCAAAGCGGCAAATCGGGGCGTGAATGTCCACTTTCCCGCCCGGATGGTCGCGGCGAGGCCGTTGGGAAACGATCCAGGTACCTGTTCTGTAGTCACGTTCGCCCTAACGCCGTGGATCTTGAGCCCGATGCGCGGCAATAGGGTGACTTCAGCAGGTCATTTGGGTGTATCCGCGGGCCTTTTATCGCTCCTGTGGCGTGTATAAGACACGGCAGTAACCAAGCGGGCGACCGCTCGTATCCGGCCGGGGATCATTTCTTTGGAAGGGCGAGAAATGAGATTGAAAGGAATTCTCCTTCGCCGGACGCCCGGCGGAAGTGCGCCGGACCTTCGCCGGACCTTCGCCGGACGGGGGGCGCGGGTCCCGCGCGGGTGAGAATGGGGCGGGCACCGCTTGGCGAGGAGGAGCATGCAGGGGGAGACGGCGCGTGGAGGCGCCCTTCGGGGTGCCGCTGTGTGGCGGGTGGTCGTGCCGTGGGGAGCCGTGGCCCTCGTCGCGGGCGGGCTGGGCGCGTGGGCGTACCGCAGGGCGGGGGGCGAGCCGGCCGACCTGGTGCGCGACCTGGCGGTCGGTTGGGCGTTCGCCGTGTCCGGGCTGGTGGCGTGGGTGCGGCGCCCGGCCAACCGCACCGGGCGGCTGCTGCTCGCCGAGGGGCTCACCTGGTTCCTGGGCAACCTCCAGGGCTTCCCGGTGCCGGTGCTCTTCGCGGCCGGGGCCTGGGGCGAGGCGCTCAATCTGGCCGTCCTCGCCCACCTGCTGCTGGTGTTCCCCGACGGGCGCGCCGCCACCGCGCACGAGCGCCGGCTGATCGTCGCGGGGTACGCGCTGGTGGCCGTCGGGGGGCTCGTACGGGCCATGCTGTACGACCCGGCGGCGGACGCCTCGACCAGTTACCTGTCGTGCGCGGACTGCGGTCCGAACGCCCTGCTCGTCCTCCACTCCCCCGAGGCCTTCGACGCGGTGGACCTCGCCTACCGCTGGGCCGGTGTGGTCCTGACCGTGCTGGTCGCCCTGACCCTGGTCCGGCGGTGGCGCACGGGCAGCCCCGCGCGGCGCAGGGTCCTGCTGCCCGCCTGGGTCGCCGTCGGGCTGACCTTCACGTTCGTGGCCTGGGAGGTGCTGTACCTGCTGAACCCGGAGGCCCTCGGCGCGGCCGACGCCGTCATGACCGCCCTGTCGGACGCCAGTCAGGTGGCCGTGCCGGTCGTGTTCCTGGTGAGCCTGCTGAGGATGCGTCTGCGGCGGGCGTCGGTGGGCGACCTGGTGACGAGCGCGGGCCGTGCGCCCACCCAGGCCGACATGCAGAAGATGCTGCGCAGGACGCTGGGCGATCCGTCCCTGGTGCTGGGCGTACGGGCGGAGGACGGCGGTTACACCGATCCGGACGGCCGTCCCGTGCGCCTGCCCGCGCCGGGCGCGGGAGGCGAGGACGAGGGCAGGGACGTCACGCGGGTGGCGGTGGGCGAGGACGAGGGCGCCGATGCCGTCCTGGAGCACGACCGGGCGCTCGGGGAGGACCCGGACCTGCTCGACGCGGCCGGTGCGGTCGTCCGGCTCTGGTCACGGGACTTGCGGCCGCGCGCGGGGCTCAGTCCCCGGCGTATTCTCCAAGCCGCCTATGACGAGCGGAAGAAACTGGAGAGGGACCTGCACGACGGTGCTCAGACCCGGATGCTGTACACCCTGATGACGCTGCGCCGGCTCGACGCCGGGCTCGCGCAGGGCGCCGATCCGGCGCTGCGGCGGACCGTCGCCGAGGCGGAGGAGAGCTTGCGCCAGGCGCTGGAGGAGCTGCGGGACCTGGCCCGGGGCATCCACCCGGCGGTCCTCGGCCGCGCGGGACTTGGCCCGGCCCTGACGGCGCTCGCCGAGCAGTGCCCGGTGCCGGTCACGGTCGACGCCGAACCCGGCCGCTGGGCGCCGCTCGTGGAGACCACCGCGTACTTCCTGGTGTGCGAGGCCATGGCCAACGCCGTCAAGCACGCGGCCGCGCGGCGCATCCGGGTGGGCGTGCGGCGCAGCGGTGCGCGGCTCGTGGTGGAGGTGGCGGACGACGGCGTCGGCGGCGTACGGATGCCGTCCGACGACCAGCCGTCGCACGGCACCGGTCTGTCGGGGCTGGCCGACCGGGTGGCCGCGGTGGGCGGCACGCTGGCGGTGGACAGCCCGCGCGGGGAAGGCACCCGGATCCGGGCGGAGCTGCCGTGCGCGTGATCGTGGCCGAGGACGCCCCCCTGTTGCGGCAGGGGCTGGTCCGCCTGCTGGAGGACTGCGGCGTGGAGGTGGTGGGGCAGACCGGTGACGCGGAAGACGTGCTGACGCTGGTGGCCCGGGAGCAGCCGGACGCGGTGCTCCTCGACATCCGTATGCCGCCGACCCACACCGACGAAGGCGTACGGGCCGCCGGGGCGGTCCTGGCACGGCACCCCGGCACCGGTGTGCTGCTGCTGTCCCAGTACGTCGAGACGAGCGCGGCCGTCGAGGTCCTGGCGCGCGAGCCCCGGGGTTTCGGGTACCTCCTCAAGGAGCGGGTGGCCGACGCGGACGAGCTGTACGACGCCCTGAAACGGGTGGCCGCCGGGGAGTCCGCCATCGACCCGGAGATCGTCGCCCGGCTGCTGGCGCGCCGGCGCGCCGACAGCCTGCTGGACGGGCTGACCGCGCGCGAGCGCCAGGTGCTCGCCCTGATGGCGGAGGGCCGCTCGAACGAGGCGATCAGCGGACGGCTGGGCGTCAGCGCGAAGACGCTGGAGACCCACATCCGCAGCGTGTTCACCAAGCTGCGCCTGGAACCGGGCCTGATGGACAACCGCAGGGTTCTCGCCGTGCTCACCTACCTCCGGGCATGAGGACCGGCTCCCGCCCTCGGCAGGCGGAAGCCGGTCACATCCAGCAGGACAACTCCCCCGTTTTCCCCCGCTTTCCCCCGTGTCCTGCCCCGTACGGCCCACAGTAGGGAGCCGGAGGGCGGCCCGCATCGGGGCTGACCCTGAGTTCCCGGGCCGGAGTGCGTCAGGGCCGGCGTCGGCCGTCGCGTCCCGACGGTAGGACCGGGCGGGGCGCGGGGCATCGGGGCAGCCCCTGAGAACGCATCGCGCCACGGCGCGTGGACAGCCGGAAGGCGGGGTCGAGCGTCCGCTGCCGGGCACGGCGGTATTTCATTGGAGGATGACTACAGCGAAACGGGGCGGGGACGGCGGGCGCGTCCTGGTCGTCGGTGGCTACGGCGCCGTCGGCGCGACGGTGACCGCGACGCTCGGCGACTGGTTCCCCGGCCGGGTGGTGGTCGCGGGGCGCGACCCGGACAGGGCGCGGCGGCTCGGCGGGGTGCGGGTGGACCTCACCGACCCGGGCGGCTTCAGGCGGACGCTGGAGGAACTGGGCGACGTGGCGGCGGTGGTGCTGTGCGCCGAGCCGCCCGACGCCGGCGTGGCGCGGGTGTGCCTGGGCAGCGGTGTCCACCTCGTCGACATCTCCGCGACGCCCCGGCTGCTCGACGACGTGGCGGACCTGCACGGCCTCGCGGCCGGTTCGGGCGCCACCGCCGTGCTGAGCGTCGGTGTCGCGCCCGGCCTGACCAACCTCCTCGCCCGCCGGGCGCACGAGGCCGTCGGCGGCGCCGAGCACGTCGACCTCACGGTCCTCCTGGGGACCGGCGACCGGCACGGCGGCGACGCGGTCCGCTGGACGGTCGAGGGGCTGGCCCGGGCCCCGGAGGCCGGGCCGGCGAGGACGGGCCTGCCCGGGTACGGCACGCGCACCGCGCACTGGTTCCCGTTCTCCGACCAGCACACCCTGCCCCGCACCCTCGGCGTCGCCGGGGTGACGACCCGTCTGTGCCTGGACTCCCGGCCGCTCACCGCCATGCTGTTCGGGTCGCGGCGCGCCGGGCTGCTGCGGGGCGTCCACCGGCCCGCGGTGCGGCGGGCGTTGACGGCCGCCTTCGGGCGGGTCCACGTGGGGGACGACGGGTTCGCCGTGCGGGCCGACGCGCGGCGCGGGGTCCGGCATGCGGTGTTCGCGCTCACCGGACGGGCGCAGAGCCGGGTCACCGGGCTGGTCACGGCCCACGTCGCCCGGGAGTTGCTGACCGGCGGCCCGCCGCCGGGGGTCCACCACATCGAGCAACTCCCCGCCCTGGCCTCGCTCCCCGAGGCGCTGGCGGAGCACGGTGTCGCCCTGTGGCGTCCAAGTGACCGGGCACGCGAGGGGGCCGGCCGGGCTTTGTGCTAGGTGGCCGTGGGCCAGGAGCGCAGCAGGGTGGCGATGCGGGCGGCGGTGCAGGTGGGGGCGAGGAGGAGGTCGCGCAGGGCGATGGCGTCGTCGCGGGTGGGTTTGACGGGGATGCCGGCGGCCTCCAGGTACATGACGCCCGTGGCGGCGGCGACGGCGAGGTTGGAGCGTTCCAGCCAGCGGCAGCGGCCCAGGGTGTGGACGAGGGCGGCCGCTTTGGCGTAGGGGCCGTCGTAGACCGGCTGCTCGAACAGCTCGGCCCGGTGGCGCGCGACCGCGGCGACGGGGACGCCGTAGTCGTCAGGGGCGGGGTCGTCGACCCCTGCCGCCTCGGCGACTTGCAGGATCCAGGGGACGTCGATGTGCAGGTCCATCAGGCGGCGTGCGCTCCCGGGCGCGGCTGCTGGGCATCCTCGGCCGCGCGCTGGGCGTCCTCGGCCTCGTCGAAGACGTCCCGGTGCTCGGCGAGGAAGCGGGAGGCCGCCTCGACGGCGCGGGCGCGCAGGCCGCTGGCGTCGTCCTGGACGAGGCGGGCGAGGTAGTCCCCGATGCTCAGTCCGAGGTCCGCGGCGCGCTTCTTGGCGAGCTCCGCGACGTCCTGGTCGACTCGTGCTCCGAGCTGTGTCTTGGCCATACCCTCATGGTAACAGGTGTTACCATGAGGCCGTGACGAGGAAGACGCTCCGGCCCCATCAGAAGGAAGCCGTCGACGCGGTGCTGCGGGCCTTCGAGTCACCCGCGCCGCTCGTGCCGGAGCGGGGGCTGCGTACGCAGGTGATCATGGCGACCGGGTCGGGCAAGACCCTCGTCGCCGTGCGGTGCGCGGAGGAGCTTCGGGCGGGCCGGGTGCTGGTCCTGGTGCCGTCGCTGGACCTGCTCGCCCAGACGGAGGCCGCCTGGCGCGAGGGCGGGCGCCCGGGGCCGGTGATCGGGGTCTCCTCGCTGCGCGGCGAGGACGTGCCCTTCCCGAACACCACGAGCGCCGAGGAGCTGGTGGAGTGGACGCGGTACCTGGACGGGTACACCGTGTTCGCCACGTACGCCTCGCTCGGCCTCGGGACGCTGGAGCGGGCGCACCGGGCCGGCCTCGCCGGCTGGGACCTCATCGTGGTGGACGAGGCGCACCGGACCTCGGGCCGGATCGGCAAGCCGTGGGCGGTCGTGCACGACAACACCCGCATCCCCTCGCTGCGGCGCCTCTACATGACCGCGACACCCCGGCTCTGGCAGCTCGGTGAGGAGGAGGGCCAGGAGCCGGGCGTGCCGGGTGAGCTGGTGGCGAGCATGGAGGACGACCCCGACGGGCCGTTCGGCGCCCGCGCTTACACGCTCACGCTGTCGGAGGCGATCGACCGGGGCATCTGCGCGCCGTACCAGGTGGTGTGCGTGGACGTGGCCGACACGCGGTTCCAGGCCGCCGTGCTGCTGGGCGCGGAGGGGCGTACGGACGCGGTGCGCGGGGCGCGGCTGGCGGCCCTCCAGACGGCGCTGGTGAAGGCGTCGGCCGAGGAGGGGTTCCACCGCACGCTGGTGTTCCACCACATGGTGAAGGAGGCGGAGGCGTTCGCGGCGGGCCTGCCGGACGTCGCCGCCAAGCTGTGGGCCGACGACCCGGAGCGGTACCCGAGGACGATCCGGGTCGACTGGCTGTGCGGCGAGCACAAGCCGCTGCACCGCAAGCGCGTGCTCGCCGAGTTCGCCGAGGGCGTCGCGGCGGACGGCACGGCGGTGGAGAAGAGCTTCCTGGGGTCCGTGCGGGTGCTCGGGGAGGGCGTCGACACCCGCAACTGCGACTCGGTGTACTGGGCGGACGTACGCGGTTCGATGCCGGACCTGGTGCAGGCGGTGGGGCGGGCGCTGCGGATGCGGCCGGGCGAGGGCAAGACGGCCGCGCTGGTGGTGCCCGTACTGCTCGGGCCGGGCGAGACGCCGGACAACATGCTCACCTCGCGCGCGTACGGCGGGCTGGCGAAGTTGCTGGAGGCCCTCCGCGCCCACGACGCCCGCATCGTGGAGCAGCTCGCCGAGCGGCAGGCCCCCAGCCGCTCCCCCAAGGGCCGGGAGACGGGCGCCGAGGGCGAGGAGGAGCACGGGCCGTGGGCGGGCGTCAGCGCGCCCGCCAGGCGGTTGCTGAAGTTCTCCACGCCGCGCGACCCGGCCGCCCTGGCCGCGTTCATCAACCTGCGCGTCCTCAACCCCGAGCGCAGGCACTGGCGGCGCGGCATCGAGGCCGCCCACCTCTACCGCCGGCTGCACGGTGACTTGCGCGTGCCGTTCACCTACCGGGTGCCCACCGGGGAGGGGGCGGAGGTGGAGGGGTGGCCCAGCTCCCTCGCGGGGTTCCCGCTGGGGCAGTGGATCGCCGACGCACGGCGCTCCCACGCCCGGGGCGGCCTCGACGACGAGCGGGTGGCGGCGCTGGAGCGGCTGGACATGGTGTGGTCGCACCACGACGTGGCCTGGGAGGAGGGGCTGGCCGCGGCCCGCGCGTGGGCGGCGGAGAAGGGTCACCTGCTGGCGCCGCTGGACGCCACCTACCAGGGGGCGCCGGTCGGCATCTGGCTGAAGAACGCGCGGGCCGCCGCCCGCAGGGCCATGGAGAACGAGCAGCGGCTGGCCGCGGGGCTGCCGCCGCTGCGGACCAGGGCCACGGTGCTGTCCGCCGAGCGGCGCGAACAACTGGAGGACATCGACCCGTCGTGGTGCCCCGCCTGGCCGGTCACCTGGCAGCGGTGCTTCCACCTGACCTGGAAGCACCTGGAAGCGGGCGGCACGCTCCCCACCCGGCCGGGCGAGGCCGTCCGGCAGGGCGAGGACCTCGGGCGGTGGGTCACGGCGCAGCGGCTCGGCTGGGACGGGCTGAGCACGGTGCAGCAGTGGATGTGCGAGCAGGTCCTCGGCATCGAACCGGCCGCCGAGGACGAGAAGCCCCCGCCGCGCCGCTCCCAGGCCGACAAGTGGGCGGTCAACTTCGCGGCGGCGACCCGGTTCTACGAGCGTGAGGGGCACCTGCGCGTACCCCGCAAACACGTGGAGACGGTCACCGTGGAGGACGACGGGGGCGGCGTCCGGGAACACCACGTCAAACTCGGCTCCTGGGTGAGCAACCAGCGGACCCGGGCCGCGACCCTGTCACCGGAGCGGGTGGAACGGCTGTCCGCGATCGGGATGCGGTGGGCGTAGGGACGGTGTGCGGTGCCGGACCGCTCGGCACCTAGTCGTGCGACCGGCCCGGCAGGGTCTGGTGGATCGTCAGGTCGCCGTTGACGACGGCGTTGACGGTGGCGTGGTCGTGCGCCCTGTTGTGCTGCTGCGCGGCTGGGGCCGGACGGGGCGGGGGCGGGGGCAAGGCGGCGATGGCGGACCGGAGTTCGTCGGCGGCGCCGGGGTGTTCCTCCAGCAGGTCCTGGAGGCGCAGTCGCCAGGCGCGGCGGGCCTCGGCCAGGTCGCGGGCGTTGGCGGGTTCCTGGGCGATGTGCCGCAGGGCGTCCAGGCGCCGGGCCGCCGCTTCGGTGCGGTGGGCGTCGCCGCGGCCCAGCAGCAGGGCGAAGCGGTCCCGGGCGGACTGCCAGAGGTCGGTGGAGGCGGCGTTGACCAGGGCCGCCGAGCCGGCCGCGGCGAGGGTTGTGAGCCAGTCGGGGTTCACGAGCGTGCCTCCTCGGTCAGGGGCCTTCGCGCCGCGCGGTCCAGGGGCCGGAGGCGTCGTAGCAGTCGGTCTCATAGGTGCCGCGCATGGTGTCGCCGTCCACGCTCCCGCTGAACGTGATCTTCCGCGCGCTGTTCACGGTGCCGAAGGTGATGCGATCGCCCTCGAGCGTGCCGCTGAGGGGCCCGCTGAGGGAGCAGGGCACCCCTTCGACCGTCAGGTCTCCGCTGATGCGGTTCCCGTCCTGGGTCAGGGTGGCCGTGAACCCGCCGACGCCGAAACCCGTGGACCACTCCCCCCTCCACCGGCCGTCCAGGGTGGCGGTTTCGGACCGCGTCGGTGCGGACGGTGCCGGTGCGCCGCCGGACGGTGGCGCGGACGGGGTGACGGCCAGTCCGAAGTTCCCGTAGCGGGCGGTGACGGGGGGCCGGCCGGCGGACCCTTCGGTGGTGAGGTGGACGAGCCTGCCCCGGTCGTCGATACGTGCCGTGAAGTCCACGGCGGAGGTGCCGGCAGGAGGCGGCGCGGAGGTGGCCGCGACCGGCCGGGCCGAGCCGGGGCCCGACCGCGCGACCGCGGGCTCGGCGGCGGCGGCCAGCGTTCCGGTGAACGCGCAGCCGTCGCGCCGGGCACCCGTCACCGACCGCAGCTCCCGCGCCGGGCCCGCCGGGTCGACGGCGTCGGTGAAGGCGCCGTCGGCCCGTACCCACCGGGGGTCCGCGCCGGACGGCGCCGCCGTACCGGTGGGCAGCACGACCTTGCCCCGGTCGATCGTGCCGGTCGTGACCGGGCCGCCCGTGAGCCCCTGCCGGAACCAGGCCGTACGGGCGTGCGGGTCCGCCGCTCCGGTGACCTGGTGCCGGCCGCGGGTGACGTCGTAGCGGAAGCTCGTCAGCTCCACGCGCCGGGCGGCCTCCGCCAGGACCGCGGCGGGCGAGCGCCCTTCGGCGGCCGTGTCGCACGACGTCTGGTTCGCGATACGGGGCAGGAGGACGCTCGCGGTGGTGACCACGACCGCCACGACCGAGACCACGACGGCCACGACGGGCCCACTGACGCCGGCGGCACCACCGAGGCCGAGCGCCTTGGTGACGGCGCCGCCGGCCTTGGCGAGTCCGGTCGCGGCGCCCGTCGTCGACGCTCCGGCAGCGGAGCCGGCAGCGGAGCCGGCGGTCGACGCCGAGCCGGTGGTCTGCGCGGCCGCGGTGGACGCGTGGACCGGGTCGGCGAGCGGCGCCTGCGGCAGCGCGCCCTCACCGGCCTGGTTCACGGCGTCGGTGGCGAGACGGTCGGCGGCGGCGAGGCCGCCGCCCGTGGACGCCGCGATCGTGGTGACCGTGATGCCGGCCGCCTTGCCGCGACTCATCCGGGGCCGTGGGGCGAGGCCCAGCACGACCTGGTAGTAAATGTTGCCGTTCTGCACGGCGTTGACGGTGCCGTGGCCCGTCGCCGTGACGTTCTGGGTCGTGGCGCCGTCCGGCGGTGGCAGGAGCGACTGCACGGAGTCGGCGAACCGGCGGGCCTCCTCCGCCCGGTCGGGGTCGTCGGCGAGGTACGCCTCGATCTTCTCGCGCCATCCCGGCAGCGATTGCGTGAGGTACTCCGTCAGGGCCTCGCCCTCGTGACGCGCCGCGTCGGCCGCCCAGGCGTCGATCCGCTCGTTCACCCGGGGGTCGTCC
The DNA here is from genome assembly GCF_040674455.1 of Streptomyces sp. NPDC049837. Taxonomy (NCBI): domain Bacteria; kingdom Bacillati; phylum Actinomycetota; class Actinomycetes; order Kitasatosporales; family Streptomycetaceae; genus Streptomyces; species Streptomyces sp. NPDC049837. The sequence goes on along the minus strand of NZ_JBFAMP010000020.1, from coordinate 1,557 downwards.
TCCGGGAGGAGGCCGAGCACCCGGTCCCGGGCCTGCGGCCAGGCCGGTGTCCCGATCGCCGCGGCGAGGTGCTCGGCCGCGTCCTCCGCCGGATCGGCGGACCTGCCGTATGCCCCGTCGCCCCGCGTGCCTTCGGCCATGCCGCCGCCTCCCCCGATGCCGCACGCTGCGTTGGCGCGAAGCTAGCAGCCGCCGAGAGGAACGTGAACGGCTTCGGAGGGCCCCCGCCCGACGGCTCGTGGCGCGGGAGCGCGTGGGGGGCGCGCACGGGCGTAAAAGCCGCCCCCTTGGACGGGTGGCTCAGGAATCCAGCGGGTTGGTGAGGATCCGGCCGGCGATGTCGTTGCGCAGCGCGGCCGCCGGTGAGCTGTCCGGCTTGCGCGCCGCCTGATCGCGGAAGCAGGCGAGGAACTCCTCGGCGATGCCGAGGCGGGGGTGGCGCCCGAGGACCTCGGCCGTGAACGCGGCGGGGAAGTCGTCCATGTGACGGCCCGAGATGTCCAGGCTCGTGGAGCGCTCCAGCAGGTGGCCTTCGGGGTCCCGGTGCACGTCGACGTCGTCCAGCATGTGCGCGACGATGACCTCCGCCAACTGTCGGCGGCGGGCCACCGGCCAGCCCGCCCCGGCGGCGAACACCCAGGCGACGTGCCCACCGGCCTGTTCGAAGCCGACAGTGTGGCTGTCGAACTCCGGCATCAGCGCGATGTCGTGGAGCATCGCCGCCACGTACAGCAGCTCCGGGTCGTAGGGGATGCCGTGCGCCGTGCCGTGGGCCGCCGCCCATATGTACGCGCGCACGCAGTGGTTCAGGATCGCGGGTGAGCAGTACGCGGTGGCCACTTCCAGGGCGGCGGCGCAGGCGGGGGTGTCGGGCGTCTTCAGGTCGTCGAGGTTCGGTTCGTCGAAGTCCATGCCGGCGAGTCTGTCCTGCCGGCGGGGCCGGTGACCAGCGCGTCGAGTGGCGTACGGGAACGGTTCTCCGACCCCGGGCGGGGCTAGGGCAGGGCGGAGAGGGAGCGTACGTTGCTCCGTACCCACTCCGTGATGGCGCGCGTGGGGGTGCCGGGGGTGAACAGGGCGGCCACGCCGAGGTCCAGGAGTTGCGGGATGTCCGTGTCGGGGATGATCCCTCCGCCGAACACCGTGATGTCCCGGGCGTCCTGCTCCGCGAGGACCGACAGGACCTCGGCGAAGAGGGTCATGTGGGCGCCGGAGAGTACGGACAGGCCGATGCCGTCGGCGTCCTCCTGGACGGCCGTGTCGACGATCTGCCGTGGCGTCTGGTGCAGGCCGGTGTAGATGACTTCGACCCCCGCGTCGCGCAGGGCGCGGGCGATGACCTTGGCTCCTCGGTCGTGGCCGTCGAGCCCTGGCTTGGCGATCACCACGCGGAGCGGTGGGAGGGTGTCTGACGGCATGGTTCGTCCTCGTGTTTCAGTAGGTGTCGCTGGGGGTGTGGACTCCCCACACCTCGCGCAGGGCGTTGCAGACCTCGCCGACGGTGGCCCGCGCCTTGAGGGCGTCCTTCATGGGGTAGAGGACGTTGTCGGTGCCTTC
>NZ_JBFAMP010000019.1:0-66867 GCF_040674455.1 Streptomyces sp. NPDC049837 | reverse complement strand
AAGGTCGGCGTGCTGTGCCTCGCCCCCGAGGAGGGCATGGGCGTGAAGAACCAGGAGATGCGGGACAAGCACATCGACGCCATCAACCGCTTCCGCGCAGAGGAAGGCTGACCAGGGCCAGGGCCAGGGCCAGGGCCAGGCACCCAGGGCCAGGCACCAGGGGACGACACAGAGAGGAACACGCACGTCATGGGGCGAGGGCGTTCGGTCGTCGGCGTGGTCGGACTCGGCTCGGTCGGAGAACCCCTGTTGGGCATGGTGCGCGCCGCGGGTCACCACGCTGTCGGGGTCGACACCGGGCTCGATGTCCTGGCCCGGGTGGACCGCCGGATGAAGGCGGCGGAGGCCGCGGACGGCGCCGCCGGCACGTACACCCTCACCAACGAGATCGCCGCACTCGGCTATGCCGACCTCGTGGTCGAAGCCGTGCCCGAACTCCTGGCCGTGAAGACCGCGGTGCTCAGGGGGCTCGACAGCGTCTGCTGGGACCGCACCGTGCTGGTCACCACCACCGCACGGCTGCCCCTGACGCGTCTGGCCATCGCCTCCGGCCGGTCGGCCGCCACCCTCGGGCTGCGGATCCTGCGGCCACCCGCGCCGGGCCGGGGCGTGGAGCCCGTCCGTACGGCGATGAGCGCCGAGGACGCCGTTGCCGCGCTCGATGCCCTGGTAGCTCGGCTCGGGCTCGTACCGGTGGCCATCGGCGGACGGCCCGCGGCCGAAGCGGCAGCGCTGCTCCACGCCTTCCTCAACCGCGCCGTCACCCTCGCCGAGGAGCGGCACGCGTCCCAGGAGGACATCGACACGGCGATGCGGATCGGCTGCGGCCTGCCGACGGGCCCGCTGCGCCTCCTGGATGAACTGGGCCTGGACACCGTCCACACCGCCCTCGCCCGTTTATTCACCAAGACCGGCGACCCGCGATTCCGGCCCGCTCCGCTGCTGTCCTCCCTCGTGGACGCCGGGCTGCTGGGCCGCAAGAGCGGCCAGGGGTTCTACACGTACGACGACCTCGGCCGCCCATGCCCGCAACACTCCGCCGCTGCCGCTCCCGTCGTCACCGCCCCGGCCGGGGAGAGTGGCGGGCCGAACGCCGGCGCCGTGCGACGTGTCGGCATCGTGGGGTCAGGTACCGGTGCGCGCACCATCGCCGATGCCGTCGTCGCGGCCGGACTGACCGCTGTGGTGGCCCACGGCCCGGAAGGGGGGACGGCCGCACGGCGGGCCTGCGCGGCCGACGCGTACCGGCCGCTCGCCGACTGCGATGTGGTGATCGAGGCCCTGGCGGAACCGGCCCTCATCAGCGACTTGTTCGCCACCCTCGGCGTCGTGTGCCGACCGGGCACGCTCCTGGCCACGGCGTCCCCGGACGTGTCCGTGGCCGCCTGCGCGCAGGCCTCCGGGCGACCGGGTGACGTGCTCGGTCTGCGCTTCTCCGGCCCGGTCCCCGCCACCCGGTTGGTGGAGCTGGTTCGCACCCGGTCCACCAGCGACCGCGCGGTCGGCACCGCGCGAGCGTTCTGCGAGCGCCTCGACAGGACCGCGATCACCTCCTGGGACCGACCCGGGACCGTCGTCCACCGGCTCCTCTTCCCGTACCTCGCACACGCGGTGGAGCTGCTGGACCACCCCGACGCCGACGCCCGGTCGACGGACGCGGCGGTCGAAGGCGGCTTCGGGCATCGGATGGGCCCCTACACGATGCTCGACACCATCGGCCTGGACGCCTCCCTCACCGCCCTGCGACGGCTGCACGACGCGTACCCGGAGACCGACGGCCCGCCGCCGCGCCTGCTGGAACAACTCGTGGCGCGGGGGGCCCTGGGCCGCACGAGCGACCACGGCTTCCGGCGCACGCCGACCGGCGACGGCCCTCGCTCCCCCGACTCCGGCTCCGATTCCGGCGCCGTCGGCTGACTCGCCCGGTCAGGCGCCCGATCCCCCCGGCTCACCCCGATCCCGCCTGCTGACCAGCCCGGTCAGGCGCCCGGCGCGGTCCGGCCCGCCAGTGCCGCGGGCAGCCCGGCACGGCCGCGTACCCCCAACTTCTGGTAGGCGCGGGTGAGATGCTGCTCGACCGTGCTCGCGGTGACGAAGAGCTTCTCGGCTATCTCCCGGTTGGTGTAGCCCTGCGAGGCCAGGAGGGCTACCCGCCCCTCGGCCTTGCTGAGTTCCTCACCGGCCCTGGGGCCGGACCGCCTGCCCGGAAGCGGGCGGTCGGAGGAGGCGTCGGCGCCGAGCTGTTCGAGAACGCGCAGCGACTCCTCACGCATCCACCGGTTCGCCGTGCTCTGCCGTGTCAGCTCCTCGGCGAGCAGTTCCCGCGCCTGCGCCGGGCTGTCCAGCGCGATCAGTGCCTCGGCCGCGTACGCCCGCCAGGACAGGGCCGTCGACACGTCCAGCCGCCACGCCGCCATCAGGTCCCGGCACGCGTGGAAGTCGCCCAGGGCGGCGTGGTAGCGGCGTACCGACAGGTGATAGCGGCCTCGCGCCTGGAGGTAGTGCAGCCCCGGCAGCGTCTGGAACATCGCCTCCGGCACAGGCATGCGGAAGCACTCGGCGGCTGCCTCGGTGTCGCCTTGCGCGGTGCACGCCAGCACTTTGGCCGCCAGGGGTACCCCGATGGCGATGCCCCAGGAGGCCGGCGGCAGCAGGGTCAGCGCCTCGTCCGCCCGCCGCCGGGCGACGTCGGCGTTGCCCAGCCGGCTCTCCACGGCCGCGCTGGCCGCCGCGAGGAAGGCCCGCACCGTGGGCGCGCGCCGCTCAGCACTCCGTACGAGCTGGTCGCACCACTCCGCGGCGCGGTCCAACTGCGCCGCGTGCATGAACGTCGCCAGTGCCGCGACCGCCGGGGCCACCGGCGGATCGTGCAGCAACACGCCCTGGAGCAGTCGTTCCGCGGTCTGGAGCACCCGTCCGGTGGGCCCCTCGGCCATCAGCGTGTACAGCACCAGCGCACCGTCGGCCTGTGGGTCCACCGCTCCGACGCTGCGGCCCAGTGCCATCTCCTCCAGGGCGGCACTGTGCCGGTACCGGGCGCCCAGCGCGGGATACGCGTGCGCGAACCAGACCCTCATGGTCTCCAGCCGCGCCAGGGACTCTTCGAGCAGCTCCTCCTCGGCCCCGTCGAGGGCGGCGAACAGCGCGTCGGCCTCCGCCGGTCTGCCGTGCCACAGCAGATACCCGATCAGCCGGATGCTCTGCCGCTGGTCCAGCCGCCCGTGACGGTGGGCGTCCAGCAGTGCCTCCAGGTGCCGGCGTACGGAGCCGGGGTCCACCTCCCACTCCGCCTGGGCGAGTTCGGAGCGCACGCTCGCCGCCGACTCCGGGTCCGGGCACGCGTCCTTGGCCACCCGCAGGCAGGTGATCGCCCAGTCCGGGGCGTTGTCCCGCAGCGCCTGCGCGGCGCTGTCCCGCAGTACGGACAGGGCCCAGCTCTCGGCGAGCGGGCCTCCCGCCACGAGGTGCCTGGCCACCTCGCCGGACGTGTCCCCGTCCTCGTACAGGAACCGCGCGGCACGGTGGTGGAGTACGGCACGCTCCTCCGGCGCCATGTCCGCCAGGGCGGTGGTGCGCGTCCGGTCCAGGCGGTAACGGCCGTTCGCGGTCAGGCCCAGCGCGTCGAGCGTGGCCAGGGCCCGCGTGGCCGCACCCACGGGCAGGCCCAGCAGCCGCTCCAGGTCTCCGGGTGGTGCCGTGTCGCCCAGGACGGCCAGGCCGCGGGCGGTGCGCAGCGTGTCGTCGTCGAGCTGGCCGAGCAGGTACCTGACGGCCAGTTCCCACGCGTCTCCCGCCACCGGGGCGACCGCCGCTTCCGGCCCCGCCTCAGGGGCCGCGTCGTCCCTGCCGGCCGGACCGTGCGGGGCCGCCGCCGCGGCGTCCCGGTCCTGGAGCAGCGCCCGTAGCAGCAGCGGACTGCCACCCGAGGCGTGCAACCAGCGGGGCGCGGCGGCACGTGCGGCCTCCTCGCCGAGGCGGACGGCCAGTTCGGAGACGGCCCCGGCGGGGGAGAGGCCCGCCAGGTGGAGCAGTTCGCAGTGCGGGGTGCGGACGAACTCGGCGGTGAGCGCGGAGGCCGCGTGGGGCGCGGGGGAGCGCTCGGCGAGCACGACGAGCACGGGCGTCGACGCCACCCTCCGTACCAGATACAGCAGGGACTCCAGCGAGGGGGCGTCGATCTCATGGACGTCGTCCACGGTGACGACGAGCGGCTGGTGCTCGGCGAGACGCTGGGCGAGGGCCTGGAAGCGGTGGACGGCCGACGCCTGGCCGTGGCCGGCTGCCTGGCCGTGGCCGGCCGCCTGGCCGTGGCCGGCCGCCTGGCCGTGGCCGGCCGCCTGGCCGTGGCCGACCGCTTCGCGGTGGCCGGCCGGCTCGCCGTCGGTGTGCGGGGTGCCGGCGCCGCCGGTGGCCGGCAGCCCGCCGGCGGCCACGGTGAGCTGGTCGATCACACCCATGGGGAGCGAGCGTTCCGCCCGGGACGCGACGGCGGAAAGGACGACGGCCCCCAAGGCGCGGGCATGGCGGCGGACATGGTGGATCAGTGTGGTCTTGCCCATTCCCGGGGTGCCGACCACCAGCGCCGCTCTCCCCGTGCCGCTCCGCGCCTGTGCGAACAGTTCCTCCAGGACATGCCGCCCCTTGGATCCGTCCACCAACTCCACCGATGCCTCCTTACAGACCGCCGACGCTCCGTGCCGCGCAGCGCGACCAGGTAGATCAAAACACGGGCGAGGGGTGGTCCAAGAGAGCGTGTGCCCGGGAGCGGCGGCACGCAGGACGGCCGGGCGGGCCGTCCCGGGGCGTGGCCGGTGGCCGGTCCCACGGCGGATACCGCGGCTGTCCGGAATGCTCCTCCCGTACCCGTGCGCGAAGGGAAGTGGGTCGCATGGAAGCGGTCGCATTACGCGCCGGGTTCCCCACCCCCTTACCGCTTTTTCGGCACCCCCTAGTGGGGCTGACGGTATTGATCAGGGGTGGTGAATAGGGGGGTGTTCGTGCCCCCCTATTCGCGCTGATGACAAGGGAATTGAAAACTTGCCAATGGGCTGGCCGGGTGGCTAGCGTCCTGGGCCATGCAGAAAGCGATCGACGTATGGGCAACCGGTCTCGGGGCCATGACTCCCATCGGTGCCGACATGGCCACCACATGGGCGGCGATGCGGTCCGGGGACAACGGAATTCAGGCGCTGAAGGAATCATGGGCCGAGCCGCTGCCAGTACGCCTCGCCGCTCAGCTCCCCGTGAACCCGGCCGACGCGATGAAGCGCACCGAGGCGCGCCGCCTGGACAGGTCCGAGCAGATGGCGCTGGTGACCGCGCGGGAGGCGTGGGCGGACGCGGGGAGCCCCGACGTCGACGGGGAACGCCTCGCCGTCGTCCTGGGCACCGGCATCGGGGGCGTCACCTCCCTGCTCGGCCAGAACCAGGTACTGGAGACCTCAGGGCCGCGCCGGGTCTCGCCGCACACCGTTCCCATGCTGATGGCCAATGGCCCGGCCGCGTGGGTCAGCATGGAGCTCGGCGCGCTCGCCGGCGCCCACGCACCGGTGAGCGCCTGCGCGTCCGGCGCCGAGGCCCTCGCGCTCGGCCTGGACCTCATCCGGGCCGGCCGGGCGGACGTCGTCGTCGCGGGCGGTGTCGAGGCCAGCGTCCACGCCCTGCCGCTGACGGCGTTCGCGCAGATGACGGCGCTGTCCAAGCGCAACGACGACCCCGAGCACGCGTGCCGCCCGTTCGACGTCGGCCGCGACGGCTTCGTCCTGGGTGAGGGCGCGACCGTCGTCGTCCTGGAGCGCGCCGACCACGCCCGCGCCCGTGGCGTGTCCAAGCCGCACGGTGTCCTGCTCGGTGCGGGCGTCACCTCCAGCGCCTCCCACATCACCGCCTCGGACGTGGCCGGCCAGGTCCGCGCGATGCGGATGTCCCTCCGGGACGCCGGGGTCACCGCCGCCGACATCGGCCACGTCCACGCGCATGCGACGTCCACCCCCCAGGGCGACGTGGCAGAGGCCCGGGCCGTCGCCGAAGCCATCGGCACGCACCCGGTGGTGACGGCGACGAAGTCCATGACGGGCCACCTGCTGGGCGCCTCCGGAGCCCTCGGCGCGGTGGCCGCCATGCTCGCGCTGCGCGATGGAACCGTCCCGCCCACCCGCAATCTGGACGAACTCGACCCCGACGTGCCGCTCGACGTCGCCGCCGGCCGGGCCCGCACCGGTAGCTGGGACGCCGCGCTCGCCAATTCCTTCGGCTTCGGCGGGCACAACGTGTCACTGATTCTCGGACGACCCTAGAAAGAGTGAAATGGCAGGCCGTGACGCACCCGGTGGGTGTCCGACAGACGCACCCGATGGGTGCCCGATAGCACTTGACCAGGAATTCTACGCAGAGCCCCATCGGGTGTACCGAACCGTCAGACGGGATGGGAACAAGCCGCGGGAAATCGTTCTGACGACGGGAATGGCTTACCTGCCGCCCGGCCTGAAGGCCTGGCTCGTCACCTCGTACGAGGACATTGAATTCGTTCTCCAGGACCCGCGATTCCGCAAAAGCATCGACCGGGCCATGCCGCTTTTCGCGGCGCATTCCGCCGGCGGTGCCGAGGGCGCGGGCGGCGGGGCCCGTTCGTCCCTGCTCTACGACAACATGGCGAACAACGATCCGCCGAAACACACCCGGCTGCGCAAGCCCCTCAACGCGACCTTCACCGCCCGGTCCGTCGCCGCGCGGAGGGATGACATCCGCCGGTGCGCACACGAAACGCTGGACGCCGTGGCCGGATCCGACGGCTTCGATCTTGTCCAGGATTTTGCCTTTCCTTTCTCCATATCGGTGATCTGCCGCACTCTCGGCGTGCCGGACGAGGACCGGGGTACCTTCCACGGCTGGGTCCAGACCATCACCGGCGATGCCACGCCCGAGGCGCTGCGGCGGGACGCCGGCCGGATGACCGAGTACCTGCGGGGGCTCATCCGGGCCAGGAGAGAGGCTCCCCGAGAGGACGTTCTGAGCCACCTCGCCACGTCCCTCGACGAGCCCGAGGCCGTCGCGCAGGCGTACGCGCTGCTCGCGGCCGGCTACGAGACCACGGCGAACCTCATCACCACCGGCTTCCTGACACTCGACGCCCACCCCGGGCAGCGCGACCGGCTGTGGGCCGACCCCACGCTGGTGCCGGGCGCGGTCGAGGAGATGCTGCGCCACCAGTCGCCCTTCAACCTGTCCCTCTACCGCTACGTCACGGAGGAGGTGCGGCTGAACGGGGTGACCATCCCGGAGGGGGCCATCGTCTTCCTCGCCTTCGCGGCCGCGAACCGCGACGACCGCCGGTTCGACGACCCGGAGCGTTTCGACATCGGCGCGCCCCGCCGCGAGCACCTCGCCTTCGGCGGCGGTATCCACAACTGCATCGGCAAGCACCTGGCGCGTCTCGAAGTCATCGTCGCCTTCGAGACGCTCATCGAACGCTGTCCGGGGCTACGGGTGTCCCAGCCCGCCGCCGCCCACGAGTGGAAGGCCAGCCCCACCTTCCGGGGCTTGCGGCACCTGTGGGTCGGGCCCGGCCCGCTACCGGGGAGGGACGCGGCGTGACCTCTGTACCGCACCCCGTCGGTGACCGTCCGGCGCCCATCGCCGTCATAGGCGCGTCCTGCCGCTTCCCGGGCGCCGGGGACCCGGCCCACTTCTGGCTGAACCTGGTCGGCGGCGTGGACAGCGTCGGAGCCGTACCGCCGCACCGCTGGACCGACCGCCCCCACGGGGCCGCCGCGGCGGACACCCCGGCGAACAGCACCGTCCCGGCGGTGCCGGCCGCCCGTCGTGGCGGCTTCGTGGACGACGTCGAGGGCTTCGACGCGGGCTTCTTCGGGATCTCGCCACGCGAGGCCCGCTCCATGGACCCGCAGCAGCGCCTCCTGCTCGAACTCGCGTGGGAGGCCCTGGAAGACGCCGCCATGCCGGCGGCGGAGGTGCACGGCAGCCGCTGGGGCGTCTTCGTCGGCGCCTCCGCCGACGACTTCCGCCTCACGTACCTCAGCTCCGGCGCCCTGGACCGGTTCGGCCACACCGGCAGCAGCCGCTGCATGCTCGCCAACCGGGTCTCCCATCACTTCGGGTTCCGCGGCCCCAGCGAGGTCGTCGATACCGGCCAGTCCTCGTCGCTGGCCGCCGTGCACCGCGCGCTGACCGCGCTGCGGACCGGTGAGTGCGAGGCGGCCGTCGTGGCCGGAGTCCACCTCAACCTCCTCCAGCGCGTCACCGACCAGATCGACCTGTGGGGCGGTCTCTCCCGGGACGGTCACTGCCGCACCTTCGACGCCCGTGCCGACGGTTACGTACGCGGCGAGGGCGGCGGCTGTGTCGTACTCAAGCCGCTCGACGCCGCGCTGCGCGACGGTGATCCCGTCCAGTGCGTGGTCCTCGCCGGCGCCACCAGCAATGACGGTGGACGTGGCGGGCTCACGGTCCCCTCGGCCGACGCCCAGTACGAGGCGATGACCGCCGCCCGCGCCGCCGCCGGAGTGGCCCCGGCCGACATCGTGTACATCGAACTCCACGGCACCGGCACACCCGTGGGTGACCCCGTCGAGGCGCGCGCCGTCGGTGCGGCCGTCGGCCGGGGCCGGCCAGAGGGCAGCCCCGTACGGGTGGGCTCGGTGAAGACGAACATCGGGCACCTGGAATCCGCCGCGGGCATGGCCGGATTCCTCAAGGCGTGCCTGATGCTGCGGTACGGGCAACTCCCGCCGACCCTGCACCACAGCGCGGGCAACCCGGCCATCGCGTTCCGCGAACTCAACATCGACGTCGTCACGAGGCTGGAGAACCGGCCGTTCAGGGACGGCGAGGCCGTCGGCGTCAGCTCGTTCGGCATGGGCGGCACCAACGTCCACGTGATCCTGGGCCCCGCGCCGGCGGCCGCGCGTGAGCGGCTGGACGGCGCGGAGGATGAGCCCACCGTCTGGTGCCTGTCCGGGCGTACCCCCCAGGCCGTCCGGGAGCTGGCGGCGGCGTTGCTGGACCACCCCTTCCCGGCCGGGCGGCCGCCGGTCGGCGCCGTGGCCGGGGCCCTGGTGCGCCGTACCCACTGGGAGCACCGCGCGGCGGTCGTGGGGTCCGGGTGGCCGCACTTCCGCGAGGGTCTGGCGAAGGTGGCCGCGGGCCACGGCTTCGCCGTCCCCGCCGACTGGCTTACCGCGGGCGGAGCCGACGGCGTGCGGTGTGTGGAGGCCGCGAGCGCCTACGTCCACGGCGGTGACAGCGCCTCGGTCCGCGCCCTGGTGGGCGACGGGCCGCGCAGGGCACTTGGACTGCCGACCTACCGCTTCAGCAGAGAAACGTTTCCTCTTCCGGGCGGGACCGCCCCGGCCGCACCGGAGCCGGACGCACCACCCGCGCCCGTACGGGAGGCACCACCCGCGCCCGTCCGCGACGCATCGAGCGGATCCGAGCCTCCGCCCCCTTCCGACCCTCCGTCCCGTTCCCAGCCCGGGACCGCACCGGCCGGCGAGCCCGGCCCGGAAACCATGGCCGGGCGGAAGACCGCACCCGGACCGGCGACCGAGGCTGAAGCCGGACCGCAGGCTGAAGCCGGACCGCAGGCTGAAGCCGCACCGGAGACCGAAGCCGCACCGGCGGCCCCGTTCCGCGCGACGTGGCTGCGGACCGCGCCCGGTGCCGACCGCGAGTGGCTCGTGCGCTCCGTACTGGAGCGCGAACTCGCCGTCGTGCTCGGCGGATCGGTTCCCCGGCTCGACCCGGACCTGTCCTTCACGGACCAGGGCATCGACTCGATGTCCCTCATCGAGTTCCTCGACCGCATCGTCGACGCGACGGCCCTGGACCTGTCCGAAACGGTCCTCTTCGACCACCCCACCCTCAGTGAACTGGCGCAGCGCGTCGACAAAGAGATGGAGTCCGAGCATGGCTGAGATGGCCGAGTACGACGCGACACGCGACGCCATCGCCGTGATCGGGATGGCTTGCCGCTATCCCGGCGGGGTCACCAGCCCCGAATCCCTCTGGGAACTCGTCCGGGACGGCCACGACGCCGTGGGCGACTTCCCCGCCAACCGCGACTGGCACACCGAGGACCTGTACGACCCCGCCTACGTCCGGCAGGGCGGCTTCCTGCACGACGCGGACACCTTCGACGCCGCGTTCTTCGGCATCCGCCCCGCCGAGGCCAAGGCCATGGACCCGCAGCAGCGCACCCTGCTCCAGGTCACCTGGGAGGCCATCGAACGCGCGGGCATCGTGCCGTCCTCCCTCAAGGGCTCCCGCACAGGGGTCTTCGTCGGCCTGATGCCCAACGAGTACGGCATGCCGCTGTGGAAGTGGCAGGAGGAGACCGCCGGTTTCATGGGCACCGGCACCTCGCCCAGCGTCGCCTCCGGGCGCATCGCCTATCTGCTGGGTCTGGAAGGCCCCGCGCTCACCATCGACACGGCGTGCTCGTCCTCCGGCGTGGCCATCCACACGGCCGTACGCTCGCTGCGCAGCGGGGAGACCGACCTCGCCTTCGCGGGCGGCTGCACCGTGCTGGCCGGGCCCGGGATGTTCGTCGACTACGCCCGCAAGCAGGCGCTGTCGCCGGACGCGCGCTGCCGCACGTTCTCCGACGCGGCCAACGGCACGGTGTGGGCCGAAGGCGCGGGCGTCCTGGTCCTGGAGCCGCTGGCGAAGGCCAAGCGGCTCGGCCGGACCATCCTCGGCGTGATCCGGGGCACCGCGGTGAACCAGGATGGCGCCAGCAACGGTCTGACCGCCCCGAGCGGCCGTGCCCAGGTGAAGGTGATCAACCAGGCGCTGGCCGACGCCGGGCTCGGGCCGGAGGACGTCCAGCTCGTCGAGGCGCACGGCACCGCCACCAAGCTGGGCGACCCCATCGAAGTCAACGCCATCCACGCCACGTACGGGCAGGGCCGGCGCGACGAGCCGGTGTGGCTCGGTTCGTTCAAGTCGAACATCGGCCATTCCATGGCCGCCGCCGGTGTCGGCGGTGTGATCAAGTGCCTCACCGCGATGCGTGCCGGGGAAATGCCCCGCACCATGCACGTCGACGGCCCGCTCAACTCCCACGTCGACTGGTCGGGGACCGTGGAGGTGCTGCGGCACAACCGCGACTGGCCGCTGCGCGCCGGGGTCCGCCGGTGCGCCGTATCCTCCTTCGGCGTCAGCGGCACCAACTCGCACGTCATCCTGGAGAGCTGGGAGGAGGACCGGGACGACGCCGCACCCGAGGACGACGGCGCGGACCGTCCCGCTCTGCTGAAGCTCTCCGCCAAGACACCCACCGCGCTGCGCGCCTACGCCCGGGCCGTGGCGGACCGGATCGCCACGGGCACCGCCTCACTGTCCGCCCTCTCCCACGTACTGCGCACCGAACGCGAGGACCACGACTGCCGTGCCGTCCTCCTCGGCACGGGCCGCCCGCAGTTGGCCACCGCGCTGCGGGAGTTCGCGGACGACGTCGACGGCGACGGCCCCCAGGGCGTCGACCGTACCGGGGGCCTGGAGACCGCCACAGCGGCTGCCGTACACGGCGAGGCACGCCGTATCCGCCGGCCCGTCTTCGTCTTCCCCGGCCAGGGCTCCCAGTGGCCCGGCATGGCCGCACGGCTCCTGGTCGAGTCCCCCATCTTCCGGCAGCGCGTCGAGGAGTGCGCCGCCGCCTTCAAACCGCACCTGGACTACGACCTCATGGCCGTGCTCCACGGCGAGGACACCGGCGTCGACCTGGAGCGCACCGACGTCATCCAGCCGCTCCTCTTCTCCATGATGCTCGGCCTCGCGGCCCTGTGGCAGCATGCCGGGATCGAACCCGCGGCCGTGGTCGGTCACTCGCAGGGCGAGGTGGCCGCGGCCTGCCTGGCCGGCGCCCTTGACCTGGAGCAGGCGGCCGAGGTCGTCGCCTGCCGCAGCCGGGTCCTGGAGCACCACGGCAGGGGCGGGATGGCGGCCGTCGCCGCCTCCGCCGACGAGACCACCGCCCTCCTCGCCGAGGCCGGTGCCGATCTGGTGATCGCCGCCACCAACGGGCCGTCCTTCGTGATCCTCTCCGGAGACGACGAGCCCGGCCTGGCGCGGCTGTTGGACCTGTGCGACAGCCGTGGCGTCTACGCCCGCCGCGTCCCGGCCAAGTGCGCCTCCCACTCCCCGGTTGTGGAGGAACTCGAAGACCTCGTCACTGAGGGGCTCGTTGGGATCACGGCCCGCGCCTCCACCGTCCCCGTGTTCTCCACCGTGGAGGGCCGCCGCATGCGCGGCGATGAACTCGACGGTGCGTACTGGTACCGCAACCTGCGCGGGCGCGTGCGGTTCGCCGAGACCATCGAGGAGATGGCCTCGCACGGCTACGACGCCTTCATCGAGATCAGCCCCCACCCCGTGCTGACCGGCTCCCTGGAGGCCATCCTGGGCGGTACGGCCGGCCGTGCGCCGGTGTGCGGCACGCTCAAGCGCGACCAGGGCACCTGGGAACGCTTCCTGATGTCCGCCGCGACGGCGTACGTGCAAGGTCACCCGGTGGACTGGAAGCGGCTGCTGCCCGTCCCCGACTCCGTCACGGCCACGAGCCTGGCCACGGCGCGTGCCGAGCTTCCCACCTACCCCTTCGAGGGCAGGCGGTTCTGGCTGCCCTCCGAGCCCGTCCCGGTCTCCGCGCGAGCCGCGCGGCCGGCCTCGGCGCAGGCCACCGCCGAACCCGCCGCGCCACAAGCGAGGGGAACGGTCCGCGACGGCGCCCACCCCTTCCTCTCCTCCGTCGTCGACACCCCCGACGGCACGGTGGTGATGAGCGGCCGCCTGTCGATCCGCAGCCACCCCTGGCTCATGGACCACCGCGTGGAGGACACGGCCCTCCTGCCCGGCACCGCCTTCATGGAGCTGCTGCTGACCGCGGGGCGTGAACTGGGCTGCGGGGGCATCGACGAAATGCTGCTCAGCGACCCCCTGATCCTGCCGATGGACGGCTCGCCCGTCGACGTCCAGGTGACCGTGGAGCCCGCCGACGCGCGGGGCGCCAGAGCGGTGACCGTGCACTCCCGCAAGGCCGGCAGCGACTCCTGGCAGCGCCACGCCGACGGGGTCCTGGCAGTACCCGGGCAGCAGCCCGCTCCCGCAGCCGCCGACCCGGCCCTTCCGCACGGCGCCGCCATCGTGGACAAGGACGCCATGTACGCGCGGCTCCGCGAGCGCGGGTACGGCTACGGCGAGGCGTTCCGGGGTGTCCGCTCCGGCGCGCACCGGGGCGACGACGTCCATGCGGCCGTGGCCCTGCCCGCCGCCGCGCTCGTCAACCACAGCGGCTTCGCCGCGCATCCGGCACTGACCGATGCCGCACTGCACGCCGCCGTCGCCTGCGGGATGCTGGGCGAGCCCGCCGCGGGCCGCATCGCCGTGCCCTTCGTCTTCCACGGCGTACGCCTCGGCCCCGCGACGCCTGGTGAGACCTGCCAGGCGTTCGCCCGCCGGGTCGGCGACGACGCGATCTCCCTCACCCTGACCGCCGACGACGGTACGGTCGTGCTGGCGGTCGAGCGGATGGTCGTACGCGACCTGGACCTCGCCCGCGCCACCCATCCGAGCCCGGACCGGGACCTTGCGGCGGACCTCGACCTGGACCGTGCGGGGCTGTACACCGTCGCCTGGGAAGAGGCGACCCGTGCCGGTGCCGGGTCCTCCGATGCCGGCACGCCGCGCCTGTGCGTGGTCGGCGGGGGAGAGGGCCGGCTGCCGGGCCTGCTCCGTGACGCCAACCGCGGTGGCATCTCGGTCGCCACACTCGACGAGGCGATCATGATCGTTTCCAGTATCCCGGGCGACTGGCAGGTCGTCGTCCCGTCACCGGAGGGCGAGGACGACCCGGCGACCCAGCTCCACGCCTCCGCGCAGCGCACGCTCGACACCCTCCAGACCTGGCTGCGCGCCGAGGACCTGGAAGGCCGCGCGGTGCTGACCTTCGTGACGCGCGACTCGGTCGCCGTACCGGGCGACGAGACGTTCGCCCTGGGCGACAGCGCGGTCTGGGGCATGGTGCGCTCCGCGCAGACCGAGTGCCCCGGCCAGTTCCGGATCGTCGACGTCGACGACAGCGCCCTAAAGTCGGCAGACCCGCTCGTACGGGCGCTGTCCCGGACCGAACCGCAGCTCGCCGTACGGGCCGACCGTGTGCTGGTGCCGCAGCTCACCCCGCACACCGCACCCGCCGCCGGCGGTACGGCCGGCGCGCCCGACTTGAGCGGTGGCACCGTCGTCATCACCGGCGGCACCGGCACCCTCGGCCGCGCCATCGCCCGTCACCTGGTGTCCCGGTGGGGCACCACCTCGCTCGCCCTGATCAGCCGCAGCGGCGAACGGGCCCCCGGCATCGGTGAGTTCTGCGCCGAGATGGCCGGCCTCGGTGCGACCGTACGGGTCCTGGCGGCCGACGTCGCGGACGCGAACGACGTACGGCGAGCCCTCGACGAGGTCCGCGCGAACGGGCCGGTCACCGGCGTCGTCCACGCGGCGGGTGTGCTCGACGACTCCACCGTGGCCAACATGACGCCGGACCAGCTCCATGCTGTCCTCCGCAGCAAGGCCGACTCCGCCCTCCACCTCGATGCGGCGACCCGGGACGACCGGTTGAGCTGCTTCGTCCTCTTCTCCTCCCTCTACGGCGTCCTCGGCGGGCCGGGCCAGGCCAATTACGCGGGAGCCAACACCTTCCTGGACCAGTTCGCAGCCCTCCGCCGTGCCGAGGGGCACCCGGTGCACGCCGTCGCGTGGGGGCTGTGGGCCGAGGCGACCGGTATGACCGGCCACCTCGACGAGGGGGACCTGCTGCGGCTGCGTCGCAACGGCGTCGCGCCGTTCGCCACCCAGGACGGACTCGCGCTCTTCGACAGCGCACTCACCAGCGGCACCGCGGCACTGGTGGGGGCCCGGCTGGCCTTCCCCGACGAGGACACGCCAGGCCCGGTCGACGGACCCTTCCTGCTGTCCGCCCTCACGCAGCGGCGCCTTGGTGGGCCGGCCCGGGGCGGCCGGAGCCGGACCGCACCCCAGCAGGCCCACCGTTCACCGGTCGCCACGGCAGCCGCGCCATCCGCCGTCCCCGCTTCCGCCCGGGTCGTGGACGGCGCTGACCAGGCCCCGGCCCCTGCCCCGGCGGCCGGCTCGAAGGGCGCCGGTTCCGGTACCGAGGCGGTTCGCGCCCTGCTGGAGTCCCCCGACACGTCGGCGGACCAGCGGATCGCGGCCCTCCTCGGCGTCATCAAGGACCATGTCGCCGCCCTGCTCGGCACCAAGCCCGACCGCGTGGACGCCCAGCGGTCGTTCTACGAGATGGGCTTCGACTCGCTGACGTCGATGGAGCTGCGCAACCGGATCGGCCGCGGCCTGGGCGTACGGCTCGGCGCCACCGCCGTCTTCGACCACCCGAGCCCCGAGGAGCTGGCCCAGCACGTGGCCGAGCTCTTCGCACCCCAGCCCTCCGCCCCCGCCCCGGAACGGGCTGAAGCGGCCTCCGCCTCCGACTCCGCCACGGACGCCGTAGCGGATCGGGCGTCCCAACCGGCCGCCGAAGCCGCGCCCGAGCGGGCCGTGGCGCCCGAGCGGGCCACCGCGCCCGAGCGGGCCGGGAGGCCGTCGCGCCCCGACTCGCCCCCGTTTCCCCTGACCAAGCTCCAGGAGGCCTACCTGGCGGGCAGGGCCGGTGACTTCGAGCTGGGCAACGTCCCCACGGTGTTGTGCATCGAGGTCGACCTGACCGGCTTCGACGTCCGGGCGGCGGAGGACGCCTTCCGGCGCCTGGTGGAGCGGCATGAGATGCTGCGCGCCGTGTTCGACCCGGCCGGGCACCAGCGGGTGCTGGGCGAGGTGCCAGGGTGGTCCATCCCCGTCGAGGACATCCGGCGGCTGACCGCCCAGGAGCGTACGGCCCGGCTGGCGCAGATCCATGATGAGGTGACATCCCACACCTTCGACACCACCCGCTGGCCGCTGTTCCTGATCAGGGCCACGCGCGTGGACGACACGGTCACGCGGCTGCACGTCGCCATCGACGTACTGATTTCGGACGGGGCGAGCAGCACCCTGCTGTTCAACGAGTGGGCCCGGCTCTACCGTGACCCGGACGCCGAACTCCCCGCCCCGGTCGGCTCGTTCCGCGACCACGTGGAGGCGCTGCGGGAGTACCAGGCCTCGGACACCATCGAACCGAGCCGGACCTACTGGCGTGAGCGTGCCGCGTCGTTGCCGCCCGCCCCGGAACTCCCGCTGGCCGTAAAGCTGGCAGAGATCACCCGGCCCGTCTTCGGCAACCGCTTCATCCGGGTAGAACCGGACGACTGGGACCGTTTCAAGAAGAACGCGGCCGCCGCCGGAGTGACCCCTTCCAGTGCCGTCCTCGCCGCCTACTGCCAGGTGCTGGCCACCTGGTCGAGGACGCCGGACTTCACGCTCACCGTGCTCGTCTCGCACCGGGGCGCGGTTGGTGCCACGGCCATGTCCGACGTGGTGGGGAACTTCTCCTCCACGAACCTGCTGGAGGTACGGGTCGACCAGGCCGCGCCGTTCCGGGAGACGGCGGTTGCCGTGCAGCGGCAGCTCATGCTCGACATGGAACACACCGCATACACCGGTCTCGACGTCCTGCGCGACCTGAGCCGGCTGGACGGCGAGGCGGGACGGGCCCGTATGCCGGTCGTCTTCAACAGCACGCTGGGGGGCCAGACGCACTCCGCCACGGGGCCCGAGGCGGGCCCGGTGGGTGCTCTGTGCCTGATGGGCGACTCGGGGACGCCGGTATGGAGCGGGGTGCGGACGCCGCAGGTCATTCTGGACCACCAGGCGTTCGAGGAAGCCGGTGCACTGATTCTCAACTGGGACGTCGTCGAGGAGGCCTTCCCCGAGGGCGTCGTGGACGGCATGCTCGCCGCGTACGAAGGGCTGATCCGTGAACTCTGTCGTTAAGTCCGCCTGGGCGGAGCCCGTCCGCCTTCCCTGCACGGGGCACGGCGCGCTCACCGCGGCCGGCACCCCGGACAGCCCCGAGCCGGCCGCCGGCGAACCGCTCGTACCGTTCCCGGCGGACGCGCTACTGCACCACGCCGTCGTGGCCCGGGCCACGGAGACCCCGGACGCGGTCGGGGTCATCGCCCCCGGGCGCACCCTCACCTACCGGGAACTGGCCACCGAATCGGCCCTGCTGGCGCACCGGCTCGCCGACGCGGGCACAGCCCCCGGGTCGCTGGTCGCCGTGGTGATGGAGAAGGGCTGGGAGCAGGTCGTGGGCTGCCTCGGCGTCCTGCGCGCCGGTGCCGCGTATGTGCCCGTCGACCCGCACTGGCCGGCCGCGAGGATCGCCGCTGTGCTCGCCGCGGCAGGGATCGGCCAGGTCCTCACCCAGCCCGGTGTGCGTTCCACCGTGGCCTGGCCCGAGGGGACCGAGGTCTTCGAGGTCACCGCGGTGACAGGGCCCGACGTGCCCGCCGACCTCCCCGACGGCCCCGATGTCACGGTGTCGCCGGACGACCTGGCGTACGTCATCTACACCTCCGGATCCACCGGCGTGCCCAAGGGCGTGATGATCGAGCACGGCCCGGCCGTCAACACCGTCCGCGACGTGAACGACGAACTGTCCCTCACCGCCGAGGACCGGGTACTGGCGCTGTCCGCGCTCCACTTCGACCTGTCCGTGTACGACATCTTCGGCCCCCTGTCGGCCGGCGGCGCCGTTGTCATCCCGGCGCCGGGCGACGAGCGGGAACCGGGCAACTGGCTGCGCCTGATGACCGACAGCGCGGTGACGGTATGGAACAGCGTCCCGGCCCTCATGGCCATGCTGTGCGCCCATGTCAACGGTGAGCAGCGGCCTCCGTCGAGCCTGCCGCCGCTGCGTGCCGTCCTGATGAGCGGCGACTGGATCCCCGTCTCACTGCCCGACGAGGTGCGGGCGTTGTTCCCGAGCGCTGTCCAGTGGAGCCTCGGCGGCGCCACCGAGGCGTCGATCTGGTCGATCTGGCACCGCATCACCCCCGAGGACCGCCACCTCACCTCCATCCCCTACGGCACATCGATGCGCGACCAGCGCGTCTTCGTCGCCGACCCGCTGCTGCGTCCCCGCCCGTACTGGGTCACCGGCGAGATCTGCATCGCGGGCGCCGGTGTCGCCCGCGGCTACCTCGGCGACGAGGAACGGACCCGGCGCAGCTTCGTCACCGATCCCGCCGGCGGTGGCCGCCTGTACCGCACCGGCGACTGGGGGCGGCTCCTGCCGAACGGGGAGATCGAGTTCCTGGGACGCCGTGACGACCAGGTCAAGATAGGCGGCCACCGGATCGAACTGGGCGACGTGGAGGCGGCCCTGCTGAGCTGCCCAGGGGTCCGTGCCGCCGTCGCCACCGTCCACGGCGAGCGCGGCCGAACCCGCCTGACCGCCCACGTCCTCCTCCAGCCCGGCGTCACCCGCTCCGGAGCCGCCCTCCGCGGTGACCTGGAGCAGCGCCTGCCCACCTACATGCTCCCGTCGGCGGTGTCGGTCCGCGACACCTTCCCACTCACCCCCAACGGCAAGGTGGACCGCGCCGCGCTGGCCCAACTGCCCGACGAGGCGGCCACGGACGCCCTCGACACCGCCGTCCCCGAAGGCCCGGCGGATGCCGAGGAGCAACTGCTCCTCGACATCTGGAGCGACTTCTTCGACGTACCGGACCTCTCGGTAACCGACAACTTCTTCCAACTCGGCGGCGACTCCCTGCGCGCGGTACGCCTCGTCTCGGCCATCCGCCGCGAAACCGCAACGCCCATGCCCGTCGCCACCCTCTTCGCCCGCCCGACAATCCGCGCCCTGGCCCAGTGGCTCCGCGGCGCCCACGAGCCGGAGGCCACAACCCGGAAGGACGCAACACCCGCCTGACCCTCTCCGAGCGGCGGTTCGTGCCGGCCGGGCCCACGGCCTTGGCCGGCACAAACCGCCCGTCCGTATCCGCCGATGCCGCGCAAGAAAGCAAAACCCACCCCGGAGACCGCCTCTCGCTTCAGCAAACCGGTATCGACCCGGCGTCGCCCACACGGTGCACCCGCGTCCTTGGCGAGTTCGTTGGCGTGGGTGTGGTGGAGCAGGCGGGGAGGTTCCGTGTCAGGCCGGGCCGAGGACGCAGAACTCGTTGCCTTCCGGGTCGGCCAGAACCTTCCACGGGAAATCGCCCAGGCCTGCGTCGGCGGGGCTCGCGCCGAGCGCCTTGAGCGTGATCGTCGGTCACCTCGCGCGGGGTCCAGTCGATCGCCTCGGCCCAGAACCGGGCCATGGCCCGCGGGTCCGAGCAGTCGACGACCACCGCGGCGATCGGCCCGGTGTCCCGGTGGGTCTCCCGGGGCTGTAGGACGCAGAACACGTGCCCCACGACGCGCGCTCCAGCGGAGACCGGGGCTGTTTCCCGCGTCGGAGCCGAGGCAGTGGCGTTCTTCAGGGCATGGGTTCGAAGTCAAGGAAGCCGCCGTCACGATCAAGACGCTCTCGTTGAACGCCAAGACGCCCCAGTCCGGTTCGCCTCAGTCGTCGTCCTGGACGAAGGCGGCTACGGAAGCATCCCGCGCGTAGGCACACGATGTCTTACCTGCACCGCCGGCACACGACTCCAAGCGCGACCCCGGGCCTCAGCGCCCTTGTTCCGCAGGTCGCTCCTCCACTCGGACAGCGCGCTCCTGCCGCATCCGCGCCACACCGAACAGGAGAGCCGCACACGCTGCGCCCCATTGGTCATCAGCGTGTTCACCGGCGCCAAAGGGTCACCGGCCGTCGTCTTGGCCAGCAGCACGGCGGCGGTCAGCGGCAGCAATACTGCCGCGAGGGCCGCGCCGGTGCCGGCGACGGACTGCATGGTCACACGTCGAGGGGCTTCAGAGGTCATGCTCCGCATTTCAGCAGGCGGCGGCACGGGGCCACATCGGGCAACGTACTCAGCACTCGGGCTCGGGTACTCACGTCTGCCGGAACACAGTCGACCACCTGTAGCCCGCCCGTGCCCTGCTGCCCGCGTACGGGGTCTGGCCTGCCATGCCCGGGTTCTCCGGCTCGGCCTTGCCGGCTTGGCCGTTGTGTTCGTAGGCGGCTTGATCCTGCCCTGTGTCGTGGTGGCGGTGGGTCGTGGTGAATAGCCTCGCGGTGGACGAGGGATCAAGACCGGACACAGGAGATGAGCGTGGTGAGCGTGCCCGTAACCGGCCACGGTTTTCGTACGTACGTGGAGGACATCCTTGACGCCCTGGACAAGGAGCCGGATCGCGAGGCCCTGGTGCGGGGGCAGCGGAGCCTGAGCGGTGGGGAGGTCAGAGATCTCGTACACCGCTTGGCATGGGCCCTGCATGATGCGGGTCTGCGGCGTGGTCAGGGTGTGACGCTGTTGTGCGGCAACCTGCCCGAGGCACTGTGCGCGCGTTACGCTGCCCATCTGCTGGGGTGCCGGGTCAGCCATCTTTACAACGGGCTGTCGGCGGAGGCGCAAGCGGCCATCGTGCGTGATGTGGACAGCGCCGCTCTGGTGGTCGATCCCGGGTCGGCCTTACGCGCCGGTGAGATCACGGAACTGACCTCCGTCCCCCGCGTGCTGAGCCTGGGGCCCGCACCGCTTGGGGATGATCTCCTGGCCATGGCCGAGGGAGGACCGGCCACCCGGTTTCTGAGCCGGGCGGAGCCGGATGACATCTGCATCATCCGCCACACCGGCGGCACCACGGGGCACCCCAAGGGCATCTGCGTTCCGTTCAGCGGGATGCCGGCCATCACGAGGCCTGGCGCATCTGGCGCCGGGGCCCGGATGCTGGCGGACCCTGCTCCTCGGTTGTTGGTCGCCACCACCCTCGCCCATGGCGCGGGGGCACTGGCTGACGTGGCGCTGCGCCATCAAGGCAGTGTGGTCCTTCTCGACGGCTTCGATCCGGCTGCCGTGTGGAGGGCGATCGAGGCCGAGCGCATCACCGATCTGTTCTTGCTGCCGCCGTTGTTGTACCAGTTGTTGGACCATCCGGACGCGGCCACGGCCGACGCGTCCAGCCTGCGGTGCGTCGTCTACGGCGGATGTACGGCCTCCCCGAACCGGATCGGGGACGCGCTGAAGCGTTTCGGCCCCATCTTGATGCAGTTCTACGGGCAGAGCGAGTCGGGCAGCATCAGTGTCCTGGCGCCGGAGGACCACGATCCGGCACGGCCGGAGCGGCTGCGGTCGACAGGCCGTGTGGTGCCGGGCGTACAGGTCGCGATCCGGGACCCGTCCGGGAATGACCTGCCGTCCGGCCGTACCGGAGAGATCTGTGTGCGGTCCGCGTCGCTGATGCAGGGGTACTGGAAGCAGCCGGACCTGACCGGCCAGGTACTGCGCGACGGCTGGCTGCACACCGGTGACGTGGGGTTCCTCGACGGGGACGGCTATCTCACCGTCGTCGACCGGCTCAAGGACATGGTCGTCGTGGTCGGTGGCCACGTATACACCGCTGAGCTGGAGGATCTGCTCAATGCCCATCCGCAGGTGCGGCAGAGTGCTGTTTTCGGTGTACGGGACGCGGACGGCGTGGAACGGGTGCATGCCGTCGTCGTGCCGTCCCCCGGCAGCCCGGTGACGGCGGATGAGCTGCGGGGGCTGATACGGGCACGGCGCGGCCCCATGTACGAGCCCACCCGCATCGACTTCACCCCAGCCCTTCCGCTCACCGACGCCGGCAAACCGGACAAGGGACAACTCCGCCTGCGAGCCGCCGGACCCGGCAACTAGGCCGCTGTGTGGCCGGCCCGGCCGACGGTGTCATGGGGGCCGCGTATCCCGTGCTGGACTGTGGCCGGCCCGGTGGACCGGGCGGGGCCGGGTGGTGTGGCCGACAGGTCAGTGCGTGCGGTGGACGATGAGTTCGGCCAGCGACGCCAGGGCCCGGGCACCCTCCGGTTCCGGGCGGGCCGCGGCCAGCGCGTCGTGAGCCTTCGTACGGCGGCGCTCCGCCTCCTCCTCGGCCCAGGTGCGCCCGCCCGCCTCCTCGACGAGCCGGGTGGCCTCACGTACCTGGGAATCGTCCAGCGGGCCGGTGCCCCCGTGGTACAGCTCGGCCAGGCGGCGGGCGGCGGGATGGGACGCGCCGAGCGCCGCCACCAGGGGCAGCGACTTCTTGCGCAGCCGTATGTCGGCGCCGACGGCCTTGCCGGAGACCTCGCTGTCGCCCCAGATGCCGAGGACGTCGTCGACCAACTGGAAGGCGACGCCGAGGTGGTGACCGAACCGGCGCAGCGCGCTCACCCGTTCCGGCGCGACACCGGCCGTGTGCGCCCCGAGCGCGCACGCCCCGGCGAGCAGTGCGGCGGTCTTGCCGGCGGCCATCTCCAGGGACTCGTACAGTGTCACGTCGTCCCGCGTCTCGAAGGCGAGGTCCGCCGCCTGGCCGCCGACGAGGGCGAGCAGCGCGTCGCACAGCTCCTGGACCGCGCGAGGGCTGCCGGAGAGCACCTCCATCGCGACGACCAGCAACGCGTCACCCGTCAGCACGGCCTGCGCGTCACCGTAGAGCGCCCACACGGTGGGGCGGCCGCGCCGGATCCTGTCCCGGTCCATCAGGTCGTCGTGCACGAGGGAGAAGTTGTGGACCAGCTCCACACCGGCCGCCGCGCCCACGGCGTGCCCGGCCGGCGCTCCCATGGCCTGGGCGCTCGCCAGCACCAGGGCGCCGCGCACCCCCTTGCCCGGGTCGCCCTTGGCGGGGTTCCCCGCCGCGTCGAGCCACCCGAAGTGGTAGCCGGCCATCGAGCGCACCGGCTCGGGCAGCCGGGCCACCGCCTTGCGCAGCACGGGATCGGTCAGCTCCCGGGCCCGCCCGAGCACCTCCCGTACCGGGGCGGTCGCCAGGTCCCCGGTGTCCCACGCCCGGGTGGGCGAGCCGTGGCCCGTGGCACCTGCCGTCACTGGCCCGTTCCCATCAGCGTCGACTCCAGGTAGGTCTCCGGTCTCTCGGCCGAGGCATCGGGGCCGTACCGCTCGGTCCTTCGCGACCAGTCCAGGTTGCCGCGCATCCAGGTCCGCATGCCCGCCAGGCAGGGCAGGAGCACCTCGGCCTGCCGGGGGTGTTCGCGCACCACCCGGGCCTCGGCGGCCAGGTACCGGTCGGTCTCGCGGCCGATGGCGGCGCACACTTCCCGCAGCGCCTGCTCGTCGTCGAGTCCGCGGTGGTGCCGCACCAGGTGGACCAGGTTGTGGATTTCGCCGAGCGAGCGCTCCTTGGCGAGCGAGTAGACGTCGTTGACCCAGCAGACGACGTTGCAGGCGGCGTCCAGGGCGGCCCGGAAGGACTGGCTGTCGTAGAGCGCGGGCGGTACGTCGATGTCCTCCACGATCTCGATCAGGTCCATGCAGACGTAGATCGCACCGGTGTGCCGGCGGTTGGTGATGTACGAGTCCTCCGACGGCACCCGCCCATGGACGCGGTTGTCCGCCTCCCAGGTGGCCGCGGTGGTCAGGCACTGGTCGAGGTGGACGGCGAACCGGTGCCGCCACTGCGGCGACGCGCCGGCCGCCGTGCGCCGCCACAGGTCGGCCAGCGACGCGACGGCCGGCGGGAGGTGGTGGAGCTCCCGGCGCCCCACCGGACCCGGACCGGCCAGGACGGCGCGCATCAGGCCGACCGCCTCTGCCACCCGCTCCGGGGAGCGGCCGAAGGCCCCGTCGTCGAGCTGGTCGTCGACGAGGAAGAGCCAGGCGAACCAGTCCGCCATCAGGTCGAGCCGCTGCGGGCTCGCGGTGGGGTACACCAGCCCGGCGAACCAGCCGAAGTCGGCGCGCTCGAAGCGTTCGCGGGCGGCGGGGCGGCTGATCAGCTCGGTGCTGCGGGTCCAGTCGGCCAGATGCGCACGGGCCCGCTCGACATGGGGGTTGACGGAGAACGGGAACGGACAGGGTATGTCGGGCACGTGACGGTCTCCTTCCGCCGGTCAGCGGCGTTCGAGGCGCAGGTGGATGCCGCCCTTCGGGTGCAGCGTGATCAGGGCTTCCGGCCGCACCTCGGGGGCGCCTTCGGGCATCACCAGGCGGTGTCCCCGGGCCACCGCGGCGAGGACGAGGGTGAGTTCGGTCAGCGCGAAGTGCTTGCCGATGCAGATGCGGTGACCGCTGCCGAAGGGGATGTAGGCGTGCTTGGGGCGCTGGGCGATCCGCTCTGGGGTGAAGTTCTCCGGGTCGAACCGCTCGGGGTCCTTCCAGAACTCCGGGTGCCGGTGCAGGAAGTAGCTGTTGATCAGCATGTTGCTGCCGGCCGGAATGCGGTAACCGGCGATCTCGTCGTCCTGCCGCGCGCGCCGCATGAACTGGTAGGCGGGCGAGTAGATGCGCAGTGCCTCGTCGATGACCATGCGGGTGTACGTCAGCCTGGGCAGGTCCGTGAACTCGGGTACGCGTCCGGCGAGTACCCGGTCGACCTCCTCGTGCAGCCGCTCCTCGGCCTCGGGGTGGCGGGCGAGCAGGTAGAAGGCCCACGAGAGCGTATTGGTGGTCGTCTCGTACGCCCCGATGCAGATGTTGAGGACCTCGTGGTGGAGCTGCTCCAGGTCCATCCCCTTGCCGTCCTCCTCGTCCACGGTGTGGAGCAGGAGGGTCAGCAGGTCCGTCTCCTCGCCCGTGGGGACGTCCTCGGCGACCCTCTTCCTGATGAAGGCGGAGACGAAGTCGTCCATGTCGGCGATGGCCCGGTGCAGCCGGCGGTGGCTGGGCGTCGGCACGCCCAGCGGTGGGAAGGGGAAGCGGAAGAAGGCACCGAGGACGCTGTTGGCGACGCCGAAGGCGCGCTCGAAGGCCTGGGCCGACGCTCCCACGTCGGCGCTGAACAGCGAGCGGTTGACGATCCTCAGCGCCAGTTGGCCGATCTCGTCGGTGACGTCGAGCAGCTCGCCCCCGGTCGGGCGCTCGCCCCCCGTCGCGTGCCCGCGCCGCTCCCAGCGCTCGAGCATGGCCACGGCCTCGTCGGTCATGTTGCGTGCGAAGGCGGCGACGGTGCGGGGGGTGAAGTGGGGGGCCATCATCCGCCGCTGGCGGCGCCACAGGTCCATGTCGGCGTTGGCGATGAGGCCCTTGCGCAGTACGGGCCTGACGACCTTGAAGATCGCCGCGTCCTTGTCGTACTGCTCGCCCTTGTCGACCAGGATGTGCCGGATGTGGTCGGGGTGGTTGACCATCACCATGGGGATGCCGAACGGGCGGAACCGGAACAGGTCGCCATGCCGTTCGATGCCACCGGCGAGGAAGCCGAGCTGGTCCCGTTTGAAGGCGAACGCTCCTCCGATCCCGTCCCGGGCGGTGATCCTGGGGAGATCTTTCGCGGGTGTGGAGGCGGGCATGGGTCAGCGGCTCCGTAAATGTAGGTGGACGCCACCCTTGGGCTGGAGGGTGAGCAGTGCGGCGAAGCCCGCGTGAGGAGCACCGGCCGGCTGTTCGAGGTGGAAGGACTGGCTGATCATCGCGGTGATCAGCAGGAGCTCGGTGAGGGCGAGCTGCTTGCCGATGCAGTGGCGGGGACCGCTGCCGAAGGGCTGGTAGGCCCCGCGGTGCCGTTCCGCGTTGCGCTCGGCCGTGAACCGCCCCGGGTCGAAGCGGTCGGGATCGGGCCAGAACGCCGGGTGGCGGTGCAGGGTGAAGAAGTTGATGTAGACGGAGTCCCCGGCGCGGATGCGGTGGCCGCCGATCTTGTCCTCCTCGGCGGCACGGCGCATGGTGTGCCAGGCCGGGGTGAACAGGCGCAGCGTCTCGTCGATCACCATGCGGGTGTACGTCAGCTCCGCCAGGTCGTCGAAGCCGGGCACCCGGCCGCCCAGGACCTGGTCCACCTCCTCCTGTACGCGCCGCTGAACGTCGGGGTGGCGGGCGAGCTGGTGGCAGATCCAGGAGATGGAGTTGCTGGAGGTCTCGTAGCCGGCGATGACCATTCCGAGCACCTCGTTGGCCAGTTCACCGCGCGTCAGACCGGAGCCGCTCTCCTCGTCGAGGGCGTGCAGGAGGAGAGTGAAGAAATCCTGCCGCCCAAGAGCCTCGCTGGCCGCCCCCTCCTCATCGTTCAGCCGCTGCTGGATCAGCTCGTCGACGAAACCGTTCATGGAACGGACCAGGGCACGCAACCGGTTGTTGAACGGCGTCGGCCAGGTCAGCGGCGGGAACGGGAAACGGAAGAAGTCACCGGTCATGCCGTTGACCTCGTGGAAGTCACGCTCGAAACGCACGATGCGGTCGCCGGTGTCGGTGCCGAAGAGCGTGCGGACGACGATCTTCAGCGCGAGATCGGTGACATCGGAGGTGATGTCGACCGGCTCGTCGGAGTGGCGCCGCTCCCAGCGCGTGAGCATCTGCCCGGTCAGCTCCGCCATGCTCCCCGTGAACGTGGCGACGCTCGACCGGTGGAAGGAGGGCTGCAACAGCTTGCGGCGCAGCTTCCACGGCTCACGGCCGGGGTGACTGAGCAGCGCGTCACCGAGGATCGCCCGGATCGCCGTATAGAGGAACGTTTCCTTGGTGTAGTTGGCGTGGTTGTCGACCAGTACCCGCTGGACGTAATCCGGGTGATTGAGCACCGTCATCGGAAACCCGCCCAACCGGAGGCGGAAAATGTCCCCATGCTCCCGGACGGCACTTCGCAGGAAGCCCACCTGATCCCGGCGCATGGCCACCAGCCCGGCGAGGTTCTGCCGCACGGTAAGCCGGGGTGGTACGGAGGTGACGGTCGTCATGCGCGTTCCCCTTCCGTCCCCGCAGTGACGCGCACGATGCTGGCGGACGCGGCTGACGACGGCCTGACAGACCACTGACGGCCGCGCCGGGCACAGCCGCCGCGGTCGGCCCGCGCTTACGGCGCCCGCATTCGGCGCCGGGTCGACCCCGGAGGGGCCGGCCGGAAGGAGATGCCAGTGTGGCGTAGGTGGTACGGCCGGGGAGCGTGCTGCCCCCTGAGCTGATCGGCGCTAACCCGTTTCACCTGATCGAAGGAGACACTCCGGCTCCGGAGAGCCGTCGACGACACCACGTGCCTAAGGTGCTGGCAAGATCACCGAGTCGCCGTGTTGGCCACGCCCGACGCTGCGACGGCCGGCTCGGTCCATCCGGTCCTCGGGGCCCGCGTCGCCAGGTGGAGAAAGGGCAGCCCATGCCAGTGCGCGCCACGTATCCCGGTGTCTACATCAACGAAGTGAAGAGCCGGGTGCGCACCATCACGGGTGTACCGACCTCGATCGCCGCGTTCGTGGGGGCGGCCCCACGCGGCCCGGCCGACCGCCCTGTGCACATCACCAGCTGGGGCGATTACGAGACGCAGTTCGGCGGGCTGAATGTGGACAGCCCGATGAGCTACGCCGTCCACCAGTTCTACCTGAATGGTGGGGCCGAGGCCGAGATCGTGAGGCTGGTCCCGCAGCAAGCCAAGACGGTGGAGTTCCGGGTCGGCAAGAAGTCCCAAGGCGACGACAAGCGGCCGCTCCTCAGGGCCGCGAGTGCCGGCAAGTGGGCGCTCAGCCTCCGTGCGCGTGTCGACCACGACAACATCCCCGACGGGGAAGACCAGTTGTACAACCTCACCCTCCGCGACTGCGGCACCGGGGCGGAGGAGAGCTACCGCAACATCAGCGCCGACTCGACGAGCCCGCGAAGCCTGAAGAAGGTGCTGAGCGGGTCCCGGCTGGTCGTCGTCGCGGACGAGGGCCAAGGACGCCCCCAGGCCCACGACGCCCCGAAGCGGTCTTCCGACGATCCGCTGGCATGCCCGCCGGAAGGGGGAGAGCCGGGAGCCGCTCAAGCCGAGGGAAGCAACGGGGACGGGGAAGGGGAAGGCGAGGCGCAACTCGACCTCTTCAGCGCGCCGGACGTACCCACGGGGGAGCAGCCGGACGAGAGCACCCTCGTGGCGGGGGACTACCTCGGCAGCGCCGCGGCGAAGACCGGCATCCACCAACTACTCAAGACGGATATTTTCAACCTTCTGTGCCTGCCCGAGTGTCCGCCAGAGGCCCTGACCGACGCGCTGGAGCTGTGCATCGAACGGCGTGCCATCCTGCTCGTGGATCCTCCCACGGCCTGGTCCGACGGAAGTCTGGACCTCAACGGCATCGCGCGGAATGCCCTCAACAACATGCCCGTCAGGGGCGACTCCGCCAAGAACGCCGCCCTCTACTTCCCCCGGGTGATGGTCCCCGACCGTCGACGTGACGGCGAGATCAGGGCCTTCCCGCCCTGTGGCGTCATGGCAGGCGTACTGGCGCGCACCGACGCCCAGCGCGGGGTGTGGAAGGCCCCGGCAGGGACCGACGCCTCGCTCAACGGAGTCATCGGTCTCGAGATGCCGCTGACCGACCGCGAGAACGGCATGCTCAACCCGCTCGGTGTCAATTGCCTCCGCCAGCTCCCGGTCCTGGGGCCCGTGGCATGGGGCGCGCGGACCGCCCGCGGGGCCGACCGCCTCGCCGACGAGTGGAAATACCTCCCCGTACGCCGCCTCGCGCTCTTCGTGGAGGAGAGTCTCTTCCGCGGCACCCAATGGGTGGTGTTCGAGCCCAACGACGAACCCCTCTGGTCGTCGATCCGGCTGAACGTCGGTGCCTTCATGAACTCCCTCTTCCGCGAAGGCGCCTTCCAGGGACGCACGCCCGACGAGGCGTACCTCGTCAAGTGCGACCGGGAGAACAATCCGCAGAACGACGTCGACCGCGGAATCGTCAACATCCAGGTCGGCTTCGCGCCCCTGAAGCCCGCTGAGTTCGTGATCATCCACATCGAACAGCTCGCCGGCCAGATCCAGACCTAGCAGGAGGACGTCCGATGCCGGACATCACGCGCAGGGACCCCTTCAAGAATTTCCGGTTCCGGGTGAAGTTCAGCGGGTCCACCGAATACATCGCCGGGGTCAGTAAAGTTAGCGGCCTCAAGCGGACCACAGAGGTGATCAAACACCGCGACGGCGGCAGTCCCGGCACCAGCCGAAGGCTTCCGGGCCGGACCGAGTACGAACCCGTCACCCTGGAACGCGGCTGTACGACCGACACCGTCTTCGAGGAATGGGCGAACCGGGTCTGGAGCTTCCGCAACGCCACCGGCTCGCTCGAGACCTCGCTCAAGGACTTCCGCCGGGACCTCATCATCGACGTCTTCGACGAGGGCGGCCAGAAGGTGCTGTCGTACGCCGTCCACGACTGCTGGGTCTCCGAGTACCAGGCGCTCCCGGACCTCGACGCCAATGCCAACGCGGTCGCTTTCGAGCACATCAAACTCGAACACCACGGCTGGGTGCGCGAGCGCACCGAGCCACCGCAACTGACGCAGTTCAGTGACACCGCGTCAGGGTGACCGAGTGACGACCGAGCTGACCGAGGCGAGGCTCCTGGAGGTCTGGGAGACCGGCAGCGGGCAGGAGCCGCCGGCCCGGGCCCTGCTGCTCGGCGCGCTGGCGGACGGACCGGAGCCGGCGGTCCCCGTGGCGGACCGCACCTTGGGCGACCTCAACGCGCTGCTGCTCGATCTGCGGGAAAGCTGCTTCGGAACGGCGCTGCTATGCGCCACCGACTGCCCGCGGTGCGAGGAGCGGCTCGACGTCACCGTCACGACCCACGAACTGCGTGCGCTCCGGCCCACCGACACGGCCCGCGACCGGCAGCCCACGGGCACCTTGCACGCCGACGGACGCCAGGTGGCGTACCGCGCCCTGACCGGAGGAGACCTCCTGGCCGTCGACCCCGCCGCTCCCGACGCCCGGCGCACGCTGCTGGCCCGGTGCGTGGTCGACACGGAGCCGGCCGCCGCCGATGGGCCCGGCGACGAGGTTCTCGAAGCCGTGGCGGAACGACTGGCCGCCCTCGACCCGGGTGCCGACACGGCCGTACCCCTGACCTGCCCCTACTGCCACCACACCTGGTCCGCCGCGTTCGACCTGGCCGGATACCTCTGGACCGAAGTCGAGGCGTACGCACGCCGTCTGCTCCACGAAGTGCACCTGCTCGCCCGGGTCTACGGGTGGACGGAGGCCGACGTCCTCGGGGTGAGCCCCGCCCGGCGGCAGTACTACTTGGAGGTGGCGGTCGGATGAGCGACTTCCTGGGCCGGCTGCTCGGTGAACCGGGACCGAGGCTGCGCCCGCAGCTCCCGACGATGTTCGACCCGGGGGCGCCGCAGTTGCGTGCGTACGCCGACGACGATGTCCCCGCGCCGGAGGACCGACGCCCCGCCTCCCCGCACGCCGGCCCGAACCGGATCGATCGGCCGACGACTCCGACGACGGGTCCGGTGGCCGTGGGCCACCCCGCGCCCCGCCCCGGTGGGTACGCCCCTGAGGCGACGCCGCGCGCCCACCGCCACCCCGTGCCCGGCCCTGACCCCCTGCCTGGCCCGGACGCCGTACCCGCCCACCCTGCGCTGCCTGCCCCGCAGCCCTCGGCCGTGGAATCCCCCGGAGGCCCGACCGCCGCCCGCCACGAAGACCCGGCGGCCCCGCCAATCCCGTCGCCCCCGACCGTGCCTCCCGCACCTGCCCTCACCGCGCGACACCTGCAGTCGCGCCTGGTGGCGCCGTCCCCGTCCGCCCCACTGGCCGCCGCCGCGCAGCACCCGCCCGAGCCGGGTCAGGCCGCCGCCGCACAGTCTGCGGCCCGTACCCCGGCACACCCCGTGCGCCCGGTGCGCGCCTCCCTCGGGGGCGCTCCGAGCAGCCCGGCGGATCGTACGTACGAGGCGGGTGAGCCGGTCGTCCACATCACCATCGACCGGCTCGAAGTCCGCGCCGCCGCCCCGCAGGCCGAGGCCCCGGCGCGCACCACGCGCCGCCGCCCGCAGCTCGGGCTCGACGAGTACCTCCGGGGGCGCTCATGAGCGACGCCTTCGCCGTTGCAGCCGTCACGGACACGCTGCGCTCGGTCCTTCAGGGCGCACTGGGCCGCCGGGTGCCCGGCGCCGTGGTCATGGCACGCCCGCCGGACGAGGCCGCTGCCGAACGGCCCACCGCCGCCCTCAACATCTACCTGTGCCGGACCGCCGTCGACGGATCCTGGCGCAACCTCGACCCCGTCGGGACTCGCCCCGGCGAGACGGCGCCTCCCGCGCTTCCGCTCGTCCTGCACTACCTCCTCACCCCGTACGTCAGCGGCGACGCCCAGGACTCCACCGCCCACCGGATCCTCGGGACAGCCATGGCCGCACTCCACCAGCACGCCGAACTGCGGCCGGAGGAGATCAGACGGGCCGCTCCCTTCAGCGATCTGCACCAGCAGGCGGAAGCCGTGCGGATCACTCCGGCGGCCTTCTCCACCGACGACATCTCCAAGCTCTGGACCGCCTTCCAGAGCCCGTACCGCACGTCGGTGGCGTACGAGGCCCGCATCGTGCTCATCGACAGCTCGGTGCCCGGCCGTGCACCCCTTCCCGTCCTGGGGCGTGGCGCCCAGGACCGTGGACCCGAGGCGTCGGCGAGCACCTCCGGCCCGCTGCCGACGCTGGCAGCCATCACACCGCCGGTGGCGCTGCCGGGCACGACACTGGTCCTCAACGGAACCCGGTTCGACGGCGGTGTCCCCACCCTCCGCCTGACCCACCCTGTGTTCGATGGTCCGGAGGACATCCCCGCGCAGCAGATCAGCGCCACAGAGGTACGGGCCCCACTCCCCGACGATCTCGCTGCCGGCAACTGGGCGGCCGCGGTGGTGCTCACCTCCGCCGACGGCACCCAACGGACGACCCCGGCGCGGCCGTTCGGCATCGCCCCGCGGATCACCGGCACGCTGCCGGTGCAGGCCGCCCGCGACGCCAACGGAACGGTGCTGCTGGAAGTGGAGTGCGAGCCGCCGGTGCGCCCGGGACAGCGTGTGCGGCTGATCGTGGGGGACCTGCCGCTGCCGGTCGCCGACGCGTTCGCGAACACGACGAACACCCTGCGGTTCCGCTGGCCGGACGCCCGTCCCGGGCGGCACGCCCTGCGCCTGCGAGTGGACGACGTCGAGAGCCCGCTGGTCGGCACCGCGCCAGGCCGGCCGCAGTTCGAGACGGACATGGCGGTGGTGGTGACATGACGGTCGCACCGGAACCACAGACCGAGGACGAGCCGCGGGCTCCCGGAACGGAGGCCGCGCCGGGGCCGGACGACTGGGAGGCACACAACAACGAATACCTGGCATCCGCCCTCGCCCGACTGCGGCTGCTGCTACGCCGGCACAACAACGCGGCCGGTCCCGGCCACGAGCCCCCAGCCGGCCAGGCCGAGCCGCCGACCACAACCGACCCCGTGGATCGGTCCGCAGGCGAAAACGGCGATCGGCCGCCCGCTCTCCTCGGCCTCAGCCGGCTCCTCGGACTCACCCCGTTCGAACGCGACACCCTTCTCCTTTGCGCCGCGCCCGAGTTCGACCCCCGTATGGCCGAGTTGTACGCCGACGTCCAGGGCAGTCCCGGCGCGGGGCACCCCACGTTCGCGCTCGCGCTCTCCCTGTTCCCCGATCCCTCCTGGGACGCACTCTCCCCGTACGGGGCGCTGCGCTACTGGCGGCTCGTCGAGGTGGACCGGTCGGCTGGTCAACCACTGGTGACCAGCCCCCTGCGGGCCGACGAGCGGATCGTCAACCACATCAAGGGTCTGGACCATCTCGACGAGCGCCTCCACGCGCGGCTGACACCGCTTCAGCCGGTGGCCTCGCCGGCGGGGCCGGTCCCGTCCACCCGGCACTCGGCCGTGGAGGAGATCCTCGGGCACTGGCTCGACCCCCGGCCCGCCGACGACGGCCGCCCACCGGTGATTCATCTGGTCGGCACGGACGGGGAAGGCAAACGCTCGGTCGCCGGACAGGCCGCGACGGCCTCCGGGCTGCTGCTGTACGAAATGCCGGCCGGTCTGCTCCCCGCCTCCGCCGAGGAACTGGACGCCGTCGCACGCCTGTGGCGGCGCGAGGCACAGTTGTCGCCCCTCGCGCTCTACCTCGACGCGGACGGCGAGTGGGGAACGGGTGAGGCCGAGGAGCGGGCAGGACGGGTTGCCCGGTTCGTCGAACGGAGCGGTGGACCCTGCTTCGTGGCCACGCACGAGATGTCTGCCGACATCCCCGTCCCGACGGCGGTGGTGGAGGTGGCACCTCCCCCTGCCGCCGAACGGGCCGCGGCGTGGGCCGAGTTCTTCCCGCCCGCGGAGGCGGACCGGCTGGCCGGACAGTTCACGCTGGACCTCTCCGCGATCCACGAAGTGGCCGTCGCGGCCGGCACCGATCCGCGCCTGGCGTGGCACGGCTGCCTGGTCCGCACCCGGCCGTCCCTCGGCGCCCTGGCGCAGCGGCTCGATTCCCGTGTCGGCTGGGACGACATCGTCCTCCCCGAGGGCGAGATGGCACTCCTGAGGCAGATCGCCGACCAGGTCGCGCAGCGGGCCACCGTCCATGACCGCTGGGGATTCGCGGAGCGGGTCAGCCGGGGCCTGGGCATCACCGCTCTCTTCACCGGCCCGAGCGGCACCGGGAAGACGATGGCCGCCGAAGTGCTCGCGGGCCACCTGGAGCTGGACCTGTACCGTGTCGACCTGTCGGCCGCCGTCAGCAAGTACATCGGCGAGACGGAGAAGAACCTGCGACGGCTGTTCGATGCCGTCGAACCGGGTGGGGCGGTCCTGTTCTTCGACGAGGCGGACGCGCTGTTCGGCAAGCGCAGCGAGGTCAAGGACTCCCACGACCGGTACGCCAACATCGAAGTGAGCTATCTGCTCCAGCGGATGGAGGCCTACCGGGGGCTGGCCGTCCTGGCCACCAACCTGCGCCGGGCGCTGGACACGGCGTTCCTGCGGCGGCTGCGGTTCATCGTCCCGTTCCCCTTCCCCGGCGCCGCGGAGCGCCGCGAGATGTGGGCTCGGGCCTTCCCGGCGAGCGCGCCCCTGGCCGCCCTGGACCTGGACCGGCTCGCGGCCCTGCCCCTGAGCGGCGGAATGATCCGCAACATCACGCTCAACGCCGCCTTCACGGCCGCCGCCGCGGGCACCTCCATCGACATGCCGACCGTCCTGGAGGCCGCGAGGGCGGAACTGCGCAAGACGGAGACTCCGGTACCCGAGCACGACCTCACCTGGCCCGCCCCGACCACGGTGGCGAAGGGAGCGGCGGGATGAGGATCGAGCTGCGCATCGGCAGGATCGTGCTGGAGGGAATCGAGCCACGCGACGCGAAGACCGTCCGCACTGCCCTGACCACGGAACTCGCCGCCCTCCTGACCCGCTCCCCGATCACCCCACCCGCCTCCCACCACATCCGCCGCACCACGGCCCCTCCATTCCCCGCAGCGCCCGATGCCACCGCCCTGGGTCGCGGGATTGCACGGGCCGTGCACGGGAGCCTCGGCATGCCGATGGGAGGCGACAGGTGAGCGCGAAGGCTTCCCGTACCGCCTCCGCGACTCCGGCCGCCCCGGAGTCCGCCCCGGTGGGCACGGCCCGGCGGCGGGAGCCGCACGAGGTGCACCAACCGCACGCCGCCACCGCGTGGCCCCGGGACTTCGCCCGACTGCGCAACCGCCACGCCGATCAGCCCGTGCCCGAGCACGGACTGCCGCAGACCGCTCGGGACGTCGTCCGCCGACCGGGGACGCCACTGCCCGCGTCGGTGCGCGCGAACGCGGAGCAGCGCTTCGGCCACGACTTCAGCCACGTCCGGGTCCATACCGACCCTCAGGCGGCCCGCGCGGCCGCCGCGATGAGGGCTCGCGCCTTCACCGTCGGCCATCACATCGCCTTCGCCGCGGCCCGCTTCGCACCCACCACGCCTGCTGGCGACCGGCTCCTCACGCACGAACTGGCGCACGTGGTCCAGCAGGACTACGGCCGCACCCAAGCCGCCGGTACCGCCTCCGCGGAGGCCGAGGCCGCCGCTCTCGCCAGTGACGGCTCCGGGGCGAAGAAGGTGCGGGTCGGCACGGGTATCGGCGTCCACCGCTCCGGTGATCACCAGGTCCTCGAAGCTGACACCCACGCCTTTTACTACCCACCCGCCTATAGGCCGCAGAAGTTTCAGCCGGGGGTCGACCTCGTCCTTGGGGGCAGCCAGCCGGAGTACGCCCAGACCACGGATCGGAAGACGGGAAGAGTCGAGGTCACCGAAAGGGTGAGAGGCGGCACATGGATCCAGATCAAGAGGCTCACCGAGAGGGGGCTGAGCGTCGACAAGATCAAGGAGCGGGTGATCAAGAACGTGAATGAAGGGATCAGCGGATTCCGCAACGCGCTCGCCCACCCGGAAAAGGCCGTTCACCAGGCCATGGACGACGCTCAATGGGAGAACAAGAAGCCGAAGAGCGGGACCTGGAACAGGACGATCCTCACCAACCCGAAGAGGCTCCTCGTCCACGTGGAGGTGCCTGGGTTCGCCAACTTGTCGGCCGCCCAGCAGTTGGAGATCCAGAAGACGGCGAACCTGGCCGCCAAGGGAACCCGCTTCGGCCGGATCTCCTTCGACGTTGTCGTGGTCGACACGCCACCGCCCTCGCGAGGCCTGTCGCTCGGCCGGGTGAGGTTCACCGGGTCGATGGCCGGACGGCTCGCCGGCGTCCTCACCGTGCTCACGACGTTCACGAAACTGGTCAAAGCGCTCGACTACATGACCGGGCCGTACCAGGTCTACCGAGCGTCCGTGGACGCGCTCTGGGTGGCTGAACAGGCGGGGAAGCAGCGGCCGTTCATTCTCGTCGACGAAACGCAGAACGTGAAGGACGCGGCCTCCCTCCTCCATGAAGCCAGGGCCGAACAAGAGGCGTACGGCGCCACACTCCGCGACCTGCCTGCCATGATCCCGGCCGTCGTGGCATCGGGAGATCTCGACAACGTCGGGAGGGCAGCTCTGTCGCTGCTCTCCGCGGCCACGATCTTGGACTCGCGGCTTCAGCAGACGAAGCGTGAGATCACCAGGATGGAGGCCTACCGGTCACGGGCGGAGCAGCGACGGGACGTCGCGGATCTGCTTCTCAAGATCTCGCTGGCCAGCAGGGTCATCCATCCGAGCACGGCAGCCGAGGTCGACGTGTGGAAGACACGCGAGGACCTCCAGCATCTGATCAACCACACGGACAACGGCCTCCAGGACGCGCGAGTGCTGAGGGACCGGCTGACCGTCGACCACGAGGTCGTCATGGCACAGGTCCTGCTGCTCAAGGAGTGGTACGCCCAGTTGGAAGCCCAACAGACGCCCGACCAGGCCCAGCCCGCCACGTCCACGCCGCCGCCGCAGTAGCCCCCTCCAACACGAGCGGAGCCCGCCCCCATGCCCCCCACCACCCCCGCCCTCCGCGGCGGAATCGTGTTCCTCGACCCCGAGCAGGGGCGGGTGCTGCGTGTCGTGCCGTTTCAGTACAACCCCGACACGCTCACCCGGACGCTGACTCCCCGGGGCGTCGGGGAGGAGGCGGGCGACCGGCTGGAGGCGTTGCGGCTCAAAGGGCCGCCGCGGGAGACGTTCAAGTTCGATGCCGAGTTCGACGCGACCGATCAGCTCGATCCCTCGGGAGGCCGTTCCGCCGAGCCGGGCAGGACCGGGCTCTTCGGGGCGCTGTCGGCGCTGGAGAGCGCGGTCTATCCGGACAGCGGGCAGTTGCTGCGCGAGGAGAGCATGGCCTCGGCCGGAATGATCGAGATCGCACCCGTGGAGGCTCCACTGACCGTCCTGGTGCTGGGCACCCGCCGGGTGGTCCCGGTGCGGATCACCGAGTTCACCGTCACCGAGGAGGCGTACGACGGGGAACTCAACCCGGTCCGGGCCAAGGTGGGGCTGGCCGTACGGACGCTCACCGTCGACGACGTCGGTTTCGGGCACAAGGCGGGGGCGCTGTACCTGCGTTATCACCAGGGCAAGGAGCGGTTCGCGGCGCTCGTCGGCGGCCAGGTCCTGGGCGCCGTAGGACTTCATGCGATCTGAGAGCCGACACAGGACCTGAGGAAGGCGGACGATGTTCGAGCCCACCAGCCGGTACCACGGCATCGCGACCGGCACCTGGACGGCGCCGGACGGGCGGACCGTCCCGTACGTCCAGCGGCGCTTCCTGCCGCAGCCCGAGGAACTCGCACCGCTGGGCGAGCACGTCGTGGTGGCCGGCGAGCGGCTCGACCTGATCGCCGCCCGGCACTACGGCGACCCGGAGCAGTCCTGGCGGATCGCCGACGCCCACCGGGTGCTGCGGCCGGACGACCTGACCACCACCCCGGGCCGGCGCCTGCGCATCACTCTGCCCGCGGGAGTGCCCGGAGTACCGCCCACCGGGGCCGCCCCGTCATGACGCGAAGTCTGCAACTGATGCTGCTCATCGGGAACGTCCTGCCCATCCCGGCGCCCGCCGTGCTGGTGGACGCCCTGGAGTCGGTACAGGTCACCAGTTCCAGCGGCGCGGCGAGCGGCTTCCAGATGACCTTCGCCGTCGGGAAGCGGTCGCCGGTGGCCCGGGTGATGCTGCCCCTGGGGGAACTCGACCCGAAGCGCAGAGTGGTCATCGTCGCAGTCGTCGCGGGTATGCCGCACGTGCTCATGGACGGTGTCATCACCCGGCAGGAACTGACCCCCGGAACATCACCCGGGACCTCGCAGCTCACGGTGACGGGCGAGGACCTGTCGCTCCTGATGGACCTGCGCCACGCACGGCGCTGCTACCCCGGCCTGCCACACCATCTGCGGGCGATGATGGTGTGTGCCCGCTACGCCGAGTACGGCATCGTCCCGGCGGCGGTGCCACCGGTCATCAGTGATCTGCCGAACCCCGCGGTCGAGGTCCCGGTCCAGTCCTCGACCGACCTGGCCTACCTCAAGTCGATGGCAGCCGAAGTCGGCTACGTCTTCTTCATCGAACCGGGCCCCGCCCCTGGGGTCAGCATCGCGTACTGGGGCCCCGAGGTCCGGGCCGGGATCCTCCAGCCCGCACTCACGGTCGACTCGGGTGCCGCCACCAACGTGGAGTCCCTGACCTTCGGCTACGACGGACTGCGCCGGACCCAGTACACGATCCCGCTCACCGAACCGAACACCAAGGTCACCTTCCAGGTGCCGGTACCGGACATCAGCCTGCTGCGCCCCCCTCTCGCGGCCCGCCCGGCCCCCGCCCTGCGCGAGGAGCCGGTGCCCGACCTGACCGACCGATCCGTCCCCGAGGCGCTGCTGCTCGGACTCAGCCGAACCTCCGTGTCCACCGACGCCGTGACCGGCAGCGGCAAGCTCGACGTCCTGCGCTACGGCCATGTGCTCAGCGCCCGCCACCTCGTCGGCGTCCGCGGTGCCGGACTCGCCTACGACGGCGTGTACTACGTCCGCAGCGTCACGCACGACATCCGGCGCGGCGAGTACAAGCAGAGCTTCACGCTCAGCCGGGACGGACTCGTCTCCAACACACCGGTGGTGATCCCATGACAGCGCCCGCGCCCGCCACGAAGAAGTGGGAGGGCCTCTACCAGGGGGTCGTGGTGTCCAACGTGGACACGACCCAGATGGGCAGGCTGCTGGTACGGGTTCCCGAAGTGCTCGGCGACGACCCGTGCATCTGGGCCTCCCCGCTCTCCCCCGTCGCGGGTACCGCCAGCGGCATGTACGTGGTGCCGCTGGTCAACTCCGGCGTGTGGGTGCAGTTCCTGGGCGGCGATCCCAACCGCGCCGTATGGGTCGGCTTCTGGCGCGGTGGCGCCGGGGAGGTGCCGCCGGCCGCGAAGTCCACCGCCCCCGGCGTCCCGCAGATCGTCCTCGCGACCCCCGGCCAGAACGCGCTGGTCATCAGCGACCAGAGCGCGCCGCTGGGCGGTATCACCCTGCAACTGCGGGGCCCGGCGGGACCGTTCATCAAGATCGACGAGAAGGGCATCGAGCTGTCCTGCGGACCGGGACTGGCCAGCATCAAGCTGATGGGCACGCAGGTCATCGTCAATGGCGGCGCCCTGATGGTGCAGTGAGGAGTACGAGATGACAGGGCTGCTGCTCCACTTCGGCGCCACCATGACCTGCGCGCATCCGCCCGGCCTGGCGAACCTTCCCGCGCCGAGTCAGCAGCGGGTTCTGGTGAGCGCCCAACCGGTCGCCACCACTGCGGACACCTTCCTCGTCACCGGCTGCGCCCTGTCCGGTACGGGGACCCCGCCGTGCGCGAGCATCCGATGGACGAAGGCCGCTGCCCGGGTGTTCGTCCACGGCGTGCCGGTTCTGCTGCAGCCGACGCCACCGCCGTCCCCCGGGGCCGGGCTCGGCATGCCGTCCCCACCCGCGCCCCCCATCGTGCAAGCCGCCCAGATCCGGGTGTGGGGGATGTGACCGCGATGGAGGCGATGAACATCGACTTCCCGTACGGCATCGACGGGCGCGGCCGTACCGCCACGGCCGACCACGCCGAGCACGTACGGAACATGGTCGAGCAGGTGCTGTTCACCACCCCCGGCGAGCGGGTGAACCGCCCGGACTTCGGCTGCGGGCTGCTGGACCTGGTCTTCGAGCCGGCCGGGCCGGAGATGGTCGCCACCGTCGAGATGACCGCCCAGGCGGCCCTGCAACGCTGGCTCGGCGACCTGCTGACCGTCGAAGGCCTCGAAGTCACGGTCGAGGAGTGCACGCTCAGCGTGTCCCTCGCCTACCGGCTCACCGCTACCGGCGAACAGCACAGCGTCCGCATCGACGGAGGGACCGCTCAATGACCGCGGCAGAGTCCGGACCCGGCTGGGCACCACGGGTGCCGATCTGTGACAGCGAGCGGCGGCGGGCCGCGGTGCGCGAGCACGGGCTGGCGGGCATCGAGGCCGTCACCGTCGGCGCCGACCGGCGCACGCTGACCGTGGCGTACTTCGGCACGCTCCCGCCGGGGCTCGACCGGCACGCCTTCCGCGTCGAGGGAGGCCGCCGTATCACCGACATCCAGGTCACCGCCGTAACCCTCCACGGGGCCGAGGAGGACGGGGACGAGCAGCCCTGTCTCCGGCTGACGCTCGACCGGTGCGGGGACGCGTCCGTCTACCGACTGGAGGCGCTGGCCGACGGCTTCGATCCCCGGTACGCCTCCAGGGAGTTCACCTTCCGTCCCGCCCCCGAGGGGCTGGACTGTGTCACCACAGCCTGCGACTGCCCGCCCCGGCCGGTCGGCGCGGGCCCTGCCATCGACTACCTGGCCAGGGACTACACGAGCTTCCGCCGGCTGCTGCTCGACCGTTTCTCCCTGACGATGCCGGAGTGGACCGAGCGGCACGCGCCCGATCTCGGCCTCACCTTGGTGGAGCTTCTCGCGCACGTCGGGGACCGGCTGAGCTACCAGCAGGACGCCGTGGCCACCGAGGCGTACCTGGACACCGCCCGGCTGCGTACCTCGGTCCGCCGCCACGCCCGGCTGGTCGACTACCCGATGCACGACGGCTGCGCGGCCCGCGCCTTCGTCTGCCTGGAGACGGACCAGGACACCCTCAGGCTGCCGGGCGCGGACCTGGCCTTCACCGTGTTGCCGCCGGGCCGACGCCCGCAGCCAGTGGGGCCGGTCGTCGCCGCCGGGGAGCTACGGGCGGGCGGACGGCCCGTCTTCCAGCCGGTGCGGCGCCAGGAGGTCGTCCTGTACGGCGCCCACAACCGGATCACCTTGTGGACATGGGAGGACCGCGAGTGCTGCCTGCCCACCGGGACGACCACGGCCACGCTGCTCGACAAGTGGACCGACGAGGGCCCGCCGCACCGGATGTTGCGGCTCGCCCCCGGTGACGTCATCGTCTTCGAGGAAGTGCTCGGCGCGCGGACCTGCTCCGCCGCGGACGCCGATCCCTCGCACCGGCAGGCCGTCCGGCTGACCGAGGTCACCCCGGACGTCGACGTGCTGTCGGGCAATCCGGTCGTCGACATCGCCTGGGCCATTGAGGACGCCCTGACCTTCCCCTTCTGCATCACCACCCGTGATCCGGCGGGCAGGGACCGGGAGGTCGGCATCGCCCGTGGCAACACGCTTCTCGTGGAACACGGCCTGGTCAACACCTGGGACGGAGGGCCCCCGGAGTCCCTGACCCCGCCCGCCGGCAGCCCCCGGCGCCGGGCGCCCGCCCTTCTGGGCACCCCCGTCACCCGGTCCGCGCCCTACCCCCGGCCCGCCGACATCGCAGCGGCCCAGGCCCGGCGGCTGACCCGACTGCCGCAGACCGCACGCGACCGGCTCCGGGAACTCAGGAGCACCGGCAGACCCCTTGCGGAATCCGACCGCGCCTTCCTGCGCACACTGTTCGGGCCCCGCGTCCTGGCCCGGTTCCGGCTCGATCAGTACCCCGAGCAGGCGCTGACCACCCTGCTGTCCCGGTTCGACGAACTCCTCGCAGGGAAGATCCGGCGCATCGAGGCCCTGGCGCGCCAGGCCCGCTCGGGGTATGTGCTCCAACAGGAGGACACCGGCTGGGAATTGGACCAGACGTGGGGTGAAGACGCCTGGCCGCAGATCGCACCCGACAACCGCGCCCTGCACGGCCCGGCACGTGACGCCGTGCGCCCCGATCCACGTGAGGCCCTGCCCGCCGTCCGCGTCTGGGCCGGGCAGCCGGAGAACCCCAAGGACCGGCGCCAGAGCCGCC
The DNA here is from genome assembly GCF_040674455.1 of Streptomyces sp. NPDC049837. Taxonomy (NCBI): domain Bacteria; kingdom Bacillati; phylum Actinomycetota; class Actinomycetes; order Kitasatosporales; family Streptomycetaceae; genus Streptomyces; species Streptomyces sp. NPDC049837. The sequence continues at coordinate 25,332 of NZ_JBFAMP010000019.1, read as the reverse complement.
CACGTCCGGCGGGCGAGGCCTGGACCCCCCGCCGGGACCTGCTCTCCAGCGGTCCGCGCGACCGCCACCTCGTCGGAGAGAGCGACGACGACGGCGTCCTCACGCTCCGGTTCGGCTCCGGCGGTGAAGGCGCCGAACCGCCCCCCGGCAGTCGCCTCCTGGCCGAATACCGGACCGGGAACGGCCGGGCGGGCAACGTCGGGCACGAGGCGATCTGCCTCGTCTCCTCCGGCTCGGCCGAGCTGTCGGCCGTAACCCGCGTCCGCAATCCGCTGCCCGCCGCCGGCGGTACCGACCCCGAACCGGTCGCCGACGTACGGATCGCGGCACCGAGGGAGCCGTTCCGCCGACTGCGGCGCGCGGTCACCGCCGAGGACTACGCCGCGCTCGCCGCCCTCCTCCCACGGGTTCAGCGCGCCGCCGCGACCCTGCGCTGGACGGGAAGCTGGTACGAGGCGGACATCGCGCTCGACGCCCTGGGCACGTCCGACGTTCCCCGTGCGCTGCTGGAGGAGGTACGGCAGGAACTGCACCGCTTCCGGCGCATCGGGCACGACGTGGTCACCGGACCCGCCGTCCATGTCCCTCTCGACCTCGAACTGGATGTCACGGTCGAACCGGGCCATGTCGCCGGGCATGTACGCCGCGATGTGCTGCGCGAGTTGCGCCCGGGCCGTCTTCCCGGCGGCCGGCTGGGCTTCTTCGACCCCGACGCACTCACCTTCGGCACTCCCGTGCGGGTGAGCCGGCTGATCGCCGCCGTCGCGGCGGTGCCCGGTGTGCGGCACGTCGAGGTCACGCGGCTGCGCCGGCTCCACGCCATGTCGGGGACCGGGCCGACGACCGCCGAGCGGGTCCCCGCCTCCGGCGTCCTGCGCCTGCGGCCCCTGGAGATCGCACGGCTCGACGACGACCCGGCCCGGCCCGACAACGGCCGGCTGACCCTGAACCTGCGAGGAGGGCGATGAGCGGCTCCGCCCGCCGCTGCGGCTGCTGCACCGGGATCGGGGCCCCTGCCCCGGACGGGGTCTGGAACCGCCCCGGCCTGCCCGCGCTGAAGCACCGTATCGGCACACACCGAGAGTTCCTGGACGCGATGCTGGCCCGGCTGTCGGCGGCCGACCACGCCGCGCTGGCCCCGCTGACCACCCGCGAGCCGGACGACCCGACGATCGCCCTGCTCGACGGATGGGCGGTGATCGCCGACGTCCTGACCTTCTATCAGGAGCGCATCGCCAACGAGGGCTACCTGCGCACCGCCACCGAGCAGGACTCGCTGACCCGGCTCGGCCGCCTCGTCGGATACCGGCCCCGGCCCGCGCTCGCGGCCGCCACCCATCTCGCCTACACGCTCGACCCTGGCACACGCACCACGATCCCGGCGGGCTCCCAGGCCAAGAGCGCCCCGCCGCCCGGCGGCCTCCCGCAGACGTTCGAGACGTCCGAGGACCTCACGGCCCGCGCCGAGTGGAACGAGCTCCGGGTCCGCAGGACCGGACCACCCGGCATCACCCCGAACCGTGCGGCAGCGCTGCGCGACCTCGAACTGACCGGCATGCAACCCTCGATCCGCCCGGGCGACCGCCTGCTGTTCCTCTTCGCGGACCCCCGGGACAACGTCGTGCGGACCGTCTGGGAGGTCCGGGCCGACGCGTCCCGCAACCGCACCACCGTGTTCTTCGAATCCCCTGGCGGGGAGCGGCGGTACGTCGAAGCCCTGAAGAGACTGCGCACCACCGTGGGGATCGCGCTGGAGCAGGTTCCCCCAGGAGATGTGGCCAAGGACATCAGCACCCGTCTGCTGCGGCTGCTCAGAAGGCCCGAACAGGAGCTGCCCGACGAGCCGGAGGAGACCGCGGACCTGCACCTGTACCTGGACACGCTCGCGGATCCGCTGCGCCGGCTCACCGAACATCTGGCCGTGGCCCGCGCCGAGGGGGACGCACCCCTCGTGGACTGGCTGGCACCGGTGGTGAAGCGGGGCAGGGCGCTAACGGCCGCCGTCGCCGCCATGACTGGCGCACCCCAGGACGCCGGCTCCAAGGTGCCGACCGGCGACGACGCCTCCGACGACCGCGACAAGGGCGCACCGGCGCTGATGGGCCTCGGCCCCGCGCTGGCCGCACTGGACCGCGCGCCGTCCCTCCCGCCCACCACCAACGGCGCCGCGGCCACCCGCGTCAGCGACCTCTACGCCGCCACCTCCGACGCCCTTCCCCGCATCCTCTCCGCCGCCCGCCCCCGGTTGGCCGGAGAGCTGTACCAGGCCATGACCGCAGTCTCCGTGTCCCCGCCCGCCGAACTTCTCGAGGTCCAGTGGCTCCGAGTCCGGGCCGCCCCCGCAGGCGCCACGCTCCGCGAGCGGGGCGGCAGGGGGAGACCCCTGATCGAGGTGGACAGCAAAACACGCAACACCGGGCCCGCGGAGTTCGGCCGTCAGCTCACCCTCGACGCCGTCTATGACTCCATCGTCCCCCACAGCTGGATCGTCGTGCAGCGGCGCGACTGGGCGCCGCTGGTCCGACAGATCACCGAGGTGCAGCAGCCCGCCGCGATGGGCCTCAAGGTGGCTGTCAAAGCAACCCAGGTGCGGCTTTCCCGTGGCCTGCCACCGAGGTACTTCTCCGACGACGGACGCCGCGAGACCACTGTCTGGGCCGCCGGTGAGACCCTGCCAGTCGCTGAATCCTCCATCCGCGACGATGTCTTCGGCAAGGAAGTCCCGCTTGACGGTGTCTACGAAGGGCTGCGCCCGGGGCAGTGGCTGATCGTCTCCGGCGAGCGCACCGACGTCCCCTTCGTCACGGGCGTCCGCGGCACAGAGCTGGTCATGATCGGCGGTGTACGGCAGACCCACGGCCGGGCACGCGCCGGAGAACGGGTGCACACCACGCTCGTGCTGACCGCCAAACTCGCCTACCGCTACCGGCGGGAGACCGTCGTCATCCACGGCAACGTCACCCCCGCCACCGTGGGCGAGACACGCACGGAGGTCCTTGGCAGCGGCGACGCCGGCCGGTCCGGGCAGACATTCCGGCTGCGCCAGGGACCGCTCGCGTGTCTGCCCGCCGCCACTCCCGACGGCGCGGCCGACACCCTGACCGTGCGGATCGGGGACGTGGCCTGGCAGCGCGCGGAGGACCTGACCGATCTGGGTCCGACGGATACCGGCTACCGGTTGCGCACCGGCGCCGACGGCTCCGCCGCCGTGGAGTTCGGCGACGGCCGGCACGGTGCCCGGCTTCCCACCGGCACGGAGAACGTCACGGCCCGCTATCGCATCGGCTCGGGCAGAGCGGGCAACGTGCCCGCCGGGCAGGTCAACCACGTGATCAGCAGACCGCTCGGGGTGAACGCCGTCACCAACCCGCTGCCCGCGACCGGCGGAACGGACGCGGACGGCGTCGAGAGCACCCGCTCCCGGGTCCCCTTGCGGCTGCGAGCGCTGGACCGGCTGGTCTCCCTGCGCGACTACGAGGACTTCGCCAGGGCCTTCGCGGGTATCGGCAAGGCGGTCGCGCAGCACATCACCGACGGCCGCCGCCGGTTCGTCCTCGTCACGGTCGCCGCCGCGGACGACGCCCCCATCACCCCGGCCTCGCCCCTCCTGGCAACCCTACAGACTGCTCTGACCCGGTACGGGGATCCGCAATTGCCGGTCCGGGTGGCCGTGCGGGACCGAGTACTGCTCGTCATGTCGGCCGGGATCCGTGTCCTGCCCGACCGGACCTGGGAGGCGGTCGCGCCCGCGGTTCGCACCGCTCTCCACGACGCCCTGGGATTCGCCCGCGCCGAACTCGCCAGACCCGTCCACCTGAGCACGGCCGTTCACGCTGCGCAGTCCGTGGACGGCGTCGACCACGTCGACGTCGACCTCTTCACGGGCATCCCCGACGACATCGACACGGTGGGCCTGGCCGGGCTCGCCAGGGAACTCACCACGGTCCACACCTGCGTCCCCGCGCGCGCAGCCGGTATCCGGGCCACCCGCCACCGCACCATCGCCGGCGACACCCTCACGACGGTCGCCACACGCAACGGCCTCTCGCTCGACCAGCTCCTGCGGCTCAACCCCGGCATCGGACACGACACGCTCCAGGACGACCTCACCCGTTCGCTCCCCGAACCGGTCGTACGGCGCGGGCTGCGGCCCGCGCGGCTGGCCGTGCTCGACCCCTCGGCCCCCGAGACCCTCGTCCTGCGGAGGATCCCATGACCCCCGACGAGCTGTACCAGATGCTGCCCGCCGTCCACCGGCGACGGGACGAGGAGACAGGCGGCCGGCTCGCGGCGCTCCTGGCGGTCGTCGCCGAACAGGCCGATCTCGTGGAGGCCGACATCGAGCGGCTCTACGCCAACTGGTTCATCGAGACCTGCGCGGACTGGGCCGTCCCTTACGTGGGCGACCTCGTGGGCCACCGTATGCCGCCCGGCGCGGCGACCGCGCCGGGCGACGGTACGCCCGAAGCCCGGCGGTGGCTCGCCGCCGCCGCTCCCCGCCGTGAAGTGGCCGACACCATCGCCAACCGACGCCGCAAGGGCACGCTCGCGCTGCTGGAAGACCTCGCGGCCGACGTCGCCGACTGGCCCGCCCGCGCTGTCGAGTACCGCCGGCTGCTCTCGGTCACCCAGCCCGTGCGCCGCTACCCGGCCGACGACCGCGGAGCCCGCAGACGCCTGCGCCACGGCCGGCTGCCCGACCTGCGCCGCGTCGACGCCCTGGACCGGATCGCCGGGCCGTTCGACGAACTGTCCCGTACGGCGGAGGTGCCGCGGACCGCGAGCCGGCGCCGTTCCGGCGCGTACGGCATCACCGGGGCGGGCCTGCACGTGTGGCGGCTCGCGGCCCATCCGGTGACCCGCGCCCCGGCGTACTGCGACGACCGGGCGCCGTACCGCTACACCTTCAGCATCCTGGGCAATGACACCCAGTTGTTCACCAAGCCCGTGGCGGAGCCGTCGCCTTGCCACACCGCCGACGAGATGAACGTCCCCGCGCCGATCAGGAGACGCGCGCTGAGCGAGCGGCCGGCCGACTACTACGGTCCTGGCAAGAGCCTGTGCGTGTGGACCGGTCCCGACGGGGACCCGGTGCCGCTCGACCGGATCGTGTGCGCGGACCTTGCCGGGTGGACCTACCGGGCGCGGCCGGGGCAGGTCGCGATCGACCCGGTCCTGGGCCGCATCGCCTTCCCGTCCCGGGAGGCGCCCGAGACGGGGGTCGTGGTCACCTACCACCACGGCTGCGCGGGCGAGCTCGGCGGTGGTGAGTACGCCCGCCCGCACGCCGCCGTCACCGAATCCGGGGCCACCCTGTACCGCGTCGGCCCCGGCGAGCAGCACACCCGGATCACCGACGCGCTGGAGCACTGGCGCGCCGACAAGCGGTCCGGGTCGGCGCCATCCGAGGGTGCCGTCGTGGAGATCGCCGGGAACGACGCCTACCAGGAGATCATCGCCATCGACCTGGATCCGGGGGACCGCCTCACGCTCCGGGCCGCCGACGGTGTCCGCCCCGTGCTGCGCCTGCTCGACTGGTCCGGCCACCGCCCCGACGCCTTGCGGATCACCGGCACCGGCGAGGACACGGACCCCCTGCCTCGGATCGCCCTGGACGGCCTGATGGTGACCGGGCGCAGCGTGCAGGTACGCGGCCGGGTGGGCGAAGTGACCCTCCGCCACTGCACCTTGGTGCCCGGCTGGGATCTCGACCAGGACTGCGGACCGCACTACCCCGAGGAGCCGGGCCTGGAGCTGATCGACACCCCCGCCGCGGTCCGGATCGCGCACTCGGTCCTCGGAACCGTCGTCGTCAGGCGGGGCGAGCCGGCCGGCGAACCGAACCGCATCGACCTCACCGACTCCGTGCTGGACGCCACCGACCGGTCGTTGGCGGCACTGACCGGACCGGAGGGCCGCCACGCCCACGCGGTGCTCTCGGCACGTCGCACGACCGTGATCGGTGCGCTCCGCAGCCGCGCCGTGGACCTGCTGGAGAACTGCCTGCTCTACGGGGACGTGCAGGTGTCCCGGCGCGCCGAGGGGTGCGTACGGTTCTGCTGGCTGCCGCCCGGCTCCCGTACGCCTGCCCGCTTCCACTGCGAACCGGAGCACTCCAATGACCCCCGGCGCGTTGTGCCGCGCTTCACCAGCACCCGGTACGGAACTCCCGGATACGTCCAACTCGCCGACGGCTGCCCCGAGGAAATCCGCCGGGGCGCCGACGACGGCTCGGAGCCGGGCGCGCTGCACGACCTCTTCCAGCCACAGCGGGAGGACAACCTGCGCGCCCGTCTCGACGAGTACACGCCCGCCGGCTGCGACAGCGGCCTCTTCTTCGTCACCTGAGCCCGCGCTCGCGGCCCGTCCGCGGCCGATTCACCTCTCCAGCCGATGATCCACTCCTCCAGCCAGGGAGCGCACCAGCATGCAAGGCGACTTCTCTCGGGTCACGTTCGACCCGGACCAGCGGTTCTCCGCCGTCCTGTCCCAGCAGGGGCGGGTACAGCTGGACTCCGAGATCAACGAACAGACCGCGATCGTGCTGCACTACCTGCGCGAACTCGTCACCGATGTGCTCGGCCCCGCGGCCTGCCCGGCCGGTCCCGACGAGGAGGACCTCGGAGGGTTCCGGGTCGACTTCACCGACGGGGTGCTGACCGTGTCGCCCGGGCGTATCTACGTCAAGGGCATCCCGTGCGATTGTGACGGTGCGGAATTCTGGAGCCAGCCGGACGGACACCTCGACCAGGTCCGCGACGAGGACAGGAAGCTCCCCGACGGTCCATTCCTGGTGTACCTGCGCGTGTGGGAGCGCCTGGTGACGGCCCATGAGGAACCAGCAATCCGTGAACTCGCGCTCGGCCTGCACGGACCCGACACGACGGTGCGGACCCGTGTCGTGTGGCAGGTCGACTGGATGCCCCTCGGGCCGGAGCCTTTCATCCCCGACGCCAACACCGCCGCCGAATTCCTGAAGGAACGGATCGACAGGCAGTTCACCCCCAGGGGAATGCTCGCCGCCCGCGCACAGCTTCCCGAGGACGAGACCGAACCCTGCGACCTGTCGCCCGACGCCGGGTACCGCGGACCGGAGAACCAGCTCTACCGCGTGGAGGTGCACCGCGGCGGCACGGCCGGCCAGGCGACCTTCAAATGGTCGCGGGAGAACGCCTCGGTGGTGTTCCCCGTGAGGTCGGTCTCCGGCTCCACCGTCGAACTGGACTCCCTTGGCAGGGACGACAAGCTCGGCGTCGACCTCGGTGACGTCGTCGAGGTCGTGGACGACGCCTCGGTCTCCCGGGCGGCCTGGGACGTCACCCCGCGGAGCGCCACCAGGCTGTACCGGATCGTGGAGATCGACCACGCCGCCCGGCGGGTGGTCCTCGACGCCGACCCGGCGGGCGACCCCCACCACCCCGGACTCGGCACGGTGCCCGCCCTCCACCCGCTGCTGCGCCGCTGGGACCACCGTCCGCCGGAGCCCACTGAGCACAGCGGCACCACCGCGGCGACCTCCGGCGACGGTGGGCTGCTCATCGAGGAGGACACGTGGATGCCGCTGGAGGACGGCATCCACGTGCGGTTCGAGCCGGCTCCCGCGAGCGCCGACACCCCCGACGAGGACGAGGACGAGGACACCGAGCCCGCCCGCAGGCAGTATCGCGCGGGCGACTACTGGCTGATCCCGGCCCGGGTCGTCACCGGTGACGTGCTGTGGCCCGAGGACGCCCAAGGAAAGCGGGTGCCCGTCGAGCCGCACGGCATCCAGTACCACTACGCGCCCCTGGCGAACGTAGAGCCAGCCGGTGACGCCGAACGAGAAGTCCAGGACCTGCGCCGGCTGTTCGGCCCGCTGGCGAAACCACAACAGGAGGTCTGACAAGCCACCCATGCTGCGGTCACGCGTGAAGGCGCTGTGGCGCGCCTGGTGGCCCTTGATTCCAGGGGTGAGTTGACCACTGAGCATGCGCGTGTGGTCGCTGAGGCTCTTGGGGTGTCCCTGCGAATGGTGGGGAACCGGGTGGCGGTGGCCCTGCGCGATGGCTGCCTGTCCGCTCGGACCATGCGCGGGTCGGCGTGTCGCCGGTATGACCGGTCATTGATGTGGTACGGGTGTCCTGCTCGCCGGGCGGTGGTGCGAGCCAGTTGAGGCGGAGGATGTTGGCGGTCCAGTCGAGGAGGTGGGGGACGGCCTGCTGGCGGGGTGTCCGGGCGGGGTGTCGGACGAGGGTGACGGTCTCGGGGGAGGGGATGGCGTCGCGTGCGGTCAGGGTCCAGGACTTGCTGTTGTCGGGTGGGGCGGTTGGTACTGGCGAGGTGCCTGAGGCGGGTTCGCCAGCGTCGCAACTCGGCCAGCCCCGCCTCGACGGCCCGTACATAGCGCGGGCGACCTCGCCCGGGCCTCCACCGACCTGGTCCGCAACCGCCGAGGTCAGATGCCGGCCTCGTCTCCGTCGCAGAGTTCGCCGCGTACCTTCGTCCGTCCGGTCCTCGACGTGGTCACCGCCGGGCTGACGCTCGAGTGGAGCTTCGGCATCGTCCACCGAGTGGACCGCACCTTCCGGCTTGGCACCCGGCGCCGACCCGGACATGTCCGCGTCGTTGCTGGTCGGCGCGTGCTTCCAGGAGGCGTTCCTGCGTTCCTACGCCCAAGGACCGGACGCTGCCGCCGCCCCCGCGAAGATGTGCAAGCCCTCGCCCGGGCCATTCTCAGCCCTCTGCTGTGACCGCCCCGTCGAACTGTCTCCCGCCCTCGCCGAATAGCTCCGCCCCCCTCCCGGCCAACACCCAGCCGTGGTGCCCTAGGCGGCCGCATTCAGGTTGCCGCCGTGCGGGTGGATGGTTTGGATTGGTGTGATCTGGTCTGACAAATCGGGCGCCACCATCGAAGGGCTGATGCTGGACGCCGAGCGCAGCGCTCACACTCTTGGGATGCACCGTGTCCAGAACCCACGCCACCACGCGCGCGGCTCCACAACCGGAGAATCGGCACGACGCACGTTCGGTGAGCCGCGCTAAGGCTGCATCGTCCAGGTCGGCCGAACTGGTGGCCCGCCCCACCAATGGAGCCCCCGGGACGTACGACGCTCCGGACCCGGCCCGCGTTCAGGACTTCACCCGTACCCCGGTGCGCGCGTCCACGGCGGCGCGACTGCAGCCCCGACTCGTTGCTGGATCGTCGGGTGACGCCTTCGAGCAGGAAGCCGACCGGATGGCGGATCGTGTGCTCGGCATGGCCTCATCCGCGTCGCCGCCGCAACCTCAAGGGCGCGAGGCCGGGGTGCAGCGGACGACGGCGGTCCCCACGGGGGCGTCCGCCCTGCCCGCAGAGGTGGACGACGTCATGCGCTCGCCGGGGCATCCGCTGGACCCCGATACGCGAGCGTTCATGGAACATCGCTTCGGACGCGACTTTTCGGAGGTGCGCGTTCACACCGATGCCGCGGCAGCTCGGTCGGCCCGAAGCGTTCAAGCCCTCGCGTACACAGTCGGGAAGCACATCGCGTTCAGCACGGGCGCGTTCTCGCCGGCCACGCACGAAGGCCGGCGCCTTCTGGCTCACGAGCTGACCCACGTCACTCAGCAGACGGACGCCCACCGTGGGGCCGGGAATCAGACCACGGCGCTGTGGCTGCAGCGTCAGCAGCTTCCCGTGAAGACGATCGAGCAGATGGATTCCGAACTCAACGCCGCGAAGAGTGAGGGCCGGTGGCGGGACGTCGCCGCCATCCTCAACGACATGAGCGATTCGGACCTGACCGCGCGGGTGGCCGCAGACCGCCTGCCGAAGCCCGACCGGGACCGGCTGCGTGCCGCGATCCCCGAGTGGGCGCACCGCGTACGCGGAGCGGTGCTGTCCGTGGATTACAAGGAGGCGCTGGCTGCACGCGACTACAAGGCGGCCGCCGTCACGGTCAACGGCTTCGACGACGCCGGCATCCGCAGTCGGTTGGCCCTCCTGGACGCGTCAGCCGTCGTCGACTTCTACAATGCTGCCGTCGAGGCGATGTCCGGGGTCAGCCTGCGGCGGGTGCTCGACGCGCTGCGAGACCGCTACCAGCACGTATCGACCGACCCGCTCGGCACGAAGACCATGACCATCGTCGCGATGATGCAGGCCGCCGGCGTCGATGCCGCGGCCGCCCTGGCCTTCGTACGCCTGCAACTTGGCCTGGTTCCCGACAGCACCGGCGAGAAGAAGGCCCAGACGACGGAGGACGTGGCCGTGGACGTCGGCCACTTGCTCGCGGGCACAGGGGTAATCCCGCCACAGCTCGAGGCCGGCAACCTCGCGCACAGCCTGATCGGTGGCGTCTACGTCACGCTGAATCCGCTGTCCTTCTACGACTTGCCCATCGCGGCCTACGCGGCCCGCCTGGCGAACCTGTTCAAAGCGCCTGGAAGCACGAAGGACCTGCTGATGAACCTCAACATGCGCCCCGATATCGTCGACCTGAAACGGCTGCAGATCTACGAGATCAAACCCTTCACGTCGCAGGCACTCGCCGTCGCCGAGATGCGCGACTACATCACCCTGCTGGACGGCATCCTCAAGCAGTCCGTCTTCAGGCCGGGCAGCCCGCACAACCGGGGAACGACCATGGCGCTGCCGTTCACCGACCAGGGCAAGAGCGGGGTACTCATCTGGGGGTGCCCTGTTCCAGGAGCCATCCTCTACCGGTTCCTGCCCAAGAGTGAAGAACCGAAGGCTGAGCAGGAGCGCGCGAAGCTGCACGAACCCGGCTCCCAGTACGAGGCCAGCGTCACCGCCGCTGCCGCGGTGGCTGTCCCGCTGGTCATCGTGGGTGCGGAGGCCATGGCCGCCCTCGGGGCATACGAGGGGCTTATGGGCATGCTGGGCGCCGCGGTGCGCTTCGCCGGGCAGGCCCTGCCCCGCATCACCGCGGCGGGCGGCGCAGGCGCGGCCGCCGCGAAGGCCCGATGAGCCCGATACGGCTGCCTGACCAATTTGGCGGCCAGGGCGGCCCCAGCTTGCCGCAGTTATGGCCGGCGCTGCAGGCAGGGCCGTACACTCCGCGACGGGATCGGGGGGAAGTTCCGTACCGGGGTGGCCTGGCGGCACGTGCTCAAGCGGTATGGACCGTGGGCCACGCTGCACACCCGTCTCCGCCGGTGGGCCAAGGACCGCACCGGTGGCACAGGCACGCCAGGGCGGGCCCGGGGCGTTTGGCTTTGCCCCTGGCGGCCGGGCCGGATATCCAGTCCCAGCTTTGCCAGCGCTTCCAGGAAGACCGTGGCGGGGTTCCCGAGAGGCGTCAGGTCTCGAACCATTCCCCCCCGCACCCAGTAGTCCGCGAACCGCTCGTGCAGCCCCGCTTCGTAGTCGACCTCCACGTCCAGGAGCGGCATAAGACGGGCGGGCTGGCCGGTCTGGAGCTGTGCCACCCGGGACTTGAGCGTGCTGGCGGTCCGCCCGATCTTCATCAGCGGGGAGTTCTCCATGGCGAGGAGGTACGTCCGCACGGTCCGGACCGTGCGCCGGGCTGCCGGCACCGGCGGAGTGAAGGGCGACAGGCACGCCTCCTCGTCCTCCACGCGCTCCGGGTTCTGGTGCAGCATGATGGCTGTGCTCCCGCCCTGGATGGTCAGGGTCTCGCCCATGGGCGTGCCGTCAGCCCTGAACCTGGTTCGGACGATCTGCATGACGATGACGCGGCCCTTGCATCCCAGCGCCTCCAGTTCGGCCTCCGTGGCGTAGCGGGAGGTGACCTCCGTCTTCTCCCAGGCGGCTTCGCTCTGTTGGGGTTGCCAGTCCCGGCACGTGCGGCCGGTCGGATTCTTCATGGCCTCGACCTACGGGCACAGGCAGCCCGATACGCCTCCCCGTCCGACGGTGTCGGGACTGCACCACCATCTCCTCGAACCGGTCCAGCGTGGGGCGCCCTTGTGCGGATCGGCCTCCTCCCTTGGCCCGGACGCGATCCTGGCGGCGCCGAGGCGGGCTAACGCGGGCACGGGCTCCTCGGACGCTGGGAGCGTCGCCATTGCGCCGAACGGCCGTCTTCGACCACCAGCGAAGCCGAACCACAGCACAATCAATTCGTGATGGCCATTTTTCAACGGGTGAAGGCCATGCTGCGACGGGGCCACCGAGATCCGGTCCGAAGCGGGCGGCACGCGCCGCGCCTGTGGCCGGTCCTGATCGTGGGCCCCCTGGCCGTGCTGGCCGCCCTTGGCGCAGGTCTTCTGCTCTACGCCTTTCTCCTCGGTCGCCGAGGGAGGACGCTCCACAGCCGGTCCCTGCCAACGAGGTGATCCGCACCACCCCTCCCTGTGCACTTCGAGCAGGACGAGCTGCCATCTGCGCCCACGGCGGCGCTCAGCTCCGTCCCCTGTAAGTACGCCTACTCATGACAACCTGCGGGACACCCGGAACCCTGGGGTGATGATGGCCTGGTTACTGGACGTACTGGTCGGCCTGGTGGTCACGGGGATGGAGTTGGGCGCGCTTGCCTTGTACTGGTTCTTACGGGGCTTGAAGGTCTGGGCAGCGAAGGGCCGGCCGGTTCCCGAGCGCAAGAACAGGGACATCGCGCTCTACACCTCGGTTGCTGCACTGTCAGCCGCTGTGGCGTACGGATCGTTCCGCGCCAGCCTGCCCGTGACCGCCGTCCTGCAGGCCCTTCCCTTCTCGTTCATGGTGCTCGGCATGCTCGCGGTCATCCGTAAGGTGGTGCAGCACAGGCGCGAAATGAGCAGGCTGCGCAAGCGATACAAAGCCTGGAAGAACACCCCCCTACTCCCTGATCACAGGGCCTTGCCGCGCCCGTATGCTTCAGCCCCGCCGCCAAGACCCGGTCGGCCGAGTTGAGTGAGACCGGTGCGAGCGGCAGGAGACCGAGAGATACGAAGCGATGCCGGCCAGGCGCGCCGGCTCGCGACGCTGAACACCCTGGCGCGTCCGATCGAACGGGGAGGTTCATCCGATCGAGAAGTCGGCGAACTCGACGTCGCTGAAAGCGATGTGCAGGTCGTGGGCGCGGCGGCCCAGCCGCGGAAGTGAGCATGCCCCAGCGCGTGGGCGAGGACCACCATCTGCTGCTGTTCGCCCGCGCCGCCATCCCGGGCGGCGAACAGCTCCCGGGCAACCTCTCCCGGCAGCCGCTCAGGCGTCACCACCGGGCTCGAACGTCCACCACCGGAATCTGGTACCGGGCCAGCAAGCTCAGGCTGATGGCACCCGCTAGGGCGTTTCTTTCGGATCACCTCGCGGACCAGATGAAGATGCCTGCGATGTCGAGGGCGGCGAGGTAGACAATGGCGGTCTCGTCGTAGCGGGTGGCGCAGCCTTGTCACCCGCTAGCTGAGCGCCCAGCGCGATGAGTTGTTCGAACTCGCCGATGCCCTCTGTGCGCGGATGGAGCGGTGAAGTCCGGAGATGGACCTGACGCTGCTGCCGGAACATCGCCGCGGGCACGGTGCGATGTATGACGGGCTCAATCACGGCTGGATTGACGTCGACCGGCTGCGTTGGCAAGCCTGCCGCTGCCGCCGTTCCCTGACGGCCGCCCGGTCCTGGCCGTGGATGTCTCGCGTGGCTGCGGTCGGACGCGCCGTGCTCCCCGGCGCGGCTGTTCTGCCACGTATCCGGCCGCGCGAGGACACCTTCGCAGTTCGTCCGGGCTGGCCGGACTTGTTCGTCGCCGTACTGGAGACGGGCGCGACGTCCTGGACTGCGATCCTGGATGCGATCCGTTTCGGCTTGTTGACGACGCGACCGCTCCGGCAGTCCAGCCCAGGGCGCTCCACAGGTGGGCCCGCCCCATGCCTTGCACGATCACCTGATCGCATCGGCCATCACCGCCCGCCACGTCGAGAAGGGCGTACTGGCATCAGGGATCTCAGACGCTTACCGAGCGCACATAACGTGCGACCCATGCCCCTCTCGACGTGCGTTCCGGCCATCCGGCGCGCACGGTGGAGGTGTGGCCCGAGCGCCCGCCTGTGGTCGTGTATCCACCGTCGCCGACCGGCGGCCGGCGGATGGCGGTTGACGCTGAAACCCTCGGCATGGCGTATGGGCCGGCCGACCCACACTCGAATTCCTCCGGCGCGCAGGGATGGATCCCGTCGAGGCGCAACTCGACGACCGAGCCTTGATCGAGTGGAAGCTTGGTGACCTAAAGGGCACCGGCATAAAGGAGCATGAAAGATGGCGAGTAGTGATGAGTTCACCGTGAGTGTGAGCCCCACGTCCGAATTCCGAGCTCAGCCGTCCCCGGTCCGGAAGTCGTTGCATGTAGTGCACCGTCCGGGACGGGTTGAGCAGAGTGACCTTGCCTGGGTGGAGCTACCGACAGGGGCGCCCCGACGTGGGCCGGCTGTGCGCCCAGTCAGCGACCGCACTGATGGCGACAGCGTCGCGGGAGAGGAAACCTGATGCTGCAATTCGTCAACAAGTACACGGCGACTGTGCAAGTGACCATTATGTGGTACACGCCAGGTTGCGATGACGGTAACTGGACGAAAAAGGGTTGGTGGGTTCTCAACCCTGGACAGAGCGCGGTTGTCCACGGGGAAGACCTAGCGGACATCAATCGATACTGGTGCTACTTCGCGAGTGGATGGGATGGGACTTCTTTTTGGTCTGGCCCAATCAGCCGCCACGTCCCTTTCCCTCCATTCACGTGGTGTGAATTTAGGGCTGATACAACTTCCGTCCCAATCGGCTATAGAGTTGTAGACGCGGACGATGTCGACGACTTGATCATTGAGTTGGTCCCCTGACACCTGACCCAGCACTGGACGGCTGGCAGCCTGCCGCTTGGACGCATAGCGGGCTCATTCGTTCAGTGGCCTGGTCAGTTGCCGGATGGCGTCGGTGACGGTGCACGCAGGCGCTACCCGCGTGACGAGCTCCGCCGGTCCGGGGGCGCACCGCCGTGTGTCGTTTCCCGGAGCCTGTTTCTGAACTGGCTGGTGGTGACGGTTGACACGAGCGCCTGACGGGCGCCGTTGGCGCGGTCGTCCGCGCCTTGTGGCTGACAGCGAGCGGGCGTCCCCATGAGGCTCCGTCACAGCACGACCGACGGATCCGTGACCTCGGCGCTCCTGGAAAGCGCCTGCCTCTCGCGGCCGGAGCCTTCCTGCGTGCCGTGGCCGCCCGCTCTCATGAGGTGCCCGTGCCTCCAGGTGTCCGTGCCTCAGGTGCGGCCGTCCCCGTCCCGCGCACGTCACCCTCCAGCCGGATCGCTTCGAGCCGTACGGGGTGCTCGTACGCCGTCTCGGGCATGGGGACGCCCTGGCGCCAGAGCTCGCTGAGCCGGGTGTTCATCAGCCGCTCTGCGGCGAGGTCGGCAGGAGGGGGCAGGCGAAGAGCGTCCAGCAGGGCGAACCGATGCAGGTCCACGGCCGCCCGGACACTCTCGCCGTAGGCGACGGCGGCATGAACCGCGCCGATGTAGGAGACGCGGGCGACCGCCAACGGGATCAACGCCAGCAGGAGCCACCAGCCGGAGGCGACCAGAAGGACCGCGGTCACCAGGGCCGTGGCGGCCATGGTCACCGCGAGGCGGGCGGCGGCGTCCATGATGTCGCGCCGGTCGTCGACGATTCGCCTGGTGTCCGCGGGGAACAGCGGGTACAGGCGCGGCCAGGCGACGACCGCGTCGAGGCCGTAAGGCTCGCCCGCGCTGATCTCCGTGGCCGCCAGCACATTGCCGAGTGCGGTGGGCCGCAGCACGGCCGCGGGCGGGAACAGGCGCCGCAGCCGGGTACCGGCCTGCCCCGCCGCCTGGATGCGGGCCTCGGTGAGCTCACCGGCCGGCAGCTCCTCACCGGCGGCCAGCCGGGCACGGCGGGCTGCCTGCCGGCGCCGCGACAGTTCCGCCGCGTGCCGCGAAGGCCAGCCGCCCTCCAGTACGCGTACCAGCGCGAGCTGCAGAGGATGCCCGAGGGACGCCAGCAGGGTCATGGCCAGCGCGAGCAGCAGGAGCTCGCCCATGCCCAGATGTCCCGCGGTGTGCCAGGCCTGGTCGAAGTCGAGCCGGCCGGGGGCGCCCGCCCACACGAGGACGAGGACCGCCAGCCCGGCCGCGTACGTGGGGATGTAGTCCACCAGCAGGAATCTCGCGCCGCCGAAGCCGGGTCTGGCCAGCGCGTTCAGCTTCATCGCGGCAGCTCCAGGATGCCGTGGCCGTTCGGGCAGGCCGGCGGGTCCCGGGGATCCACATGGACCCGCCTGATCTCGGCCCTGCACGTGCCGCACGTGTACCGCAGCAGCCGGTAGCGCAAGGACTCGCCGGGAAGGGTCGCGCCCGCGCCATCTCCCAGTGAGCGCATGCCGGTTGCGCCGATCCGGACGAGCCAGCTCCGGCTCGTGGCCCCGACGGGCCGTCCGTCCACGACGACCAGCACGTACTCGACCGCTTCGGCGGCCAGTAGGGCCTCCAGTGCGCCGGCCGCGTCTTCAAGCGTCAGGCCCCCGGGGAGGTCGAGCCGCACGGCGCCGTCGGCCGGAGCCGACGGATCGAAGAGCAACTTCAGGTTCTCCACGCTGAACGAGGGTATCGTCCGAACGTGGTCGAGTCCCGGGCATGGGAATACTGGAACCGCTATGAGACCGGTGGTGACATCGGCGACCTCAGCCAGGCGATCGCCGCCATGGCCGGGGAAGAAGGGCCGGAGGTGCTCGCGTTCGCGCTCGAGTTCCTCGACAGGCGCGTCGCGGGGGAGGGCTTGACCCTCGACCTCGAAGAGGAAGAGGACCGGCGCGACTGGGCCGCGCTATTCTACAACATGGCCGGCGCGATGGCGAAGGACCCGGCGGACCTGGACCCGGCGGGGCTGGACCGGGCGATCGCGGCGATGGAGGCCTCCCAGGAACTCCACGAGACCACCGCGGGAACCATCCTGCTGGGCCGCTACCTGACCATGCGGAGGTCACCGGAGGATCTGCGCGCCGGTCTGGAGCTGATGCGTTCGGGGCTGGACCGGACGGAAGCCGGCCACCCCCTCCGGGCGGATGTCCACGTCATGCTCTGCTCGGCCGTCGCCGACCTCCACCTCAGCGACGACTCGCCGGCGGTCGGCGTGGAACTGGCGGAGACGTTCATGGCCGCGCTGGCCGAACTCCCCGCCGGCGGGCCGGACTGGACGGCCACGGCCGAACTCGGGATGGCGATGGCAGGACACCACCTGTTCGACAGCCGTGACCCGGCGGAGGAGTACGCCCTGAGCGCGCTGGCGCTCGCGGCCAACCCGCCCGGCTCCGCCGACCGGCCCCTCGCCCTCTACCGCCGGGCCACCGTGCTGGCGGTCAGGAGCTTCACCGACGCGTCGCTTCCGGAGGTGCAGGAAGCCGTCGCGCTCCTGCGCGAAGCACTCGCACTGCCCGCCGGCCCGTTCCCGAGGGCGCTCATCCAGACCTTCCTGAGTCTGGCCCTGGGCCAGCTGTACACCATGACCGGTGACGCGGACCTCGTGGACGAGGCCGTCGACCTGGCCCGGGATGCCCTCGCCAGCGCCCCGGCCGAGTTGCTTACGTACTGTCTGGAGAACCTCGGCTCGGCACTGACGGCCCGCAACCAGCACCGGCCCGGCATCGCCGATCTGAACGAGCTGATCGAACTGCTCGGCGGCGACGGCTCCGCGCTCACCGCGCGCGGCCACGGCCTGGCCTGCGCCGCCTTCTACAACCGCTACTTGCTCTCCGGAGTACGCGCGGACCTGGAGGAGTCGATTGTCCGGGGGCGCCGCGCCCTGGACGTCCTCGACGACGAAGCCGGATTCGCCGACACCCTCGGCAACGTCGCGAACGCTCTGCGCCTGCGTTACGAACTCCTCGGCGAAGCCGCCGACTTGGACGAGGCCGTCGAGCTGTGCCGGCGCGCCGTCGAGATCACTCCGCCAAAAGGCGCCGACCGGGTCCTCGTCTGCGCCAACCTCAGCAGTGCCCTGCGCGAGCGCGTCCAGCGGACCAGTTCGGAAGAGGACCGGCAGGAGTCCCTATGGGCCGCCCGGGAAGCAATGGCCGCGGCCGTCCCCGGCACCCCCGGCCTCCCCATGGCCCAGTCCGCGCTTGGCGGGTTCCTCTCGGACGAGTTCAAACGCACCGGCGACCGGGCCACCCTCGACGAGTCCGTGCGCCTCCTGCGCGAGGCCGTCGCGCAGACCCATGACGCCCCCGAAACGAACACGCTGGGCACCGTCCTGCAGGCGCGGTTCGAACTGACCGGATCGACCACCGACCTGAACGAAGCCATCGACCTCTACCGCGCCGTGCTCGACACCACCGAGCCCAGCAGCACCCTGCATGCCACGACCAGCGGAAACCTGGGCAGTGTGCTCGCTTCCCGGTTCCGCCTGACCCGGAACCGGGACGACATCGGCGAGGCCGTCACCGTCCTGCGCCACGCGGAGGCGCACGCCGACGCGATGGCCCGGTCGATGGTCCAGCTCAATCTGGCCCAGGCCCTCTCCACCCGCTACCAGGCCTACGACGACCCCGCCGACCTCGACGCCTCCGTCGAGGCCTCCAGGCAGGCCTACGAGACACTGCCGCCGGGCTCCTGGCGGCGGCCCGGCTACCTCGCCGGCTGGGGAACGGGGCTCTTCATCCGTGCCGTGCGCCAGGAGAGCCCCGACGACCTGGCGCAGGCGATCGCCGTCCTCACGGAGGCGGTCACCACGATGTCCCCGACCGAGCCGAACCGCTCCCGCCACCTCTTCAACCTCGCAGAGGCCCTGCTCGCCCGGGGAACGGCGGACTCCCGGCGGAAGGCCGCCGACGTGCTCCGCGAGGCGGCGTATCTGGAGAGCAGCTCCGCCGAGGCACGCGTGCGAGCAGCCCGGCGATGGGCCCAGACCGCCTACGCGGACGACGACACCGCGGCGGCGCTCGAAGCGCTGCGGCTGGCCGTGGAACTCCTCCCGCTGCTCGCCTGGCGCGGAGTCTCCCGCACCGACCAGGAGCGCGGGCTGGCCGAGCTCTCCGGCCTGGCCTGCGACGCCGCCGCGCTGGCGATCACCGCGGAACAGCCGCGCCTCGCCGTCGAACTGCTGGAACACGGGCGGGGTGTGCTCTGGGCGCAACTCCTGGAGACGAGAACCGACCTGACTTCGCTCCAGGAAGCCGAACCGGCCCTCGCCGACCGGCTCACCGAGGTCCGCGCCGCGCTCGACGAGGTCGTCGACCCGGGCACGGCCGCCTCCCCGACGGCGGCCGACCGCGCCGCCCTGGCCGGCGAATGGGACTCCCTCATCCGCCGGGCCCGCGAGCTGCCGGGGTTCGCCGACTTCCTGAAGCCGCCGGTCTTCGCGACCCTCTCCGAAGCCGCGTCGCACGGCCCCGTCGTCCTGCTCAACGTGAGCGCCCTGCGCTGCGACGCCCTGATCGTGCGCACCGGCACGGTCACCGTGCATCCCCTGCCCGAGCTGACCGCCGCCGACGTGGTGGAGACCGCCAACACCTATCTGGACCTGTTCGACCGGTCACCAACGAGCCTGGCCGCGGCCCTCAACCTCCACCAGCGGACAGAAGACCTGCTGCGCTGGCTCGGGCGCCACCTCACCGGCCCGGTCCTCGCCGCCCTCGGCGACACCGAGCGCCTGTGGTGGTGCCCGACCGGGCCCCTGGCCGTCCTGCCGATCCACGCCGGCATCGACCCGGCCGGAGCATGCGCCCTCGACCAGGTCGTCTCCTCGTACACCCCGACCCTGCGCGCCCTGGCCGAGGCACGGTCCCGCCCGGCCGCCGAACCCGCCGACCGCCGCGTCCTGGTCGTCGCCATGGAGCAGACCCCCGGCGCAGCCGATCTGACCGTCCAGCCCGAGGTGGACCTCCTCACCGGCACCTTCGGCGACCGCGCGACCCTCCTCAACGCCCCCTCGATCGCCGACGTCTGCCGGGAACTGCCGGGCCACGCCTGGATCCACCTCGCCTGCCACGGCCTTCAGGACCCCGACCACCCCTCCCGGAGCGGAGTGGCTCTCACCGACGGCATCCTCACCGTCCTCGACATCGCCGCACTCTCCGTGCCCCACTCGGAACTGGCCTTCCTCTCCGCCTGCCAGACCGCCGCCGTCGGCTCCACCCTGACCGACGAGGCCATCCACCTGGCCGCGGCCCTCCACACCATCGGCTACCGGCACGTCGTGGCCACCTTGTGGCCCGTCCACGACGCCATCGCCCCCGTGATGGCCGGCCTCGTCTACGCGGACCCCGCCCACGGCGACGTGGCGACCCGGCTCAACGCCGCCGCCCGCAGACTCCGCGCCACCCCCGACACCGCGCTCCCCATGTTCTGGGCGCCGTACGTACACATCGGCCCGTGACAACTGGGCGTCGGGCCGACCGGCTGGACCGTGACCGGATCGCGTGTGCACCCGGAGCCGGTCGGGAACACATCCGGCCATGACGACGATCGGACTGCCGGTCTGATGCCGCTTCCGGATCGGGAACGCCTGCCGGCTGTGCTGGCGCATCACCTTGTTGTGCCGCTCGACGGCTTCCACGATGGCGGGGTCGACCCGCTGTGCGGTGTGGCGGACCTTGTGGGCTTCGAGCGCCCTGCGGGCGCCACGGAAGCAGGGGTCATCTGGCGGCCGAAGTCGCGCTCAAAGGACCGCCGGCATCATTGACTCCTTGTTCTCGGCCTGGTTGCCGCGCGATGCGGTGCCCGCTGTCCCGCCGTCCCGATGTCACTGTCCCCGCTGTAGCTTGCCTTCATGAGCACAGATCGGGACGGTACGGTGGGGTGGATCGAGTCCGGGGGCGGGCCGTTGATCGTGGTGCCCGAAAGGGTCTTGACGTCCTGGCAGGGATGTGATTTCGAGTCGGCGACGAACGACGACGACTACGGCAGGGCCTGCGATGTCGAGGGCTACCTTGGTGTGATCCCCGTAGGAGGTGCACAGGCCCTGGTTCTCGGGGAGCCGTGGGCGACGACCTACCTGCCGGGCCTCAGCTGTTTCGTGTGCTGGATCGGCGCCGATTCGGAGGAAGCCATGCTGGGCAGTGTCGAACAAGCGCTCGTGGCGGCGGCGTGGGAGGCGGAAGTGCACTGGGAGGTGCCGGGTCCGGTGATCCTGCTGGACTCCGGGTGGCCCGGCGTTCCCCGCCCCGATGCGGAGTTCGAGGAGCTCGACCGGCTGCGCATCGACCTGGAGGCGGGGCACTATCTGGTTCGTGCCGCCTATGCCAAGCCGGCACCCGGGACGACGATGGTTCTCGTTGGGCTCACCCGGCTTCCGCTCGACGGCTCGGCAGGCGGGGCTCCGTACCTCCCGTAGCCGATCCCGGCGCTCAGCCCCCTGCGGTCTGTATTCCAGGACGTCCCTGAGGTCCGGTCCCCGCTCGGGCTCCGGCGAGCGTAGCCTCCCACCGTCATCGACGTGCCGGGGCCCGATCACCGGCCGAGCGCCGCAGCGTACGCCATCTGGGGTACGCCGTGCACGCCCCGCAGAGAATTGACCGCTAGGACGAGGCCCTCGCACAAGCTGTCGTTCTTTATCAGGAGTTCTTTGGCCTCGACGTGGACGGCGAGTTGGGCGAGAAGACCCTGGATCGCATGTGCCGGCGGCGCTGCGGGGTGCCCGGCCTGCTGCCGGGGCCAGATCGCTTCCTCGCCGCCATCACCCTCGCCAGCACCCTCATCTGGCTCGAAGAGTGATCGACAAAATATCCCTTAGGGACGGTTCGGGTCCGATCCGTCGGACAGTCCCCAGCGGGCTGCCTCGAGAACCCCCGGTATGTCGCCGACCCACCTGAACTGGTCCTCGTTCTCGTCATGCTCCAGGACGCCGGCGGCCACGAGTTGGAGCAGGGTCTCGTGCAGGGCCCGGCCAACCGCGTTGTCACTCCAGAAGACCCACTTCATAGAGGTGAAGCCTTCTTGCTCGGTGAAGATCCCGAGCGCTCTTCCCACGCAGTACGCCGCGCCATCGGAGTCTGTCCAGCCTGCCAGTTCCTTCGAAAGGTTCATCGGCCGATGGTGCCAGACGCTGCCGCGTGGTGCTTTGCTTGCTGGCCCCGTCCACTTGCGCAAACAGGACGTCACCACCCTTGCCCGTGCTCTGATGCTTGATCGACAGGAAGTTCCCTGGGCTGTTTCGTTCGGCTCTTGCGAGGCTTGTCATACTTCCCGAATGGAGATGCAAGCCGTGGAGGCAGCACGGCGGTGGTTGGCTGATCAGGGCGTCCGCCAGGTGCGTGACGGGTGGGTGAGCGACCAGAAGCCGGAGGTGTTGCTCACCGCCAACCAAGTGGCACATTCCTGGGCTGGCGATGTGTTCGCCGAAGATCTGGGTGCAGCCGAACAGGTGCTGTTGGCCTTCGGGCTGCTGGACCTCCTCGACGAGTACTGGGTTACGTGCGAGATCCGGTTCGCGAACGATGGTGCGGAGGGTCCCCTTCCGACCGACGCGCTGTGGGAGGGCTACCGTCGGCGGCTGGAGGCGGACCGGGACGTCGAGACTGTCACCTACTCATTGTGGGTCGACTGGTTCGAGGACCACACCACTTCCGCGACGGCTTTCGCTGAGGTCCTCGGTAACGACATCGACCAAGTGGTGACCGATCGCTCGGACGTCCTGCTCCGCCGAGCCCGTCGTGTTCTGGAGTGTTCAGGCCCGGTGCGCTGGACGGTGAAGGAGCCGACGTACCGCACCGCCATGCAGCTTCCCGCCCTGCACGCAGCCGTCTTCCGCGCCATTCGGGCGAGCTTCCACGATGTCTACGGCGACCTGGAACCGGCTGCCGCACTGGCCCTCCTCGACCGGCTGGATCTCCCCACGGACACCCAGCACCTTGCCGAACTGCGCCACGTACTTGCCGCGGGACACAAGAACCACTACCACAGTCCCCGCGCCTGGGACGATGCGGTTCGCTCCTGCTCCTGAGCCGTGAGCCTGGCAGACCAAAGAAAGATGCCAGCGACGTAGAGTCTGGCCAGGTAGATGGTTGCCGTCTTTTCATGTCGACGGTCACGCAATTCACCACCCATGGCCGGACCACGGTCCCGTGGTTATGCCATGAGAACGGGTTCTGGCTGAGCTTCTGTGAAAGACGTAGAGCAGTGGCGTCGGAGATCGCAGTAACACTCGTGCTTCAACCTCCCCAGGGGCCGCGCCGGCCATTGCTGCCCTATGCCATCGACCCCGGACGGCCCCGGCACGTACAGCGTCGCGAGCCAGGGAGGTACGCCGTGGGTGTCGGCGTCGACAAGTTCCGCGGTGTACGCGCCCCTGACCTGGCGGGCGGCCTTCACCTCCCGGCGGAACCGCCGCCGGAAGGCCGGGTCGTCGGCCAGTTCCGGCCGCACCACCTTGATCGCCACCGGGCGGCCGCCCTGGGTGCGCGACATACACCCGGCCCATCCCCCCCGCGCCGAGCCGGGCCGCGAGGCGGTAACCGGCCACAACGGGAGGGTCGTCCGCCTGGAGCGGCTGGAACACCTCGGTGGCGCTGCTCATCGGAGTGTCGTCCCCCTGATCCCCGACCGGCGCCGACGGGCCGGTCCGGGACGCAAGCCTAAACGGGCCGAGTGGACCCCGCTGACCTGGGATGCCTCCATGGCCTCCCTGCCCGTAGCCGATGCTCGGCCTCGGCGCCCCCGGGGACCGGTGTGCAGGACTCCGACGGGTTCACGGCCGCCGACCCCGAACGCCACACGTCCTTCCGGTCAGTAGCCACGGACAGTCCTCCCGCCGCCGTTCCGCCCCGGACAAGCCGGGCGGGCCTCATGGTGCTCAAGGTCAGCGAGGCGTGAGGAGGCAGAACTCGTTGCCTTCCGGGTCGGCCAGAACCGTCCAGGAGATTGCGGACTGATCGAACTTGGGGTTGGTGGCGCCCAGGGCGCGCAGTCGGGCTGCCTCTGCGGCCAGGTCGTCACCGGGGTAGGGGCAGACGTCGAGGTGGACGCGGTTCCACACGCTCTTGGTGTCGGGGGTGCGGACGAACTCCAGGTAGGGACCGACGCCTTGGGCGGAGCGCATGGTCGCGTGGTCGTCGGTGACCTCGTGCAGCGTCCAGTCCATCGCCTCGCCCCAGAACCGGGCCATCCCCCGTGGGTCGGTGCAGTCGACCACCACCGCGGCGATCGGCCCGGTGTCCTGGTAGATCGGACGGGGCTCCAGGACGCAGAACTCGTTGCCTTCCGGGTCGGCCATGACCGTCCAGGGGACGTCGCCCTGACCCACGTCGGCGAGCGTGGCGCCGAGATCCTTCAAGCGCGCCACCAACTCCGCTTGATGGGCGGTCGAGGTGGTGGTCAGATCTAGGTGCACACGGTTCTTGACCGTTTTGGGTTCCGGGCGGGCGACGATGTCGACGCAAACGGCCACGGGGTCGGGGTAGGCGAATCCCAGGGGTTCGAGGTTGGTCACGCCGGGCCCCTCGCTGTCGACACCCCAACCGAGTGCCTCCGCCCAGAACTGGCCGAGCGCGGAGTCGTCCTGGGCCTTCATGTTGATCTGCACGAGTCGTGTTGCCATGCCGCAGAGCCTAAAAGCTCCGCCCAGCCCAGGCCGCTGCGATCAGATATGTGCTCGACCAGGACTTTGGGACGGGTCGGGACGCCGGGACCGGCCTGGAGTCGACCGGCGGTGAAGTGTTACTTCGTCGAAGGTGCGGGCTTAACGTGCTTGCTGGTCGACGGACTGATTTGGTCGCGTACCGTCAGAGCTCCCGCAGGACATGGATGCGTACGCAAGCGAGCACGACACCGGGTTCCGATGCGGACCCAGGGGAGACCTGTCCGTCGACGGCTTCGAAATTTTGTCTGCGGCTGCCGTATTCCCGGCTGTCGGGAGCTCGGTGGCGCCGCTGCCACCTGGGGGGGGGTGGGGACTTGCGACGCCACCAGCGCGGTGTCGGCCCGCAGTCTCAGGTGAGGGTGACGACCAGCAGGGTGAAGGCGGCGATGATGACGGCGACGCGGACGTAGTGGAAGCGGTCCCGGCGGTTCATCTGGTCCTTCCAGTCCTCGGGCCGGTTCTCGGGGGTCCATGTCTTGCCCCGGTTGTTGACCGGGACGAGCAGCAGGAGGAGCGAGGTGATGTACCAGACCGGCATCACAGCGCCGAATATCCGGCCCCGTGGGCGCGACCGAGTTGGCCACTGTCGTCGGGTAGTGCCTTGAGGATCGGGTTGATGACGAAGGCGACGGAGAACTCCACCCCCACCATCACGCCGAGGATCACGGTGATGAAGACCTGGAGTGCGTTGAGCATGATGACCCTCCCGAGATCTAGCATTGCTAGCAGATGGGGCAACGATCGATTCATGTCGGTAAAGGAACGCAAGGAGCGCGAACGGGCGGAGCGCGAACGCCTCATCGTGGCGACAGCCCGCGAACTCGCCGAGCAGCA
>NZ_JBFAMP010000018.1:0-83532 GCF_040674455.1 Streptomyces sp. NPDC049837 | reverse complement strand
AGCGCCGCGAAATTCGCACCGAAGGTGTTCGTCTCCACGCAGTCCACACCGACCGCGAAGTACTCCTCATGCACCGACCGCACAATGTCCGGCCGGGTCACATTCAGGACCTCGTTGCACCCCTCCATCTGCTGGAAGTCGTCCAGCGAGGGATCGTGTGCCTGGAGCATGGTGCCCATGGCCCCGTCGGCCACCACCACACGGGTGGCCAGCGCCTCGCGGAGGGCGTCCGCCCTCGTGGCGCTCATGACCGGCCCCCTGACAGCCCGTCACCCAGGCCGGGGGCGAGGAGCCGCGCCGCTTCGGCGCCGTACGCGCGCGTGGCCGTGGCCAGGAGGCGTTCCGGATCGATCCGGTACGCCTGCGAGCCCACCGCGCCGAGCGCCTCGCCCGCCACCACACAGCCCAGCCGGGCGGCGGACTCCAGGGGCAGTCCACGGGCGACCGCCGCCAGGAAACCGGCCCGGAAGGCGTCGCCGACGCCCGTCGGGTCGGCGACGGGCGCTTCGGGTACCGCCGGGACGGTGAGCGGGTCGTGGTCGCGCCGGTCGATCCGTACGCCCGCCTCGCCCAGGGTGGTGACCCAGGCGTCCACCTTGCCGAGGACCGTCTCGCGGTCCCAGCCGGTGCGTTCGAGCAGCAGGGCGGCCTCGTACTCGTTGGTGAACAGCCAGCGGGCGCCGTCGACCAGGTCCCGCGCCTCGGCGCCGTCCAGCCGGGCGAGCTGCTGCGACGGGTCGGCGGCGAAGGGCAGGCCCAGTTCGCGGCACTGCGCGGTGTGGCGGAGCATCGCCGCCGGGTCGTTGGGGCAGACCAGGACGAGGTCGGGCCGCTCCTCCCCGGGGGCGGTGAGCTGCCGGAGGTCGATGTCCCTGGCCTCCTGCATGGCGCCCGCGTAGAAGGCCGCGATCTGGTTGGCGTCCTCGTCCGTGATGCACATGAACCGGGCGGTCTGCCGCTCCGCCGAGACGTGGACCCGCCCGGTGTCGACCCCGTGCTCCTTGAGCCAGACCTCGTACTCGGCGAAGTCGCCGCCCACGGCCCCGACCAGCACCGGAGTGAGGCCGAGGCCGCCGAGGCCGAAGGCGACGTTGGCCGCGACTCCGCCCCGGCGCACTTCCAGCGCGTCGACCAGGAAGGAGAGCGACACATGGGCGAGCTGGTCGGGGATGAGCTGGTCCGCGAACCGGCCGGGGAAGACCATCAGATGGTCGGTGGCGATGGAACCGGTGACAGCGATGCGCACGTCGGGTTCTCCTCGGGGTACGGGTACGCCGGCCGGTCAGATGCCGGCCGCGGCCTTCAGGGCCTGGGCGCGGTCGGTGCGCTCCCAGGTGAAGTCGGACAGTTCGCGGCCGAAGTGGCCGTAGGCGGCGGTCCGGCCGTAGATGGGCCGCAGCAGGTCGAGGTCGCGGATGATGGCGGCCGGGCGGAGGTCGAAGACCTCGCCGATCGCCTTCTCGATGCGCTCCTGGGCGACGGTCCCGGTGCCGAAGGTCTCGACGAACAGGCCGACCGGCTCGGCCTTGCCGATGGCGTACGCGACCTGGACCTCGCACCGCTCGGCGAGCCCGGCCGCGACGACGTTCTTGGCGACCCAGCGCATGGCGTAGGCGGCCGAACGGTCGACCTTGGACGGGTCCTTGCCGGAGAACGCGCCGCCGCCGTGGCGGGCCATGCCGCCGTACGTATCGATGATGATCTTGCGGCCGGTGAGCCCCGCGTCGCCCATCGGGCCGCCGATCTCGAAGCGGCCGGTCGGGTTGACCAGGAGCCGGTAGCCGTCGGTGTCCAGCTTGATGCCGTCGTCGGCGAGTTCGGCGAGGACGTGCTCGACGACGTGTTCGCGGATGTCCGGGGTGAGGAGGGAGTCGAGGTCGATGTCGGCGGCGTGCTGCGAGGAGACGACGACCGTGTCGAGCCGGACCGGGCGGCTGCCCAGGTACTCGATGGTGACCTGGGTCTTGCCGTCGGGACGGAGGTAGGGGACGGTGCCGTCCTTGCGGACCTCGGTCAGGCGGCGCGACAGGCGGTGGGCGAGGTCGATCGGCAGCGGCATCAGGGTCGGCGTCTCGTTCGTCGCGTAACCGAACATCAGGCCCTGGTCACCGGCGCCCTGCTGGTCGAGCTCGTCGTCATCGCCCTCGACACGCTGCTCGTACGCCGTGTCGACGCCCTGCGCGATGTCGGGCGACTGCGCGCCGATGGAGACGGAGACGCCGCAGGAGGCGCCGTCGAAGCCCTTGGCCGACGAGTCGTAGCCGATGGACAGGATCGTCTCGCGGACGAGGGCGGGGATGTCGGCGTACGCGGACGTGGTCACCTCGCCGGCGATGTGGACCTGGCCGGTGGTGATCAGCGTCTCCACGGCGACCCGGGAGGCCGGGTCCTGGCGCAGGAGCGCGTCGAGGATGGCGTCGCTGATCTGGTCGGCGATCTTGTCGGGGTGGCCCTCGGTCACGGACTCCGAGGTGAACAGGCGACGGGACATGGTTCTCCAGAGGTGTGAGGTCCGTTGGACGGTCGTTCGCGGCACGGCCGGGTCTTTTCGGTGTCGTCCGGTGTCGTCCGGTGGTCGTCGGGTGGTCTTCCAGGCGGTCATCCGGCGCGTTCGGCCGCGGATTCGAGCAGCCGGGCGAGGTCTGCGGCGGCGGCCGAGGTGGCCGCGAGCACCACGAGGGGTGGCCGGCCGCCGTTCGCGGCGATGAGCCGGGCGATGTCGTACGCGGTGGCTCCGCATCCGGAGAAACCGCCCAGCACCAGGCGCCCGCCCGCGTCGGCCAGCGGCCGCAGCGCGGTGTGACGGGCATGCGGGTCGTCGGGTACGGGGTCCAGCAGTACGAGCGCCTCGGGTCCCCGGTAGGAGCGGGCGAGCAGGTCGTACCGGGAGCGCGGGTTTCCGGCCGCCGGGAGGAGGCAGACGGTCCCGGCACCGGGACCCCGGCCGGGGCGGAGGGTGACGACGGGTGACGGCGGCCGGTGGGCGCCCTCCTGGGTGGGGGCGGCGGCGCTGTGGATCGTGGTGGGGACGGCGGGGTGCGCGTCCCGGGCGGCCTCGGTGGTGGTGGCGGTGGCGCCGTGGGCGTCCCGGCTCGTGCCGCTCTCGGTGTCGGCGTCCGCCAGGAGCGCGACGATGTCCGCGATGGTGGCGGACTCGCACGGCATGAGCGGCAGTTCGTGCAGCAGGTACCCGGCGTGGGCCAGGACGTCGGCGACGGCGGCTGCCCGGTCACGGTCGTACGAGACGGTCAGGACGAGCCCGCCGTCCTGGTCGTGCTGGGCGGCGAGGGTGAGGGGGAACGCCGTCCGGGCGGCGAGCGTCACCGGGGGCTCCAGGCGGATCCCCTGGGCGGCGAGTTCCGGGGCGATGTCGTCCGCCGGACGCGGCCGGCTCTCGAAGACGACGAGGGTGCCCGGCGGGGCCGACGGCCGGTCCTGGTCCCGGTCCTGCGTCCAGGCGCGGATCTGGCCGGCCGAGACCCATTCGTACGCCGCCATGTCCAGTGCTCGGTCGCGCAGTTCGGCCAGGAGCTGCGGCACGGTGGCGCGCGGGTCGACCACGACGGACAGGGGCAGCGGGTTGCGCAGCGCACCCGGCAGGCGCTCCACGCCCTCGAAGGGGATGCCGCGCCCGGACACGGCCACGCTGAAGCGGACCGGCTCGGCGTCGGCGGACCCGGTCGCCCGGTACAGCAGCAGGGCCCACACCGCCTGGAGCGCGCCGCTCTCGGTGCCGCCCCAGCCGGCCGCCCAGGCGCCGAGCCGCGCGGTCTGGGCGGGGGTGAGCCGCAGCCGGGCGCGGCCGGTTCCGGTGCCCGCGGCGCCGGAGGCGGGAGGGGCCGCCGGGAGGGGCGAGTGCGCGGCGCCGGGCGGTGGCGCGGCCGACGACCAGAACTGCCGCGCCGCGGTGGTGTCCTGGCCCGCGAGCCAGTGGGTGTAGTCGCCCATGTCGGGGCGCCGCTCGCCGCCCGGCAGCCGGCCGCCGGCCAGGTAGGCGCGGGTGAACTCGCGCAGCAGCAGGCGGGCGCTGAAGTCGTCGAGCAGGGCGTGGTGGTAGGTGAGCAGCACTCGCGTGGGCGGTGCGGTGGCGGACACGGCGGGCCCGCCGCCCAGCACGGTCACGCGCAGCGGCCCGGGGGTGCGCGGGTCGAGGCCGCGCAGCCGGTCGCCCTCGACGAGCGCCGTCCAGTCGGCGGAGCCGTGCGGCAGCCGTACGACGTCGGCCCGGACGCGGTCGTGCACGACGACGCGCGGCTCGGGGCTGTTGTCGAAGGCGGAGCGCAGCACGCTCTCGCGGTCGACGAGGGACTGCCAGGCCGCCGTGAAGCGTTCGGGGTCGAGCGGGCCGTGCCAGACGCAGGCGAGCTGCCCGACGTGGCGGGCCGCGGCCGGATCGGTGGTGGCGTCGGCGTCGGACAGGAGGTCGCGCTGGAGCGGGCTCGGTACGACACCGCGTACGAGCGGGCCGGCCGCCGTGGTCGTGGCGTCGGTGAGCAGGTCGGCCAGCAGGCCGGCCGGGAAGTCGCCGGGCGCGCCCGTGGTCAGGGTCAGGGTGTGGTGGCCCGGTCCGTGCCGCTGGAGCCGGTGCTGCCAGGGCGGGCCGTCGGGCAGGCGCGCGGCGATGCGTTCCAGGGCGGCTTCGAGGCGGCCGGTGTCGAGGGGGCCGCGCAACTCCAGGACGGGCGGGGCGTCGTAGGGGGGCGGGCCGGGGTCGACGACGACGGACATCGGCGCGTCGGGGGACACCGGGGACGTACGTGAGAAGTGATTCGTGGTCATGGTGTGTCCGGGGCGCGCACCCCCTCCCTCCCCTCTCTGCGAGCTCGGCAACGAGTATGCGAGGCCCCACCCATACGGACCTGACACGGCGCTGACACCGTGGTAGGCCGGGCAGCGCGGGGGCGGGTTCGGCGGGGATCTTCGCGCAGGCCCGCGTCGAAGGCGTGGGGCACACTAGCGGCGCGCGGGGCACGGTCCCGGTTTTCTCCGGCCACCCTGGACGGATCCGCGAGCGTCCCTGGACCGGGCGGCCCGTCTCGTCGGTGACGTGGAAGCCGGCGACCCGGGTGGGGTGCGGGGGCCGGCGCAGCGAGGGTGCGCGCGGCGGCGGGAGCGGGGGTGGCGAAGGTCTTCGCGGCGGCGGGGGCGGGGGCCGCGGGATGTTCGAGGCGGTCTCCGGACCGGCTCTCGCGTGTGCCGCGCCCGCCCCCGTGACGGGGGACTGACGGTGGGCGAACGCGGCGGAAGCAGTCTGTCGGCGCCGCATGCAGGATGCCTCGACGCCCGCTGGAGGGGCCGCGTTCGAGGTGTCCGGCTAGGATCGCGGCCATGGCCCTGATCATGAGTGACGTCGACCGGTTCGAGGCTGCCAGGCCCAGGCTGGAGGCCATCGCCTACCGGCTGCTCGGCTCGGCGAGTGAGGCGGAGGATGCCGTGCAGGAGACGTTCCTGCGCTGGCAGGCGGCTGACGTCGAGCGGATCGAGGTGCCCGAGGCCTGGCTGACGAAGGTCCTCACCAACTTGTGCCTCAACATGCTCACTTCGGCGCGGGCCCGGCGTGAGACGTACGTGGGACAGTGGCTTCCCGAGCCGCTGCTCGCCGGGGACCCGATGCTCGGCCCGGCCGACACCGCCGAGCAGCGCGAGTCGGTGTCGTACGCCGTCCTCGTCCTGCTGGAGCGGCTGTCGCCGGGCGAGCGGGCGGTGTACGTGCTGCGTGAGGCGTTCGACCACCCGCACCGGGAGATCGCCGAGATCCTGGACATCACCGAGGCCGCCAGCCAGCAGATCTACCACCGGGCCAAGAAGCACGTCGCGGACGGCAAGGCGCGCACCCGGATCGACGAGGCCGCCGCCCGCAGGGTCGTCGAGGAGTTCCTCGCCGCGGCGACCAGCGGCCGTACCGAACCCCTCGTACGCCTGCTCACCCAGGACGCCGTCTCGGTCGGCGACGGCGGTGGGAAGGTCCCCGCCCGCGCGAAGGCGTTCGAGGGGGCGCTCGCGGTCGCGAAGTTCCTGCGCGGCCTGTTCAAGCCGAGCGCGGCCAAGCGGGCCCATATCGGTGGCGCGGCCGAGATCTACGCCACGACCGCGAACGACGAGCCCGCCATCGTGGCGGTCGTGGACGGCCGGGTCGTCGGGATCACGTGCCTGGAGGTCACCGCGGACGGCATCGCCGCGGTTCGCAGCCAGGTCAACCCCGACAAGCTCGTCCGCGCGACCGAGCAGTGGACCGCCGGGGGCCTCGGCGGCACCCCGCTCCACACCCTCTGAACACCCTCCGACCCGATGTGACGTGCTTCACATCCCGATCCTGTCAGGAAACGCCGGGCTGCCCGGTTCAAGGGGCGAAACCGCGCACGGCAACGGCGTGACCCTCGCAGACAGGAGCAGGCACATGCAGCACCGCATCGTCGTCCTCGGAGCCGGCTACACCGGAGCCACCGCCGCCGGCCGCCTCGCCAAGCGGCTGCGCCGCGAGGACGTCACCATCACCCTCGTCAACCCCGAGCCCGACTTCGTCGAGCGCGTCCGGCTGCACCAGATCGCGGCCGGCCAGGACCTCAAGCCCCGGCCCTTCGGCGAGATGTTCGCGGGCACGGGCGTGGAGCTGAAGCTCGCGAAGGTCACCGCCGTGGACGTGGACCGCAAG
The DNA here is from genome assembly GCF_040674455.1 of Streptomyces sp. NPDC049837. NCBI lineage: Bacteria > Bacillati > Actinomycetota > Actinomycetes > Kitasatosporales > Streptomycetaceae > Streptomyces > Streptomyces sp. NPDC049837. The sequence continues at coordinate 76,880 of NZ_JBFAMP010000018.1, read as the reverse complement.
ACGGTGACGGTCACCGCCGGGGAGGGCCGGGAGGAGCTGGCGTACGACACCCTCGTCTACGCCCTCGGCAGCGGCTGGAACGACGGGGGCGTCCCCGGCGTCGCCGAGCACGCCCACGACGTCGCCGGCCGCCCCGGCGCCCTCCGCCTCCGCGACCGCCTGGCCGCCCTGGGCGCCGGCCGCCCCGTGGTCGTGGTCGGCGGCGGCCTGACCGGCCTGGAGGCCGCGACCGAGATCGCCGAGGCCCGCCCGGACCTCGACGTCGCCCTGGCCACCCACGGCGCCCTCGGCGACTGGCTCTCGGAGAAGGGCCGCGCCCACCTGCGGAAGGTGGTGGACGGGCTCGGCATCACGGTCCACGAACACGCCGCGGTCACCGCCGTGGCGGCCGACGGCGTGACGACTGCCGACGGCCGGACCATCCCCTCGGAGGCCACCGTCTGGACCACCGGCTTCGCCGTCCACCCGATCGCCCGGGCCACCACCCTGGAGGTCACCGACCGCGGCCAGATCGTGGTCGACCGCACGATGCGCTCGGTCTCCCACCCGGACGTGTACGCCGTGGGCGACGCGGCGATGGCGACCGGCCCGAACGACAAGCCGCTGCGCATGTCGTGCGCCTCGGGCGTCCCGATGGCCTGGCAGGCCGCCGACGCCATCGCCGCCCGGCTCGCCGGCGCCAAGGTCCCCCGTGTCCCCATCCGCTACTTCCAGCAGTGCGTCTCCCTCGGCCGCAAGGAGGGCCTGATCCAGTTCGTCACCGCCGACGACCGAACGAAGGACAGCGCCCTGACGGGCCGTGTGGCCGCCCTCTACAAGGAGCTGATCTGCAAGGGCGCGGCCTGGGGCGTCGCCCACCCGGCAGCGGGCATGCTGCCGTCCCGGCGCCGGCGCGTCGTACGGCAGGAGACCCTGGGCCACGTACGGGTGGAGGCGGCGGCCTGACCTCGCCAATGGCCGCGCAGGGGCCGTACGGTGGCGCGGTGACGACTCGGATGATCATTCTCAACGGTGGTTCCAGCGCCGGGAAGTCAGGGATCGTACGGTGCCTCCAGGCGGTACTGCCCGATCCCTGGCCGGCGTTCGGGTGCGACTCGTTCGTCGACGCCCTGCCCGCGAGGATGCGGGCGTCGGACGAGGGGATCACCTTCGCCGCGGACGGCGGGGTGAGCGTCGGGGCGGAGTTCCGGGCGCTGGAGGCGGCCTGGAGGGAGGGCGTCGTGGCGATGGCCCGTGCGGGCGCCAAGGTCATCATCGACGACGTCTTCCTCGGCGGGGTGGAGTCCCAGCAGCGGTGGCAGAAGGCTCTGGGCGGACTGGCCGTGCTGTGGGTCGGCGTCAGGTGCGAGAGTGCGGTCGCCGCGGCTCGTGAGGTCGCACGAGGAGACCGCGTCCAGGGGATGGCCGCGTCGCAGGCGGAGGTGGTTCACGAGGGCGTGTTCTACGACCTGGAGGTGGACACGACGCATACCGAGTCCATGGTGTGCGCGCGGACCATCGCCGCCCACGTGAGCTGAGTACCGCTCGGGCCCGAGGGCCTGTGCTCCGAGGAGCGCATGAGGCGGCGCACCCGGACCACCGGGTGCGCCGGGCACTCATGTGACGGGGAGTCAGCGGACGAACTGGGCGTACTCCTCGTAGCCGATGCGGCGGTCGCCGTCCTCGTCCGCCATGCGCATGATGGTCTCGACGTGGCTCGGCTTGATCCGGCTGTCGCCGTTCAGGGACATCCTCAGTTCCTCCAGCGTGATGTACCCGTCGCCGTCGGTGTCGATCTCTTCGAACTGCTGCCGCTTGTCGGTACCGGCCATGATGTGCGTCCTTACGTGCCGTGTGACAGGTCTCGGTCGACGGATGGGTGCGCCCGCGCCACCCCCGGCAAACACCGGAGCCCGCCGATCCACCCGTACGGCCACGCAAGACCCACCGGGCGCCGCGCTAGCGCGGCCCTGGTGCCGGCCGGCTTCAGCGGCGCTCGGGCAGGTCGGCCTCGGCGGGAGCCACCGGCACGTCGCGCGCGGCGCGTGACGACGGCGCCGCCGCTGCCGGCTTCTTCCCGCAGAACGCGGCCTCCAGCGATCCGCCGAGCGCCGTGTTGGCCGCCCCCCGGTTCGAGGTGTTCGCCATCGCCGACAGGCTGCGCCGGCCGTCCCGGGTCGCGAAGGCGTAGGTGTAGTACCCCTGCACGGTGCCGGTGTGCCCGTACACCTGGGCGCCGCAGGACAGGTCGTAGCGGCGCAGACCGAGCCCGTAGAAGCGGGTGTTCGTCGCGTCCGTCGGGGTGACCGTGGTCATGGCCTCCAGCGCCTGCGGCGACAGCAGCCGGCCCCGCATCAGCGCGGTCATGAAGGTGTTCAGGTCCGCCGGGTCGGAGATGACCGCCCCGGCCGACTGCGCCCAGGAGACCGTCTGCTCGGTGGAGTCGACGAGCGGCGCGCCGGCCTCGTCGGGGTGCAGGTAGCCGCGCACGTGCAGGCCCTTGATGCGCGTGTCGGGGTGTACGTACGCGGTGTTGCGCAGCCGCAGCGGCTTGATGATGCGGCGCTCGTACTCCCGGCCGACCGGCTTGCCGGTGATCTCCTCGATGAGCATGCCCACCACGACGAAGTTGGCGTTCGAGTACTTGTACGCCGCGCCGGGCTCGGTGGTGCGCGGTTCGCTCAGCGAGAGGTCCAGCAGCTCCTGGTAGCCGAAGACCCGGTTCCGTACGGACTCGAAGCCCGGCACGGTGTGGGCGAACATCTTCTCGGTGTAGTCCGCCAGCCCGCTGCGGTGGGTCAGCAGGTGACGCACCGTGATCCGGTCGTCCGGCAGCAGCCCGGGCAGATACCGGTTCACCGGAGCGTCGAGCTCCAGTCTGCCCTCGTCCACCAACTGGAGCAGCACCACGGACGAGAACGTCTTGCTGACGCTGCCGATGCGGAAACGCGCCCGGGTGTCCATGGCCGCCCCCGAGTCACGGTCTCGCACGCCGGCCGTCCGGGCCTGGACGCCCTCGGGCCCGGTGAACCGGGCCATCGCGCCCGGCGCGCCGCTGGCCATGGCGGCGTTCAGGGCCGCGGCAACGCCCTCCATGTCGGGCGCGGGAGTCGCCGTGTGCGCGGCGACGGAGGTGGCGGGCGCGGCCTGGGCGGTGGTGGCGGGGGCTGCCTGGGCCGTGGTGGCGGGGGCGACGGCCCCACCCGCGATGGCGGCGACCAGGACGGCGCCCACTGCCAGGCGTCGGTGCGGTGACAAGGTCACGTCAGATCCTCAACTCACTGGAGATCGGGGGAGCTTCGGCACCCTTGTGCGCCGTCTCCCATACCCATGAACGATGAGTGTCACCGCGCACAGAGGGTTCCCGACACGGGCGTCGCGTTCCACAGCGGCGGTCCGGGCGGCAACCTCGACGGCCTGCCGGACCACTAGGGCATGGAGCAGCGGCTCCGAGCGTTCGAAGACGACGAGGAGCGAGGATGAGACGAACAGTCGCACAACAACTCCGCGCGGTGCTGGCCGCGGCGGCCCTTGCCGCCGTGACCGGTCCGGTTCTGACGACCCCCGAGGCGTCGGCGGCGACCGGTGGGGTCACCGGCTACGCGACGCAGAACGGCGGGACCACCGGCGGTGCGGGCGGGCAGATGGTACGGGCCACCACGGGAACCGCGATCCACGCGGCCCTGTGCGGCCGGGCCAGTAGCAGCACCCCGATCACCATCCAGGTCGAGGGCACCATCAACCACGGCAACACCAGAAAGGTGTCGGGCGCGAGCTGCAACACCGCGGACGGCGTGATCGAGCTCAAGCAGATCAGCAACGTCACGATCGTCGGAGTCGGCAGCGGCGCCGTCTTCGACCAACTGGGCATCCACATACGCGAGGCCCGCAACATCATCATCCAGAACGTGACCGTCCGGAACGTCAAGAAGTCGGGTACCCCCACGTCCAACGGCGGTGACGCCATCGGCATGGAGAGCAACGTCCGCAACGTCTGGGTGGACCACGTCACCCTGGAGGCGTCGGGTGGGGAGTCCGAGGGGTTCGACGGCCTCTTCGACATGAAGGCCAACACCCAGTACGTGACCCTGTCCTACAGCATCCTGCGCAACTCCGGCCGGGGTGGCCTCGTCGGGTCCAGTGAGAGCGACCTGTCCAACGGCTTCATCACGTACCACCACAACCTCTACGAGAACATCGACTCCCGGGCTCCCCTGCTGCGCGGCGGCACGGCCCACATGTACAACAACCACTACGTGCGCCTCAACGACTCCGGTATCAACTCCCGCGCCGGCGCCCGCGCCAAGGTGGACGGCAACTACTTCGAGGACTCCAAGGACGTCCTGGGCACCTTCTACACCGACGCCGCCGGTTACTGGCAGGTCAGCGGCAACATCTTCGACAACGTGACCTGGTCCGCCCCCGGCAGCGAGAACCACCCCGCCGGCCCCGACCCGAAGTCCAACACCACGGTCGGCATTCCCTACCCCTACAGCCTCGACGGCGCCGGCTGCGTACCGGGCATCGTGAACCGGACGGCAGGCGCCGACAAGGGTCTCCAGGTGTCGAACGGCACCTGCTAGCCGTAGTCACCGGCAGCGATCCGGCCTATTTCATGATCCTCGCCTCGTTGTCCCACCGGAGATAGCCGTCCGCACGGCAGCCGTCATCGGGGTCGCGGGTCGGGCACAGCACAGGGTCGTCTTCGTCACCGAAGAGGTAGGCGTGCACCGTGCAGTCGTCGGGGGAGAACGTCAGCGACAGCACGGTGCCGCGGGTCGCGGCGTCGTCGGCGGTCCTGCGGCTGCCGGTTTCATCCGGGGCGTAGAACGCCCAGCGGCCGGATGACAACGCCGCGGGGTCCCCGCACCCCGAAGCGACGGGCAGCTCGTCGAAGTGCTCGCTGGTGAAGGTTCGGTCCGCGCGGAAGGTCAGGGACGCGCCCACCTCGCTGGTCCATCGCCCCTCAACCCGATCCGCCGGGATCTCCAGCTTCTACCCTTCCGCCCCGGGCCGGAGAGACCCGGCGGGGTCGAGGAGGCCGGCGACGGCGCCCATGAAGCCCTCGTCGAGCATGGTGTGGGCCGCCGTGTCGGGGGAGGTGTCGAGGCCGGCGTCGTGGCAGGCCACGCTGATGAGGTAGCGGCCGAGGACGTGGCGGGTGGTGAAGGCCCATTCGCCGCGGGCGGCCGGGGTGCCGTCGGGGGCGAGGAGGCCGCCCGTGTCGACGCCGAAGCCGAACTCGGTGAAGCCCAGCCGCAGTCCCTGGCCGAGTGCCTTGGTGTAGGCCTCCTTCAGGGTCCACAGCCGCAGCAGTTCGGCGGTCCGGCCGGCCTCGGGCAGCGCTTCGAGGGCGGCGCGCTCGGCGGGGGTGCACACGTGGCTCTGGAGCAGGTCGAACGACATGTGCCGGTCGGCGGGTTCGGCGTCGACGCCGATCCTGCCGTTGCGGCTGATGCCGACGGCGATCAGGTCGTCGGTGTGGGTGAGGCTCACGTCGATCTGGTCGAGGCCCCGCAGGTAGGGGCGTCCGCCGATCTTGTACGCGAGGTCGAGTTCGGCGGGCCGTACGCCCAGTGCGGCGGCGGCGGTGAACTTGGTCGCCAGCCGGGAGGCGACGAACCGGTAGCGGATCGTGGGGTCGGGGGTGCGGCGGTAGCGCTGCCAGTCCCGGCCGAGCAGCGGGCGCAGCGCGGGGTCGGCGACGGCTCCGGTGAGCCACTCGCCCCAGGTGGTGTGCACCACGGCGTTGCCGTGCCGGTCCATTCCCTCGCGCACCGGGTCCCACGGCCCGTCGGGGCCGCTGACGTGGATCGGCTCGGTGATGCGCTGCGTCGGTTCCGGCTTCGTCAAGAGCTCGCTCCTTTCACTGCGCGAGGGGGATGGCGTCCAGGTCGCAGCTCCGGCCCGTCCGGTAGCGGCGCACCAGTTCGTCCAGGACCTGTTCCAGGCAGTTGTCGGGCAGGTCGGGCACCGGGATGCCGAGCCGTTCGCCGAGCCGGGACAGGGCGAGCACGGCCCAGGCCGCGTCGGCGAGGAACGGGTCGTCGCCGTTCTGGCCCTCCCACACGCCGAGCACTGCGGCGGCGGCGACGATCAGGCTGTAGCGGTCGCTGAGGACGCACACGGCGGGGTCGGCCGGCGCCATGGTGCCGTACGCGGGCAGCCTGCGGCACTGTTCGCGCAGGGCGCGCAGTTCGGTGACGAACCCCTCGGCCAGCTCGGCGAGCGCGGCGATCTGGCCGCCGACCCCGCGGGACGCGGCGAGCCGGGCGGCGGAGCCGACCAGGGAGGCGGCCATGAAGTCGCCGCCCCCGGCGATGCCGAGCGACCGGTAGTCCAGGGCGGGCAGGTCGGCGCCCTGCCGGAACAGCTCGGGTGGCGGCTCCTCCTCGGCGAACCAGGCGCGTTCGGCCAGGCCCCGCAACTGCGGGACGATCACGGCCTGGCAGGACGCGGTCCCGGCGTGGCCGAGCCCGGCGACCGGGAGGTCGCGTACGAGCTTGTCGAGGGCGCCGTACTCGGGGCTGTCGTGCTCGTAGCCGCGCGCGCCGAGGACGGTGGCAAGTTCCTCCAGGTTCTCGCGCAGCAGGTCGGGGACCACGTATTTGACGGCGGCGGCGAAGACATGGGCCCGGTCGGGCAGCAGGCTCAGGGCGCGCAGCACGACGGTGGCCATGCTGTCGCAGGCCAGCAGGTCGGCGAAGACCCCGGTGAGCGGCTTGTGCCAGCGGCGCGCGACGGGGCCGCTGCGGCCGGCGGTCGCGGCCCGTACGGCGGAGTGCAGCACGGTGTCGGCGGCCGAGGTGACGACGCCGCAGATCAGGCTGCGGTTGACCTGGAAGGTCCGCAGGGCGAGGGCGACGCCGTCTCCCGTACCGCCGACGAGGGCGTCGCCGGGGACGGCGTAGTCGTCGAACTCCAGCCCGGAGAAGAGCGCTCCGCGCATGCCGGGGGTGGTGACGCGGGGCAGGTGCCGCACGGCGGGGGCGTGCTGTCCGGCGGGGTCGAGGAGGAGCACCGAGTGGCTGCGCGGCCCGTGCGCCGGGTCGGTACGGGCGTAGACGACCTGGGCGTCGGCGCGCGCGGCGTTGATGATGACGTCCTTGCGGCCGTGCAGCCGGTAGCCACCGCCGGGTGCGGTGCGGGCGGTGAACTCGTGGCGCAGGATGGCGTTGGAGTGGGCCAGTTCGTGGTGGAGGATCGTGGCCCGGCCGCCGCCGAGCAGCAGGTCGGCGACGCGGCGTCGTTGTCGCTCGGTGCCTGCCGCCCAGACGGCGCCGGTGGCGAACAGCGAGGTGATGCCGGAGCCGAAGCCGAGGGCGACGTCGCGGCGGAAGACGGGGCGCAGGACGCGGGCGAGCAGGTCGGCCCGGGTGAGCCGGCCGCCGTACGCCACGGGCACGAACTCGGCGCCCAGGCCCTCCTCGGCGAGCAGGTGCTCGGTCGCGGCGGGCGGTACGCGCCGGTCGTCGGCGGCGAACAGGGCGCGCAGCCCGTGCGGGTTGGCCGGGTCGCAGGGGTCGCCGAGCAGCCTCTCCAGCCGGGCGGCGCGCGCCCTGGCGTCGGTCTCCCACCGGCCGCGTGCGGTGGCCGTGGTCCCGGTGTTCTCGGCGATGGTGGTCATGGTGTCCGGGCAGCTCCGTCGTCGCAGGAGGGGCGCCGTCTCCCGCGCCCGTGGGCACGACCCTGACGGCGGCGGCTCGCACCGTGCTGGAGCGGTGCTCGACGGGTCGTCCGTGCGTCCCGGATCGGTCTGCGAGCGTTCTGTGAGCGGGGCCTGAGCGGTACTTGAGCGGGCCTCAGGCCGCTCCCGTACGGGGGGCCAGACCGGTGACCAGGAGGTCGGCGAGCAGGTCGGTGAACTCGGGCGTCACGGGCCGGGCGAGCAGCAGCCACCGGTGCACAACCGGGCCGATGAGCACGTCGAGGGCGACGGCCGGGTCCCGTCCGGCGGCGACCTCGCCGCGCTCGGAGGCGGCGCGCAGCCGCTCGGCCAGCGGGGCGAGGCAGGGCTCCAGGACCCGGCGGGTGAACTGCCGGGCCAGGTCGGCGTCGTCGATCCCGGCCGATGCGAGGGCCCGTGCGGGCCCCTGGAACCGGGGGTCGTTCATGGTCTGCGCGAGGGCACGCAACAGACGGGCGAGGTCGGCCCGCAGGTCCTCGCCCCGGGGGGCGGGGGCTGGGGCGGCGAGGGCGGCGGTGCGGGCAGTGGCGGCGGCGGTGGCGGTGACGGTGAAGGCACCGTCCAGGGCCGCGGTGCCGGTGGTGGCCTCCGGGCCGGTGGCGACGGTGGCGGCCGTGCCTTCCGGGCCGGTGGCGGCCGTGACGTCCGCCCGCGCGCCGGCGCCGCCGGCCGTGGCGTCCCAGCCCGCCCCGGTGGTGACCTCCGGCCCGGTGGCGACGGTGGCCGCCGTGACTTCCGGCCCGGCAACGGCGGTGGCAGCCGCGACATCCCACCCCGCGCCACCGCCGCCCGCGCCCGCCGTGACGTCGAGCGTGGCCACCGCGTCGAGGAGCACCGCCGCCCGCGACGGCCACCAGCGGTAGATCGTCTGCTTGCCCACGCCCGCTCGGGCGGCGATGGCCTCGATCGTCAGCTTGGGGTAGCCCACCTCACGGACGAGTTCCAGCGTGGCGTCGAGGATGGCCCGCTGGGGTCGCCGCTGCCGCCGTGCGGTGTTCGCTCCGGGGCGGGCAGGTACTTTCGTCGCTTTCGTCATGTCTGCCATGCCGGGAACCATAATCTTCAACGAGACGAGACGTCTAGTCTTGACAAGACGCTGCGTCTCGTGGAGACTCGTCAACGAAGCGAGACACAACGTCTCGTGAAACCGACCCAAGGAGACAGCACCATGGCGCGAGGCGCAGGCGGAATGCTCGGCGTGGGCGGCACCCGTTCCAACCTCTCCCGTACGGCGATGCGCGGCGGTGGCGGCCGGCGCGGCGGAGGCGGGGGCGGTCTGGACCCGGTCGCCCAGAAGCGAGAGCTGCTGAAGAAGCTCAAGGAGGCCCGCGACAGCGGACAGAAGGCGTCATGACCCCCGCGCGAGGGGGAGTGACCGGACCCCGCACCTGCCGTGACCCCGCTCCCCGGAGCGGGGTCACGGTCTTTTCGCGTACCCGGCCCGATGAAGTCCCGACCGAAGTCCCGACCTGACGAAGTCCCACCCCACGTGCCCGACCTGATGAAGTCCCCGCCGCGCCGTGGAAGGCGCCGTCGGCACCGCCATACGCTCGCGGTCCGGTCAGTGGCGCCATCAGGGAAAGGGAACCCACATGGGCGAGACCAGAGAACGCATCGCGGAGCTCGTCCGTGAGTACCACGCGGAGCAGGCCCCCGGGCCGTTCCGGCCGGGCATCACGCCCGTACAGGTCTCCGGCGCCGTGCTCAGCGAGGACGACCGGCTCGCGCTGGTGAGTGCCGCACTGGAGATGCGCATCGCCGCGGGCGTCAGTTCCCGCCGTTTCGAGCGCGACTTCTCCCGTTACATAGGGGCCCGCAAGGCGCACCTGGCCAACTCGGGCTCCTCGGCGAACCTGCTCGCGCTCAGCGCGCTCACCTCACCGCAGTTGGAGGACCGCAGGCTGCGGCCGGGGGACGAGGTCGTCACCGTGGCCGCGGGCTTCCCGACGACGGTCAGCCCGATCCTCCACAACGGCCTGGTGCCGGTGTTCGTGGACGTCGAGCTCGGTACGTACAACACGACCCCCGAGCGCATCGAGGCCGCCATCGGCCCCCGTACCCGGGCCATCATGATCGCGCATTCGCTCGGCAACCCGTTCCAGGTCGAGGAGATCGCGCGGCTGGCCGAGGAGCGGGACCTGTTCTTCATCGAGGACAACTGCGACGCCGTCGGCTCCACCTACCGGGGCCGCCGCACGGGCACCTTCGGCGACCTGTCCACCGTGAGCTTCTACCCGGCCCACCACATCGCGATGGGCGAGGGCGGCTGCGTACTGACCGACAACCTGGTCCTGGCCCGCATCGTGGAGTCGCTGCGCGACTGGGGCCGTGACTGCTGGTGCGAGCCGGGCGAGGACAACCGCTGCATGAAGCGGTTCGACCACCAGATGGGGACGCTGCCGCACGGCTACGACCACAAGTACATTTTCTCCCACGTCGGTTACAACCTGAAGGCCACGGACATCCAGGCCGCCCTGGGGCTGAGCCAGCTCACCCGGATCGACGAGTTCTGCGAGGCCCGCAGGCGCAACTGGCGCCGGCTCCGCGAGGGGCTGGAGGGCCTGCCCGGCCTGCTGCTTCCGGAGGCCACCCCCGACAGCGACCCGAGCTGGTTCGGCTTCCTGATCACCGTCGACCCGGACGCCTCCTACTCGCGCGCCGCCCTCGTCGACTTCCTGGAGTCCCGGCGCATCGGCACCCGCCGCTTCTTCGCGGGCAACCTCACCCGCCACCCGGCCTACGCCGACCGGCCGCACCGCATCGCGGAACCGCTGGTCAACAGCGACCTGATCACCGATCAGACGTTCTGGATCGGCGTCTACCCGGGGCTCACGGAGGAGATGCTCGACTACGTCATCGAATCCGTACGGGAGTTCACGCTCAAGAACTCCTGAGCACCCCATTCACACGGCCGCGGCCCCCGTCGACAACTCACTGTCGACGGGGGCCGCGGCCTTTCCGGGCCGGCCGGGCTCAGCCGATCGCGTACGGGCGCAGCTCGGCAGCGAGCTGGGCGTCGACCTTCGCCCGCACCCGGGTGCCGTCCTCGCCGTGGGCCTCCATGAGGACCTCGCCCGAGTCGTGGATCCTGGAGAGCAGGTGGCCGTCGGTGTACGGGACGAGCACGTCGACGTCGATGTCGGGGCGCGGCAGCGCCTCCTCCACGCGGGCCAGCAAGGCGTCGATGCCCTCGCCGGTGCGCGCCGAGACGGTGACCGCGGCGGGCTCCGCCTCCAGCAGGCGCGCCAGCGCGCCCTCCGGCGCCGCGTCCGCCTTGTTGATCACGACGATCTCGGGCACGCCCGCCCCGCCGATCTCACCGATGACGGTACGCACGGCCTCGATCTGCGACAGCGGGTCCGGGTGTGCGCCGTCCACCACGTGCAGGATCAGGTCGGCCTCCGCGACCTCCTCCAGCGTGGAGCGGAACGCGTCCACCAGGTGGTGCGGCAGGTGCCGTACGAAGCCGACGGTGTCGGCCAGCGTGTAGGTCATCCCGCCGGGCGTCTGGGTCCGGCGCACGGTCGGGTCGAGCGTGGCGAACAGGGCGTTCTGCACCAGCACTTCGGCGCCGGTGAGCCGGTTGAGCAGGGACGACTTGCCGGCGTTGGTGTAACCGGCGAGGGCGACCGAGGGCACCCGGTTGCGCTTGCGCTCCTGGCGCTTGAGGTCGCGGCCCGACTTCATGTCGTCGATCTCGCGGCGCATCTTGGCCATCTTGTCGCGCAGCCGCCGCCGGTCCGTCTCGATCTTCGTCTCACCGGGGCCGCGGGTGGCCATGCCGCCGCCGCCCGAACCGCCGCCGCCCATCTGGCGCGACAGCGACTGGCCCCAGCCGCGCAGCCTGGGCAGCATGTACTGCATCTGCGCCAGCGCGACCTGGGCCTTGCCCTCCTTGGACGTGGCGCGCTGGGCGAAGATGTCGAGGATCAGCGCCGTACGGTCGACGACCTTGACGCCCACGGCCTCCTCCAGCCGCACCAACTGCGCCGGGCTCAGCTCACCGTCGCACACCACGGTGTCCGCGCCGGCGTTCACGACCAGCTCGCGCAGTTGCTCGGCCTTGCCCGAGCCGATGTACGTGGCCGGGTCCGGCTTGTCCCGGCGCTGGATCACGCCGTCGAGCACGAGCGCGCCCGCGGTCTCGGCCAGCGCCGCGAGCTCGGCCAGCGAGCTCTCCGCCTCGGCGAGGGTGCCGGAGGTCCACACGCCGGCGAGTACGACCCGCTCCAGGCGCACCTGCCGCTGCTCCACCTCGCGGACGTCCGCCAGCTCGGTGGAGAGACCCGCCACGTGGCGCAGCCCGGTGTCCTCATTCGCGTCGATCGCGTCCGCTGTGCCGATCGTGCGGTCAAAGACGGTCATTCGGTTCCTTTCATAGGGGGGTTCAGAGAGTGGTCGTGAGCCGGACGTCGGTCGCCGAGGTGCCGACGCGCACGGCGCGCGGGCCGGGTGCCGTCTTCCAGGCGTGCGTGGCCGCGTCCCAGTACTGGAACTGGCGCGCGTCCACCGGGACGGTGACCCGCTTGGACTGCCCCGGCTCCAGGGTGACCTTGGTGTAGCCGGCGAGCTTGGTGACGGCCTGCGGGGCGCTCACCGAGGGGCTCGGGCCGAGGTAGGTCTGGACGACGTCCTTGCCGGTGCGGTCACCCGTGTTGCGGACCGTCACGGTGACCGTGGCGCCGCCGGACGCGGTCCTCTTCACCGTCAGGTCGCTGTAGGCGAACGAGGTGTAGGACAGTCCGTGGCCGAACGGGAAGAGCGGCTCCTTGCCCTCCTTGGCGTACCAGCGGTAGCCGGTGTGCACGCCCTCGCTGTAGGTCTGGCGCCCGTTCACGCCCGGGTAGCGCTGGGGGTCGCCCGCGACCGGGTGCGACCGCTCGTCCGCCGGGAAGGTCTGGGTGAGCCTGCCGCTGGGGTTGGCGTCCCCGTACAGCAGCGCGGCCGTCGCTCCGGCGCCCTCCTGGCCCGGGTACCACATCTGGAGCACGGCGGCCGTGTCCTTCAGCCACGGCATCAGCACCGAGGAGCCGGTGTTGAGGACGACGACCGTGCGGGGGTTGGCCCGGGCGACGGCGGCGATCAGCTCGTCCTGGCCGTCGGGCAGCGACAGCGAGGGGCGGTCGTAGCCCTCGGAGCCCTCGTCCTGGACGAAGACGACGGCCGTGCGGGCCTTGGCGGCGGCGGCGACGGCGCGTTCCCGGTCGGCGGCGGCCCGCTCGGGGGTGACCCAGGTGAGGTCGACCTCCAGGGGGCGGTCCGGCCAGGCCCAGCCGCTCACCTCGACGCGGTGGGTGCCCTTGGTCAGGCGCAGCACCACGCTGGTGGTGTCGCTGAAGGAGTCGGCCGCGTACACGGGCTGCTGGCCCGCGACCTGGAGGATCGCCAGACCGCCGTCGACGCGCATCGCCACGCGGTAGTCGCCGTCGGCGGGCACGGTCAGCGTGCCGTTGTAGAAGGAGCGGTCGCCGCCCGGTTCGAGCTGCTTGCCGTTGGTGAAGGCGGGGCTCAGTTCCTGCGCGGTCAGCGGCACGCCGATCCGGTCGATGCCCGGCTCGTAGGAGACGGTGGCTCCCTGTCCGGCCCGGGCGCGCAGCGCTTCGACGGGCGGCTGGGCCCGGTCGGGTACGACGTGGGCGCTGCCGAGGCCGGAGACCTTGGGCCGCTGTGCGCTGTCGCCGATGACGGCGAGGCTCTGGCCGTCGGCGCCCTTCAGCGGCAGGGTGGCGCCGGTGTTGCGCAGCAGGACCGCGCCCTCCTCGGCGATCTTGCGGGCGGTGGCGCGGCCGAGCTCCGGGTCGCGGGCGGGCCGGGCCGGCGGGGTGGCGGCGAGGAGGCCGAAGCGTTCCATCTGGCCGACGATGCGGATCACGGCGCGGTCCACGGTCGCCTCGGGGATCTCGCCCGCGCGTACGGCCCTGGCGAGCGCGGCACCGAAGTGCCGGGCGTCCGGCACCGGGTCGCCGGGCTTGCCCATGTCGAGGCCGAGTTCCTGGTCGAGGCCCTTGGTGATGTCGGTGGTCGCGTGGGTGGCCTGCCAGTCGGACATCACCCAGCCCTTGAACTTCCACTGCTCGCGCAGCACCGACTGGAGCAGTGCGCTGTTGGAGCAGGAGGGGGTGCCGTTGACGCCGTTGTAGGCGCACATGACGGAGGCGGCGCCCGCCTCGACGGCGGCGCGGAACGCGGGCAGTTCGGTCTCCTGGAGCGTCTGCTCGTCGATGGTGGCGTCGACCGTGGCGCGGTCCTGCTCCTGGTTGTTGCCCGCGAAGTGCTTGACGGTGGCCATCAGGCCCTGGCTCTGGATGCCCTTGATCTCGGCGGCGGCGGTGCGCGAGGTGACGAGCGGGTCCTCGCTGAACGTCTCGAAGTTCCGGCCGCCGTGGGGCACGCGGATGTTGTTGACCATGGGGGCGAGGACGACATCCTGGCCCAGTGCGCGGCCCTCGTGGCCGAGGACCTTGCCGTAGTCGGTGGCGAGCTGGTCGTCGAAGGTGGCGGCGAGTGCGGTGGGCGTGGGCAGGGCGGTGGCGCGGCCACCGTTGAGCCGGATGCCGGTGGGACCGTCCGCCGCCTGGAGCGGGGGTATGCCCAGGCGCGGCACGCCCGGTATGTAGCCGACACCCCGGGCCAGCGGCCCGGTCTTCGGGCCCGCGTCCCAGTGGACGAAGGTCAGCTTCTCCTCAAGGGTCATACGGGCGACGAGGGCGCGGACCCGGGCGGTGCCCTCGGCCGCGTCCTCCACGGGGGTGGTCCCGGCCGGCTCGTCCAGGGGGGCGGCGTCGGCGGCGCCGGTGAGCAGGCCGGCGGTGCACAGCAGTGCCAGGGCCGCGGCGGCCGGCCGGGTCCGGGAGGACCGGAATCTGTGGAAGAAACGGGATGTTCGCCCGTCGGTGCTGCGCGGCGGCATGCGGTCTCCTTGCGTGGTGGATCGGGGGATGCCCAGTCCTTCACGCTGCCCCATGCCGGGCGCCCGGACGAGGTCGCTCAGCCACACACTTGAGCACCCGTCGGGCGCCGTGGCGGCGGTGCCGTGGTGGCCGGGCCACCACCCGCGCGCCGCCCCGGGCGCCTTCCGGCCACAGCCGGGCGTACCGGCCACGGGCGGTCGAAAGTGTGTTCCGGACGCACCTGGGCCCCGGGTGCCCCCGCACCGGACCGTTGGGGCATGCCCATCCTCGCCACGGAACCGACTCATCGACGCCCTGTCCACGACCCGGATCCTTCCCAGGACCTGTGCACGTCCGTGCTGTCCCGGCTGCGGCGGAGGGACCAGCGTCACAAGGGCGAGCTGTACGTCCAGGGTCTGCTCACCGCCTCGGGCCGCAAGACCATGCGGCATCTGGCCGCCCGCACCGAGGAACGCGCGGCGGAGCAGAGCCTGCACCACTTCATCAGTTGCTCCACCTGGGAGTGGGCCCCGCTGCGGGCGGCGCTCGCGACCCGGCTCACGGAGCTGCTCTCGCCGCGCGCCTGGGTGGTGCGGCCCCTGGTGATTCCGAAGACGGGCCGCCATTCGGTGGGTGTGGAGCGGCGGTTCGTGCCGCACCTGGGCCAGGTGATGAATAGTCAGCAGGGCTACACGCTGTGGCTGGCGTCGGGCGCGGCGGCCGTCCCGGTGAACTGGCGGCTGCTGCTGGGCGGCGACTGGCTGGCGGACGAGTCGATGCGGCGGCGCGCCGCGATACCCGACACGGCGGGTGCGGCGTCCGCGCCCGAACTGGCGGTGTCGATGGCACGGCAGACGGCGTCGTGGGGCGCCGCCCCGCAGCCGCTGGTGATGGACGCGCGCCAGGAGGAGGTGGCGCCGCTGGTGGACGCGCTGCGGGCCGCCGGGCTGCCGTTCGTGCTGCGGATCGACTCCGGTACGGGTCTGCTGGCGCCCATGCTGCCGGGCGCCGGGGCGCGGGCGATGTCGGCGTCGGCCGGCCGCCTCGCGGAGCTGTCCAGGTCCCAGCAGCGGCCGGTGGAGTGGATCGACCCGGCCGGCCCGGCGGTGCCGAGGACGAGCCTGGTGGCGCTGCTGCCCGTGCACCTTCCCGGTGTGCGGGGCCCGGTGGCCGCGCGGGCCGGCTGGCCGTCGGCGGGGGCGGCGGGAGCGCCGCTGACCCTGGTCGGGGTGCGCTCGCCCAACAGCCGTACGGTGTCGGAGACGTGGCTGACCAACATGACGGGGGCCGCCCGGTCCACCCTGCTGGGGCTGGTGCGGCTGGTCGGGCGGGTCGACGCCGACTTCACCGACATCTCCCTGCCCGTCGGGGCCCTCGACTTCGAGGGCCGCTCCTACCTGGGCTGGCACCGGCACACCACGCTGGTGTCGCTGGCCCACGCGGTGCGGCTGCTCCAGGGCGGGGTGCCCAGCGAGCGGGCGCGGGAGGTCACGGCGCTGACGCCGGGCGGGGGGCGGCGTTCGCTGTCGCGAGGGAGGTTCGGCTCCGCTGGAGCCGCAGCGCGAGCTGGATTTCCAGGGCGTGGTCAGGCTGCTGCCAGTCCCGGCCGAGTAGCTGGGTGATGCGTTCCATGCGCCGCGAGACGGTGTTGGGGTGGACGTAGAGCATCTCGGCCGCGCGGGTGGGGCTGCCGGCGGCCCGGAAGTACGCCTCCATCGTCTCCACGAGATTGCTGAACCGCTCGGCGTCGTAGTCGAGTACGGGACCGATGACCCGGTCGATGAAGGCGTCGGCGTCCTGCTCCACCCCGAGGAGCGTGCCGAGGAAACCGAGCTCGCCGTCGCCCGCCGCCCGGCCGGTGGCGCCGAGCGCGACGAGCGCGTCCAGGCACCGGACCGCCTTGTCGAGGCAGCCCGCGACCGCTTCGGCGCCGGTGACGGGGCCGGCGGCGCCGACGGTGACGGGGGCACCGGTGGCCCGCGCGAACTGCTCCCGTATCTCCTCGGCGACGCGCCCCGCGTCGTCGCCGGGCACGAGGAGCACCAGGTCGTCGCCGCGCCGGGCCTTCATGCCCCGGTGGCGCACGTAGGAGGCGGCCCACGGGCCGGCGAGCGCGGCGGCGGCGGCCTGCGGGCGGGCGACCGCCAGCACGTGCGGGCGCCGCAGCGCCGGGGCGGGGCGGGCCCGGCCGCGGTCCGCCCCGGCCGGGCCCGCCCCGGAGGCGACGAGGTCCTCCAGGAACTCGTCACGCGCCCTGGCCTCGGCGTCGGAGCCGTTCTGCGTCAGCAGCAGCAGGGCGACGCTGCGGGCGCAGGACAGCAGGATGTGCTCACCGCGCTCGTGGGGCCCGCCCCGGCCGGGGTGGTGCAGCAGGATGCCGAGGTTCTCGCCGCGTGCGGTCAGCGGCACGATCCAGGTGCCGTCGGACAGGGGGCTGGCGATGCCGGTCGCGGTGGCGGTGAGCTGGACGCGTTCGAGTTCGCCGGGGTCGGGCGCGGGAACATGCCCGTGGTGGGCGAGGCGCTGGCCCGCCGGGCCGCGGACGGCGAGGCTGCCGCCGAGTTCCGCCGCCGCGCGTTCGACCAGGTCGTCGAGGCCGGCGCCGTCCAGGACCCGCTGGACCAGCTCACCCTCCGCCTCCTTGGCCCGCAGGGCGTCGCCGAGCCCGGCCCGCATCCGTGAACCGGCGCGCCTCAGCTCCTCGTTCCGCGCGTTCAGCGACTCGAGGAGGTGCGCGGTGCGCACGGCGGCGGCCGCGATGTCGGCGAGGGAGTGGGCGAGGGACACCTCGTCGGCGGTGAAGTGCCGGCTGCGGCGCTCGGCCACGCACAGCAGGCCGATCACGCCGTCGTCGGTGCGCAGCGGCACGGTGAGCACGGCGTGCAGGCCCTCGGCATGGACGATGTCCTCCAGGGCGGGAATCCGGCCGGGGCAGGGGTCGGCCAGGTAGTCGGGGGTCCAGGCGGGGCCCAGATAGAGGTCGGCCGTGCCGCCGAGGCCGCTGCCGGCGGGAATGCGGGAACCGGTGGTACGGGCGCTGACGGACCCGTCGGCGGCGGCGATGACCGCGTCACCGGTCGGATCGTCCAGGAGCCCGACGCAGGCCAGGTCCATGTTCGTCAGCAGCCGCGCCCGGCGGGTGACCATCCGCAGCAGCGTGTCGAGCGGGGCGCCACTGGTGAGGTCACGGGCGGTGTCCACGAGGGCGGCAAGCTCGGCCTCCCGCTGCCGGCCGCGCCGGAACTGCTGGTGTATCTGGAGGGCCAGGCGGCGTGCGTGCTGCACGGCACCGTCGTCGTACGCGCCCGTACCGTGCCCGTCCGTCGCCCCACGGGCCGCCTGCTCGATGTCGCGGGCGGGTGCCTCCGCCGCGAGGAGTTCCAGGAAATGGAGTACGTCACCCGCGCCGGCCGTCTCGTTCGCCATCGTTTCCAGCCCCCCTGGTCAAGGAATCGCATCGATCTCGACGTCCTCGGAAACCTAACCCGCAAGGTGGCCGGAGCACCTGTCGGTGAGCGGGGAGTGTGGCGGTTGTCGAGCGGGACTCCAGCGGTGGCTGGGGCCGTCTAAGCGAGGACGGGTTCTGGCTCAACTTCTGTGATCTGGACTGTGCGCAGGATTGAGAGTGTCGAACAGCCGCGCCTCAGGGTCCTTGACCGAGCGATGGTTGGACTGTCCGGTTGGCCAGGTCGAGATGCCGTCGTCGACCCACCGTGGAACGACGTGGAAGTGCAGGTGGTGCACCGACTGTTCTGATCCCGGCCCGTTGGCGCTCAGGATGTTGACGCCCGAGGCGTCCAGAGCGGTCCGCATGGCCGCTGCCACGCGCTGGACCAGCGTCATCGTGGCGGTCAGGACCTCGGGCGGCGTGTCGAACAGGTCGGCGTGGTGGCGGGTCGGAACCACCAGGGTGTGTCCTGGCGCGAGCGGGTTCAGCGGTCCGAAAGCACACGCCATGCTGCCGCGCGCTATCCAGCGGGCAGTGTCCTCGCGTATGAGTCGGCAGAAAACGCAGTCCATGCCGGCCGACCCTGCCACACGCACACGCAGGAGGGCGCTTCGCGGTCGGCCGGCGCCGGCGCATGGCCCTGGTTGGGACGTTGCTGAAGGCCGACGCTGCCGGGCGCTCGGGATCACCGTGACCGGCCGCCCCGCCCTCCGGCACGATCGGAGAGCGGGGGCTGTGGGGGACGCCGGGCGGGGCGGTGGGCGGGTCAGCGGGGGGCGGTGCCGGTGAAGAGGCCGCGGCCGGAGGGGCCGCCGGGGGTGAAGGTGACGTCGAGTCCCGCGCGGCGGAAGGCCTCTTCGTACGCCTCCTGGGTGAAGAGGGTGATGAGGTGGCTCTCGGTGAGGTGCTCGATGCCCCGGCCGGGCTGGGCGACCAGGTAGTGGACGTCGATGCGGGTGGCGTCGCCCTCCAGGCGGGAGTGGGAGACGCGGGAGATCGTGCGGCCCTCCGCCTCGACGACGGCCGCGCCGACGTAGCCGGGGGTGAACGTCCGCGGGAACCACCAGGGTTCGACGACGACGACGCCGCCCGGGTTGAGGTGGGCCGCGAACCTGCTGATGGCGGCGTCGAGTTCGGTCTGGCCGGCCATGTGGCCGATGGAGCTGAACATGCAGATGACGGCGTCGAAGCGGCCGTCGAGCGCGAAGTCGCGCATGTCCGCGTGGTGGATGGCCGTTCCCGGGTTGCGGCGGCGGGCGATGGCCAGCATGTCCTCGGACAGCTCGACGCCCTCGACGCCGCTGAAGTGACGGGCGAGGTGGCTGAGGTGGACGCCGGTTCCGCAGGCGACGTCCAGCAGGGTGCGGGCGCCGGGGTTGCGGGCGGTGACGAGGGCGGCGAGCTGGGCGGCCTCCTCGGCGTAGTCCTTGCCCTTGCCCTGGTGGATGAGGTCGTACAGGGCGGCGATACCGCCCTCGTAGCCCGTGGTGGTCTGCGCGGTGCTGGTGGTCATGGTGTCGTGGCTCCAGGGTGAGGGAGGGCGTGGGCCCGGTCGCGGCGCCGGGCCGCGAGCCGTTCCAGTTCGGGTACGAGCCCGGCCGGGGTCGGGGCCTCGAAGCACTCGTCGCGCAGCCGCCGCGCACCGGCGGCCAGCGACGGGTCGTCCAGTGCGCGGGCGACGGCCTCGCGCAGCGTGGCCGCGTCGAGCTTCTCGGGCGGCAGGTCGATCCCGGCACCGGCCTCGGCGATGAGACGGCCCTTGAGGGGCGCGTCCCACAGGGCGCCGACGATGATCTGCGGGACGCCGTGCACCATGGCCGTGTAGCCGGTGCCGGCGCCGCCGTGGTGGACGATGGCGTCACAGGTCGGCAGCAGCGCGTCCATCGGTACGAAGTCGACGACGGTGATGTTGCCGGGCAGGCCGTCCCGGTCGGCGAGCTGGCTCGCGTCGAGGGTGGCCACGATCTCGGCGTCGATGTCGCCGAGCGCGCGCAGCAGGTCCTCGAAGGGTACGGCGTCACGCCCGTACGTCTCCCGCGCCGAGACGCCGAGGGTGACGCAGACCCGGCGCCCGGCCGGCGGGTGGTGCAGCCAGTCGGGGATGACGGAGGGGCCGTTGTAGGGGACGAACCGCATCGGCAGGACCTCGGTGCCCGGCACCGGGACGCGGATGGCGGCGGGTGCCGGGTCGATGGTGAACTGACCGGTGATCAGTTCCTCGACGGTGCGGGCGTCGGGGCGCTCGCCGAACCGTTCGAGGGTCACCGTCAGCCACTCGGCCATGGGGTCCTCGCGCCGCTCGGCGGGCTGCTGGTCGCGCAGGGCGGTGAACTGCCGCCGCGCGTTGCCGATGACGTCGGGGCCCCACAGCAGCCGCGCGTGGGCCGCGCCGCTGAGGTGGGCGGCGACCGGGCCGGCGTAGGTGAACGGCTCCCACACGACCAGGTCCGGCCGCCAGGCACGGGCGAAGGCCGTCAGGTCGTCGATGGTGGTGTCGCCGTTGAGCGGCGCGTACGACATGGCGGTCGTCATGGTCTGCTGCCCGAGGGCGTGCTCCCAGCCGAGGGGCGCCTCGCGCGTGTCGGCGAAGTCCAGCCCCTGCTGGTACGGGGTGGGGTCGCCGCCGATCTCGGTGAACAGCTCCATCATCGAGTCCAGGTCGCCGACCGGCACGGCGGTCAGGCCGGTGCCGGTGATGACGTCGGTGAGGGACGGCTGGCTGGCCACCCGCACCTCGTGCCCGGCGGCGCGCAGCGCCCAGGCCAGCGGCACCAGGTTGTAGTAGTGCGTGTTGTGCGCGAAGCAGGTCATCAGGACGCGCATACCAGCTCCCCTCGGACGGCCGGCATCGCCGCGGGTGCGCGCAGTACCGGTGAGCGGCGGCGGACGGCCGTCGCGGGCGCGACGGTGAGGCGGGGCGCGGCCTCGGCGAGCGCGCGCAGGGCGCCCCGGGCGGTGCTGCGGACCAGCGGGCCCGCCAGGGCGAAGTACAGGTCGCCGGGGAGCGCGAAGGGCGCCGGTTCGCCGCCTCGCGGGGCCCGTTGGAGGTGGACGGCGCCGTGCGGTGCCGACGGGTCGCGGTCCACGGCGGCCACGAGGACGACGACCCGGGCCCCGGCGGGGAGCGCGACGCCCGCGAGGGTCGTGTCGGTGCGCGCGGTGCGGGCCTCCAGGCGGACCGGCGGGGTGCGGCGCAAAGTCTCCTCGACGGCGCGCGGGGCGAGGTCGGGCCGCCCGGCGAGCAGTTCCCACTGGCCGGGTGCGTCGCCGAGGACGCGTACGGCGCCCGCGACGAGGACGGGCGCGGTGCAGGCCGTGGCGACGGCGACGGCCCGGGCGGCGCGCACCCGGTCCTCGTCCGGCTCGCACAGGTGGGTTTCCAGGAGCCGGGTCAGTTCGCTCTCGGCGTGCTGCCCGGCCCGCTCGGTGTCGTACGGCTGGGGCGCGAACAGGCCGTCCAGCGCGTGCCGGCAGCCTGCGAGGGCCCCGGCGAACGGCTCGTACGCGTCGGCGGGCAGGCCGAACTGTTCGGCGACGGTGCGGACGGCGACGGGGACGGCGTAGTCGTCGACGACGTCGAAGGCGTCGCCCAGGGTGGTGAGCAGTTCGCGGGCGTACCGTTCGGCGCGGCGCTCCACGCACTCCTCGTCGGGCGCCCACAGCAGGGGGCCGCCGAAGGCGGTGAGCGGCCGGAGCCGTTCGCACGCGGCGCGGTCCAGGGCGAGCGCGGCGCTGGGGACGGGCGCGTCCTGGGCGGCGGGGGCGTCGAAGTCCGGGTGGGCGGCCAGTTCGTCGGCGACGGCCCGGTGGGCGGTCGCCCAGGTGTCCAGGAGTTCGCTGCGGAACAGCGGGCCCCGGGCGCGGATCTCCTCCTCGTACGCCGTGCAGGCGTCGGGGTCGTCGTCGGTGGCGCGCAGGATCTTTCCGTACGGGTCGCCTTGCGCCGCCGCGAACCAGTGGGCGGCGCGGGTCAGTTGCAGGCGTCTGACGCGGCGGGCGGGGTCGGTGGTCACACGCGGCTCCTCGTCATGGGTCACCGTTCGGCGAGCGTGTCGAGCCAGTACTCGACGGTGCCGGCGGCGGTCGGGGCGTGCTCGGTCATCATCGTGAAGTGGTTGCCGGGGATGTCCGCGGCGCTGTCGGGGGCCGGCCAGGCGGAACGCCAGTCGGTGTCCGGGTCGGTCCACGGGCCCATGGGGTCGGAGGCCCGCAAGTGGAGTACGGGGGCGCGGGTCGGCCGGGGTGTCCAGTCGAGCAGCAGCCGGTGGTAGGCACCCATGGCGGTCAGCCGGGTGTCGTCGACGGGCAGGACGGCCCGCTCGTCGGCGAAGCGCAGCATGGTGTCCCGCCACACACCCATGGCGCCGGGGTCGGCCGGCGTGTAGATGTCGGCGAGCACCAGACCGGCGGGCCCCTCACCCTGTGCTTCGAGGTGGCGGGTGAGGGCGTGGGCGACGTTGGCGCCCGCCGAGTGCCCGATCAGCACGTAGGGCCGCCCGCCGGTGTGGGCGCGGATCGCCCGCGCGTGGGCGGCGCACAGCGCGTCGAGGTCCGCGGGCAGCGGTTCCCCGTCGGTGAACCCGGGCTGCGGCAGGACCGCGAGGGGCCGTTCGCCGCTGAGCGCGGCGGCGAAGGCGGCGAACTCGGCCGGCCCGGACACGGCGGAGGTGCCGCACACGCCGATGAGCAGGGGCGCGGGTCCACCGCCGGTTTCCCGGGGCGGGCGGGTCGCCCCCGCCGGGCGGACGGTCCCCGCCGGGTTGGTCGCCGTGGCCCTGTCCGCCACCAGGCAGGTTTCCGCTGCCGCGCGGGTCGCCCCCGCCGCGCGGGCGTCCCCCGCCAGGGCGGTCGCCCGGCCCGGCGGCGGGCCGGTGAGGGTGACCGGGCGGACGGTGTGGGCGGAGTCGGCGTCGAACGTGGGGCGCAGGAGGGCCAGCGCGGCGAAGGCGTCGACGGCTTCGGGGACGCGGCTTTCGGCGATGGCGCGGCGGTAGAGGGCGACCAGGGTGGATTCCGGCCGCACGGGGGTGGACGCGGCGTCCGTGTCGCCGAGCAGGGTGAGCAGGTGGGCGGCGAGCGCCGAGGGCGAGTTGTGGTCGAAGACGGCGGCCGCCGGCAGATCCGTACCGGTGGCGGCGACCAGGCGACGGCGCAGCCGGCCGACGGCGAGCGAGTCGAAACCGAGCGCGGTGAACGAGGCGTCGGGGTCGATCTCGGCCGCCGTGCCGTAGCCGAGGACGGCGGCGGTCTCGGCGCGGACGAGCGCGCTGAGGCGTTCCGCCCGCCCTGCCGGGTCCAGGGCGAGCAGCTCGTCCCGGGGCGCCGGGGCGGTGCCCGCCGAGTCCGGAGCCGGGGCGGCCGGGGCGGAGGGGGGCGTGGCGCCGAGGCCGGCGACGAGCGGGCTGGGCCGCAGCGCGGTGAACGCCTCGGCGAAACGGGCCCAGTCGGTGTCGGTCACGGTGACGCACGGCTCGTCGGCGGCGATGGCGCGGAACAGCTCGGTCAGCGCCCGGTCGGGGTCCATGGCGCGCACCCCGCGGCGGCGCAGGTAGTCGGCGCCGTCCCCGTCGCCCATGCCGCCGCCGTCCCACACGCCCCAGGCGACGGAGGTGGCGGGCAGGCCGTCGGCGCGGCGCTGCTCGGCGAGGGCGTCGAGGGCGGCGTTCGCGGCGGCGTAGGCGCTCTGCCCGGCGCTGCCCCACACCCCGGCGCCGGACGCGTACAGCACGAACGCGTCCAGCTCCAGGCCCTTGGTGAGCTCGTGCAGGTGGAGCGCGCCCGCGACCTTGCCCGCGTACACCTCGTCGACGAGGCGGGCGTCGGTGGCGGTGAGCGGGGTGACCTGCGGGACGCCCGCCGCGTGGAAGACGGCGGTCGGCGGGTGGTCCTCGATGAGGCGGGCGAGTGCGTCGCGGTCGGCCGCGTCGCACGCGGCGACGGTCACCTTGGCACCCAGTGAGACCAGTTCGGCCTCCAGGGCGGCGGCACCGGGCGCGGCCGGGCCGCGCCGTCCGGTGAGCACGATGTGGTCGGCGCCCTCGCGGGCGAGGCGCCGGGCGAGGTGGCCGCCGAGGGCGCCGGTGCCGCCGGTGACCAGGACGGTGCCGCGCGGCCTGTAGGGGGCGGCGGGCGCGGCGGGCGCGGCGGTGAGCCGCCGGCCGGACGCGACGCCCGCGCGCACGGCGACCTGGTCCTCGGGGCCGTCGAGGAGGGCGGGCAGCACGGCGGCGTCGGCCGGGTCCGCGAGGTCGACCAGCCCGCCCCAGCGGGAGGGCAGTTCGAGTGCGGCGACCCGGCCGAGGCCCCAGAGCTGGGCGCCCGCGCTCCCCGGCACCTCGCCCGGAGCGGCGGCGACCGCGCCCCGGGTCAGGGACCACAGGCGAGCGGGCATCGACAGCTCCTCCATCGCTTGGGCCAGGTGCAGGGTCGCCACGACCGCGGCCGGGGCCGGGCCGTTTCCGCCGTGTCTCCGATCATCGGTGCCGAGGAGGGACAGGACCCCGTCGAAAGGAACGGCTGTGTCACCTTCGCCGTCGCCCTGGGCGCGCAGCAGCTCCGCGTAGTCGTCGCGGGTGGCGCGGCGGGCGTCGGCGGTGACGCGGCGGACCGTGGCCCCGGCGGCGGTCAGGGCCCGCTCGGTGGCGTCGGCGACACCGCTGTCGCCGCCCTCCGGGGCGAGCAGCAGCCAGTGGCCGAGGGGGCGTACGGGGGCGGCGGGAGCCAGCCGCTCCCAGCGGGCGCGGTAGCGGCGCGGGCCGGTGGCGGCGCCGTGCCGGGGCGTGGGTTCGATCCAGAAGCGGCGGTGCTGCCAGGCGTACACGGGCAGGTCGACGGCGGGCGCGGGACGCTCGAAGAGCCGGGCGCGGTCCAGCGCGGCGCCGGTGACCTGTGCGGTGGCCACGGCCCGTAGGAGGCCGGCCGGCTCGGGGCGGTCCTTGTCCAGGGCGGGCACCAGGGTGACGCCGCCGGGCAGGCACTCGTCCGCCATGCCGCACAGCACGCCGCCGGGCCCCAGTTCGACGAAGGTCGTCGCCCCCATGTCGTGGGCGGTACGCACCCCGTCGGCGAACCGGACGGTGGCGCGGACGTGTTCGGCCCAGTAGTCGGCGCCGCGCAGCTCGTCGCGGGTGGCCCGGCGGCCCGTCACGTCGGAGACGACCGGGATCTCGGGGGCGCGGTAGGTGAGCGTGGCGGCGACGGCGCGGAACTCGTCGAGCATGCCGTCCATGAGGGGCGAGTGGAAGGCGTGGCTGACGTTCAGCCGCTTGGTGCGGCGGCCACGGGCGGCGAGCGCCTCGGCGACGGCGGTGACGGCGGCCTCGCTGCCGGAGACGACGGTGGACGTGGGCCCGTTCACGGCGGCGAGCGCCGCGTCCCCGGTCAGCAGGGCGCGCACCTCCTCCTCGGCCGCGCGCACCGAGACCATGGCGCCGCCGGCGGGCAGCGCCTGCATCAGCCTGCCCCGCGCGGCGACGAGGGTGCAGGCGTCGTCGAGGTCGAGCACCCCGGCGGCGTGCGCGGCGGCGATGCCCCCGACGGAGTGGCCGAGCAGCACGTCGGGCCGCATGCCCCACGATTCGAGCAGCCGGTACAGGGCGGTTTCCAGGGCGAACAGCGCGGCCTGCGTGTACTGGGTGCGGTCCAGGAGGGCCGCGTCGTCGAGCGCGGCGGACAGCGGGCGGTCCAGGTGCGCGTCGAGGCGGGCGGCGGCCGCGTCCCAGGCGGCGGCGAACACCGGGTGGGCGGCGTACAGTTCGCGCCCCATGCCGGGGCGCTGGCTGCCCTGACCGGTGAAGAGGAACGCGGTCTTCGCCTTGCGCCGTTCGACGCCGGTGACGAGCGCCGGGTGGTCCTCGCCGCCGGCGAGGGCGTCCAGGGCGCGCACCATCTCCGGGTACGAGGAGCCGAGCACCGCGGCACGGTGCTCGAAGGCGCTGCGGGTCACGGCGAGGGCGCGCCCGGTGGCGTAGAGGCGGTCCGCGTCGCCGCCGCCGTGCCCCCGCGCACGGAGGTGGTCGCGCAGGCGGGCGGCCTGGGCGCGCAGGGCGTCGGCGGTGCGGCCGGAGAGGAACCAGGGCGGCGTGACGGACGCCGCCGCGTCCGGGGCCGTGGCCGGGGGCACGGGGTCGGCGGCCGGACCGGCCGGTTCCGGAGACGTGGGGTCGGCGGACGCGTACGAGGCCGGGGGCGCAGGGTCGTCCGCCGCGTCCCGAGCCCGGGGCGCGGGCTCGGCGACCGGCGTGGCCGGACCGGCCGTTGCCGGTGCCGGGGGCACGGGGTCGGCGGCCGGTGCCGGGTCCGGTGCGGGGGCGGGTGCCGGGGCTTCCTCCAGGATGACGTGGGCGTTGGTGCCGCCCACGCCGAAGGCGGAGACGCCGGCCCGGCGCGGGGAGTCCTCGCGTATCCAGGGCCGGGGCCGGGTCAGCAGGCGGACGGTGCCCGCCGACCAGTCGACGTGCGGGGACGGGCGGTCCGCGTGGAGTGTGGCGGGCAGCAGGCCGTTGCGCATGGCCTGGACGGTCTTGATGACGCCGCCGACCCCGGCGGCCGCCTGGGAGTGCCCGATGTTGGACTTCAGCGAGCCCAGCCACAGCGGCCGTTCGGGCGAACGGCCCCGGCCGTAGGAGGCGATCAGGGCCTGCGCCTCGATCGGGTCGCCCAGGGTCGTGCCGGTGCCGTGCGCCTCGACGGCGTCGACCTGATCGGGCGTCAGTTGCGCGTCGGCGAGCGCGGCCCGTACGACCCGCTGCTGGGAGGGGCCGTTGGGCGCGGTGAGCCCGTTGCTGGCACCGTCCTGGTTGACGGCCGAGCCCCGGACGACCGCCAGGACCCGGTGCCCGCGGCGCACCGCGTCACCGAGCCGTTCCAGGACGAGGACGCCCACGCCCTCCGCCCAGCCGGTGCCGTCCGCGTCCGCGGAGAACGCCTTGCAGCGCCCGTCGCGGGCGAGCCCCTTCTGGCGGGAGAACTCCACGAACGCGGACGCGTCCGGCATGACCGCCACTCCCCCGGCCAGGGCGAGCGAGCACTCGCCGCGCCGCAGCGCGGACACCGCCAGGTGCAGCGCCACCAGGGACGACGAGCAGGCGGTCTCCACCGTCATGGACGGGCCTTCGAGCCCGAGGGCGTAACTCACCCGCCCCGACAGGACGGCGTCCGCGCTGCCCGTCAGCAGGTAGCCCTCCGAGCCGGCCGGGATACGCTCCGGATCGCTCGCGTACTCGCCGTGCGCCGCCCCCACGTACACCCCGGTGTCGCCGCCGCGCAGCGAGCGCGGGTCGAGCGCGGACCGCTCCAGCGCCTCCCAGGACACCTCCAGCAGCAGCCGCTGCTGCGGGTCCATGACGACGGCCTCGCGCGGTGAGATGCCGAAGAAGGCGGCGTCGAAGTCCCCGGCCCCGGCCAGGAACCCCCCTTCGCGGCAGTACGTCGTGCCCTGGGAGTCCGGGTCCGGGTCGTAGATGCCCTCCACGTCCCAGCCCCGGTCGGCGGGGAACGGCGCGACGGCGTCCGTGCCGGAGGCGACCAGCTCCCACAGGGCCTCGGGGGAGTCCACGCCGCCGGGGTAGCGGCAGGCCATGCCGATGATCGCGATCGGCTCGTGCGCGGCGGCCTCGAGCTCCCGGTTGTGCCTGCGGAGCCGCTCCGTCTCCTTCACCGAGGTACGGAGCGCCTCCATCAGCTTCTCGGGCGGCATGGCCATCGGGGTGAGGTCCCTTCTTCGTACGGGGGTCAGGCGGCCGCGTCGCCGAGCGCGAGCGCGATCAGGGCGTCGCCGTCGAGCTCGTCGATGGCGGCGTCCAGGTCGGCGTCCACGTCGGCGTCCACGTCGGCGTCGAGCGGGCGGTCGGCGGCCGGTGCCTGGGAAGGACTGTTCTCGGTCCCGGTCGAGGCCAGCTTGAGCAGCCTGTCCAGCAGCCCCTCGGCGCGCAGCCGCTCCAGGGGAAGCTCGGCCAGGGCGGCCCGCACCCGGTCCTCCTCCGGGTCCGTGGCCTGGACGAGCGAGCACAGGTGGTCGGCCACGGCCGACGGCGTCGGGTGGTCGAAGACCAGCGTCGGCGGCTGCTTGACCCCGGTGGCGCGGCTGAGCCGGGCGGCGAGTTCACCGGCGGTCAGCGAGCTGAACCCCAGGTCCTTGAAGGCCTCGTCGGCGTCCACGTCGTCCGGGCCCGCGTGCCCGAGCACCGCCGCCACCTGCCGCCGCACCTCCTCCAGGACCGTCTCGTACCGCTCGGCGCCGGACAGTCCGGTGAGCCGGGCGGTGAGCGATCCGTCCGTGTCCCGGCCGGCGCCGTCCTGGCCGGCGTGCGGCTCCAGGGCCTCCCGCACACCCGGCAGCCCGGAGATCAGGGGGCTGGGCCGCAGCGCCGTGAACCCCTTGGCGAACAGCGGCCAGTCCATGTCGGCGAGCGTCACACAGGTGTCGTCACGGTCCAGAGCCCTGGCCAGCGCGTCGACGGCGTCGGCCGGGTCCATGGCCCGCAGCCCCCGGCTGGTGAGGAACTCCTCGCCCGCGCCTTCGCCCATGCCACCGCCGCCCCACAGGCCCCAGGCGACGGAGGTGGCGGGCAGGCCGTCCGCACGGCGCTGCTCGGCGAGGGCGTCCAGGGCGGCGTTCGCGGCGCCGTAGACGCTCTGCCCGCCGCTGCCCCACACGCCCGCGCCGGACGCGTACAGCACGAACGCGTCCAGCTCCAGGCCCTTGGTGAGCTCGTGCAGGTGGAGCGCGCCCGCGACCTTGCCCGCGTACACGTCGGTGAACGACCGGAGGTCCGAGGAGAGCAGGTCCAGCGAGTGCGGCACGCCGGCGGTGTGGAACACGGCGGTCGGCGGATGCGCCTCGACGAGGGCGGCCAGGGCGTCCCGGTCGGACACGTCACACGCGGCCAGGGTCACCCTGGCTCCCAACCGCTCCAGCTCGGCCGCCAGTTCGGCGGCACCGGGCGCACGGGAGCCGCGCCGCCCGGTGAGGACGAGGTGCTCGGCGCCGTGCGCGGCGAGCCAGCGGGCGACGTGGCCGCCGAGGGCGCCGGTGCCGCCGGTGACCAGGACGGTGCCGCGCGGGGTGTACGCGCGCCGGGCCCGGCCGCCGTCGGCGGGCGTGAGCCTGCGCCCGTACGTCCCCGATGCCCGCACCGCGACCTGGTCCTCGGTACCCGCGAGGGCCGCCACGAGCCGGTCGAGGGCGGCGGCACCGGCCTGGGCGGGCAGGTCGACCGACCCGCCCCACAGGGAGGGCAGTTCGAGGGCCACGGTGCGCCCGAGACCCCACACCTGGGCGCCGGCCGCGTCCGGCCGCTCGCCCGGGGCCACGGCCACGGCGCCCGTGGTCACGTTCCACAGCCGCGCCCCGGCCGGGGCGGTGGCCGCGGCGGCCTGGGCGAGCGCCGTGGTGGCGAGCGCGGACAGGGCCAGGCCCGGGTGGTCGGGGTGCGCCCGCCCGTCGGTCCCGAGCAGCGACAGGATGCCGTCCCACGTCCCGCCCGCGAGGTGCGCGGCGAAGTCCTCGCGCTGTACGGAGGCGGGGTCGACGTTCAGCACGTCCACCCCGGCTCCGTGACGGGCGAGCGCGGCCTGCACGTCGTCCGTGGCCACGCCCTCGGGGGCGACGACCAGCCAGCGGCCGGTGAGCACGGGCGCGTCGGCCCGGCCCAGGTTCTTCCACGTGACGCGGTAACGCCAGGAGTCGATGGAAGGGGCGGCTCCGGGTGTGGGCGCGGGGGCGGAGGGCTCCAGCCAGTAGTGGGAGCGCTGGAAGGCGTACGTGGGCAGGTCGACGTGCCGGGCGCCGGTGCCCTCGAAGAGCGCGGCCCAGTCGACGTTCGCCCCGGCCACGAACAGCTCGGCGGCCGACGTCAGGAACCGGTCCAGGCCGCCCTCGTCACGGCGGAGCGACCCGGAGGTGACGAGGGCCGCGTCGGCGGCGTAGGCGGTCTCCTGGATGCCGATGGTCAGGACCGGGTGGGCACTGGACTCGACGAACGTGGTGAAACCGCGCCCGAGGAGGCCACGGACGGTGCCCTCGAAGCGGACGGTCTGGCGGAGGTTGCGGTACCAGTACGAGGCGTCGACCGTGGCCGTGTCGATCAGGCCGCCCTCGACCGTCGAGTAGAACGGGACATCAGAAGACCGGGGCGTGATCGGAGCGAGGACATCGAGCAGTTCCGCCTCAATGCGCTCCACGTGCGCGGAGTGCGAGGCGTAGTCGACGGGCACCTGACGGGCCCGGATGTCCTCCGCCTGGCACGCGGCGACAAACTCCACGATCGCGTCCGCGTCACCGGAAATGACCGTGCTGTTCGGCCCATTGACGGCCGCGACGTCCAGCCGACCGGCCCACGCGCCCAGGCGCGCTTCCACCTCCGTACGCGGCAGCGGAATCGACGCCATCCCACCCAGCCCCGCCAGCTCACGCCCAATGACCTGAGCCCGCAGAGCCACCACCCGAGCCGCGTCCTCCAACGACAGCGCCCCAGCGACAGCCGCCGCGGCGATCTCACCCTGCGAGTGACCGATCACCGCATCCGGCACCACCCCCAGCGACCGCCACAACTCCGCGAGGGACACCATCACAGCCCAGGTGACGGGCTGGATGACATCCACCCGGTCCAGAGCACCGCCCTCACGGACCAGCTCCACCAGGTCGAAGTCCACGAACGGCGCCAAAGCCCGCCCGCACTCCGCCAGCTTTGAGGCGAACACGGGAGACTCCGCCAGCAGCCGGGTACCCATACCCACCCACTGCGTCCCCTGACCCGGGAACACCAACACCGTCCGGCCGACCGGGGACGCGACACCCTCGACCTCGACGTCCCCCACGAACACCTTCCGGTGCTCGAACACCGAACGCCCCGCCGCCAGACTGAACCCGACATCCAGCAACCGCGGCCCGCGCACAGCACGCACCCGCTCAGCCTGCTCACGCAACGCCGACGACGACTTCGCCGACACCACCAACGGCACCACCGGAAGCACCACATCCCCCGCCGGGACGTCCTCCACCGCCGGCGCCTGTTCCAGGATCACGTGCGCGTTGGTACCGCTCACACCGAACGACGACACCGCCGCCCGCCTCGGCCGGCCCGTCTCGGGCCAGTCCCGGCGCTCCGTGAGCAGCGACACGGCACCCGCGTCCCAGTCGACACGGGACGAGGGGGCATCGACGTGCAGGGTCTGCGGGAGCACCCCGTGCTCCATGGCCTTGACCATCTTGATGACACCGCCGACACCGGCCGCCGCCTGCGCGTGCCCGATGTTCGACTTCAGCGAGCCCAGCCACAGCGGCCGTTGCGCCGGCCTGCCCTGCCCGTAGGTCTCCATCAGCGCGTGGGCCTCGATGGGGTCGCCGAGCCGGGTGCCGGTGCCGTGCGCCTCGACGGCGTCCACGTCGGCGGCGGTGAGCTGCGCGTCGCCGAGCGCCTGGCGGATGACGCGCTGCTGCGCGCTGCCGCTGGGCGCGGTGAGGCCGTTGCTCGCGCCGTCCTGGTTGACGGCCGAGCCGCGCAGCACCGCGAGGACGCGGTGGCCCTTGCGTACGGCGTCGGAGAGCCGTTCCACCAGGAGCATGCCCGCGCCCTCGCCGGGGCCGAAGCCGTCGGCCGCGTCGGCGAACGCCTTGCAGCGGCCGTCGGCGGCGACGCCGCGCTGCCGGGCGAACTGGACGAAGACGGCCGGGGTCGCCATGACCGTGACGCCGCCGGCGAGGGCCAGGTCGCACTCGCCCCGGCGCAGCGACTGGGCGGCCAGGTGCAGGGCGACCAGGGACGACGAGCAGGCCGTGTCGACGGTGACGGCCGGGCCTTCCAGGCCGAGCGTGTAGGAGAGGCGTCCGGAGCTGAAGCTGACGACACCGCCGGTGAGGAGGTCGCCTTCGAGCTGGGGGGACGGTTCGCGGACCTGGTCGGTGTAGCCGCTGTTCCAGGCGCCGACGAAGACGCCGGTCCGGCTGCCGCGCAGGGTGCGCGGGTCGATGCCGCCGCGCTCCAGCGCCTCCCAGCCGGTCTCCAGCAGCAGCCGCTGCTGCGGGTCCATCGCGAGCGCCTCGCGCGGCGAGATGCCGAAGAAGCCGGCGTCGAAGCGGCCCGCGTCGTACACGAAGCCGCCTTCGCGGACGTAGGTGCGGCCCGCTGCGTCCGGGTCCTCGTCGTACAGCCCCTCGATGTCCCAGCCCCGGTCGGTGGGGAAGGGGGACACCGCGTCCGTGCCGGACGACACGAGTTCCCACAGGGCCTCGGGTGAGTCGGCCCCGCCGGGGAAGCGGCACGCCATCGCGACGATCGCCACGGGTTCGTGGGCGCGTTCCTCCAGCTCGCGCAGGCGCTCGCTGGTGCGGTGCAGTTCCGTCGTGGTCCGCTTCAGATAGGCGCGGAGCTTCTCTTCGTTCGCGTTAGCCATGTCAGAACCGTTCGTCGATGAATGCGAAGATCTCGTCGTCGTCGGCGGCTTCGATGGCATCGGCCACCGATGTGCCGTCGGGGGACCCGGCGTGCAGCCCGTTCCATGCGCCGGAGAGGGCGGCGAGGCGGGCCGCGATCTCCTGGCGTACGCCCTCGTCGGCAGGCGTGCCGGAGGCCGGTGAACCGTCGGCGGCCGGGTCGGCGGCCCGGTCGGCGAGGGCGGCGAAAAGCCGCTCCAGCCGGTCCAGTCCGGCCAGTACGGCGGCCTCCGACACCTCCGTGGCGGCGCCCGTGTCCGTCGGGTCGTCGGCGGGCGCGCCGGCCGTGCCGGTCTGCGGGGCGAGCTTGCGGTACAGGTGCTCGCCGAGCGCCTCGGGCGTCGGGTGGTCGAAGACCAGGGTGGCCGGGAGGCGCAGCCCGGTGGCGGCGGCCAGCCTGTTGCGCATCTCGACGGCGGTCAGCGAGTCGAAGCCCAGGTCCTTGAACGCCCGGTCGACGGGGACGGATTCGGGCGCGCCGTGGCCGAGGACGGCCGCGGCGTGGGCGCGTACCGCCTCCACGGCGGCCTGGCGCCGCTCGTCGGCGGGCAGGGCGGCGAGGACGCCCGCGAGGCCGGCCGTGTCGCCGTCGCCGTTGTCGCCGGTGGCGGCCCGGCCGGGGGCGGTGCGCACCTCGCCGACGAGGCCGCTGAGGAACGGGGTGACGGCGCCGGATGCCCTGAGGACGCCCTGGTTGAGCCGGATCGGGACCTGGAGCGGGACGTCGAGGGTCTGGGCGGCGTCGAAGAGCGCCAGGCCCTCCTCGTCGGTGAGCGGCAGGATGCCGCCACGGGCGAGCCTGCGGTGCATGCCGTCCTGGTCGAGGTGGTCGGCCATGCGGCTGTTGTTGGCCCACAGGCCCCAGGCCAGGGAAAGGGCGGGCAGTCCGAGGCCGCGCCGGTAGGCGGCGAAGGCGTCGAGGAAGG
This sequence comes from Streptomyces sp. NPDC049837, assembly GCF_040674455.1. Taxonomy (NCBI): domain Bacteria; kingdom Bacillati; phylum Actinomycetota; class Actinomycetes; order Kitasatosporales; family Streptomycetaceae; genus Streptomyces; species Streptomyces sp. NPDC049837. The sequence continues at coordinate 43,516 of NZ_JBFAMP010000018.1, read as the reverse complement.
CGTTCGCGGAGGCGTAGCCGCCCTGGCCGGGGCTGCCGAAGAGCGCGGAGGAGGACGAGTAGACGACGAACGCCGACAGGTCCTTGCCGGAGGTGAGTTCGTGCAGGTTGAGCACGGCGTCGACCTTGGGGTGCATGACCCGGTCGATCTGTCCGGGGGTGAGCGCGGGCACGGTGGCGTCGTCGAGGACGCCGGCCGTGTGGACGACGGCGGTCAGCGGGTGGTCGTCCGGGATGCCGTCGAGCAGTGCGGCGAGCTGGTCCCGGTCACCCGCGTCGCAGGCGGCGAGGGTGACGTCGGCTCCCGATGCCCGCAGTTCGGCGGCGAGCGCGCCGGCGCCCTCGGCGTCCGGGCCGAGCCGTGAGGCGAGCACGAGGTGGCGTACGCCGTGGGTGGTGACCAGGTGGCGGGCGACGGCGCTGCCGAGGGTGCCGGTGCCGCCGGTGACCAGGACGGTGCCGTGGGCGTCGAACGCGGGGGGCATGGTCAGCACGATCTTGCCGGTGTGCTTGGCCTGGCTGAGGGTGCGGAACGCGCTGCGGGCGTCGCGGATGTCGTACGCGGTCAGCGGCAGCGGTTCGATCGCGCCCGCCTCGAACAGGGCGAGCAGCTCGCCGAGCATCTCGCCGACGGTGTCGGGGCCCGCGCCGACCAGGTCGAACGCCTGGTAGCGGGTGCCCGGGTGGTCGGCGGCGACCTGGCCGGGGTCACGGACGTCGGCCTTGCCGAGCTCCAGGAAGTGGCCGCCGCGCGGCAGGAGCCGCAGGGACGCGTCGACGAACTCGCCGGCCAGGGAGTTGAGGACGATGTCCACGCCCTGCCCGCCGGTCACGGTGAGGAACCGGTCGGCGAACTCGGTGGTGCGCGAGTTGGCGATGGCCTCCTCGCCGAGGCCGAGGCGGCGCAGGGTATCCCACTTGCCCGTACTGGCCGTGGCGTACACGGTCAGGCCGAGGTGGCGGGCGAGCTGCTGGGCGGCCATGCCGACGCCGCCGGCGGCGGCGTGGATGAGCACGGACTGGCCGGGCCGGGCCTGGGCGAGGCGGGTCAGCGCGTACTGGGCGGTGAGGAAGACGGCCGGGACGGAGGCCGCCTCGGCGTAGGACCAGCCGTGCGGGATCTTCGCGACCATGCGGCGGTCGGCGACGGCGTACGGGCCGAAGCCACCGGTCCACATGCCGAACACCCGGTCGCCGGGGGCGAGCCCTTCGACGTCGGGCCCGGTCTCGGTGACGACGCCCGCGCCTTCGGCGCCCATGACTCCCTCGCCCGGGTACATGCCGAGGGCGATGAGGGTGTCGCGGAAGTTGAGCCCGGCGGCCTTGACGGCGATGCGCACCTGTCCGGGGGCGAGGGCGGCCCGGGTGTCGGGCGCCGGGACGAGCGCCAGCCCTTCGAGGGTGCCGTTGCCGGATGTGGCGAGCCGCCAGGCCGGGGTGCCGGCCGGGGCGGCGAGCCGGTCGCCGCCGTTGTCGCCGCCGGTGCCGCCGCCGTCGCCGGTCCGGGCGAGCCGGGGGACGCGCACGCCGTCGCCGCGCACGGCGAGCTGGGGTTCACCGGTGGCGAGGGCCACGGCGAGGGCGGTGCCGTCGACGGCGTCGGCGGCCACGTCGAGCAGGACCATGCGGTCCGGTTCCTCGGACTGGGCGGAGCGGAACAGGCCCCACGCGGCGGCCGCCGCCGGGTCGGTGAGCTGCTCGTCGGGCCCGGTGGCGACGGCGCCCCGGGTGACGAGGGCGAGCGTCGCGGAGGCGAGCGCGGGGCCCGCCGCCAGCCAGCCCTGGGCCAGGTCCAGCGCCCGGTGCGCCACCGTGTGCACGGTGGCCGCGTCGGGCACGGCGGCCTGCGGCAGCGACACGGCGACGACGTCGGGCGCGCCGCCGGTGCCCGCGGCGGCCACGAGGGCGGCCAGGTCCGGGTACCAGTCGGCACCGGTGCCGGCGGCATCCAAGGCGGCGACGAGCTTGGCGTGGTCCTCGCCGACGACGGCCCAGCGGCGCGGCGGCACGGTCGCCGGGGCGGTCACCGGCTGCCAGCGCACCTCGTACAGGGAGCCGTTGCGCCCGGTGCCGCCCGCGCCGGCCGCCAACTGCGCGGCGGAGACGGGACGTACGACGAGTTCGTCGATGTCGAGGACGGGCGCGCCGGTGGAGTCCGCGCACCGGATGCGCACCGCTTCGTCACCGGCCGGTTCGACGGTGACGCGGAGCCGGTCCGCGCCGGTGGCGTGGAGGCGGACGCCGCGCGCCGCGAACGGCATGCGGGCCTGCCCGTCCTCGGGGAAGAACGTGCCGAGGCTGAGGGCCTGGAGGGCGGCGTCGAGGAGGACGGGGTGGATGCCGAAGCGGCCCGCCTCGCCCTGGACGCGCTGGTCCAGGGCGACGTCGGCGTGGACGGTCACGCCATCGCGCCAGCCGGCGGTGAAGCCCCGGAAGAGCGGCCCGTAGTCGTAGCCGCGCTCGGCGAACCTGGCGTAGAACTCGTCCGGTCCGGCGGGCCCGGCGGGCGTGGCGCCGCGCGGCGGCCACACGGTGTGCGGCGCCGGGGGCCGCTCGCCGGCCGAGGGGGTGACGGTGGCCTCGGCGTGCCGGGTCCAGGGCGTGCCGGGTTCGGCGCCCGCCGCACGGGAGTGGACGGTGAGGGTGCGGGCCCCGTCGGTGCCCGCGGCGCCGACCAGGACACGCAGTTCGAGGGCGCCCTCGTCGGGGAGGGCGAGGGGCGCCTGGAGGGCGAGCTCGTCCAGGTGCGGGCAGCCGGAGTTGCGGCCCGCCCACAGGGCGAGGTCGATCAGGGCCGCGCCGGGCAGCAGGACCGTTCCCATGAGGGTGTGGTCGGTGAGCCAGGGCCGCGAGTCGGCGCCGATGCGGGCGGTGTACACGACGGACCCGGACTCGGGGAGTTCGACGCCGCCGCCGAGCAGCGGGTGCCCGGCCTCTTCGAGGCCGAGGGCGGACACGTCGCCGCGCCGGTCGGCCGGGTGGTACCAGTAGCGCTCGCGCTGGAACGGGTACGTCGGCAGGTCGACGCGGCGTGAGTCGCTGCCGAACAGGGCCTCGCCGTCGATCTCCACACCGTGGACGTGGGCGGCGCCGAGCGCCGCGCCGAAGGAGCGGGGCCCGCCCTTGTCCCGGCGCAGGGTGCCGAGCACGGCGGCGGCGCTGCCGCAGTCGGCGATGGTCTCCTGGAGGGAGAGGGCGAGCATCGGGTGGGGGCTGGACTCGATGAACACGTCGTGGCCGTCGGCGACGAGGGCACGGGTGGCCTGCTCGAACTCGACGGGTTCGCGCATGTTGCGGTACCAGTACGTGTCGTCGAGCGCGGCCGTGTCGAGGAGGCCGCCGGTGACGGTCGAGTAGAACGGGATGTCGCCGGAGCGCGGCGCGACGGGGGCGAGGACCTCCATGAGGTGGTCCTTGAGCGCGTCGACCTGCGCCGAGTGACCGGCGGTGTCCACGCCGGGGATGGCGCGGGCGTGGACGCCTTCCGCGGTCAGCTCGTCGAGGAGTTCCCGCAGCGCGTCCGGGTCTCCCGCGACGGCCGCGGTGCCCGGGCTGTTGACGGCGGCGACGGACAGCAGGTCGCCGAACCGCTCCAGGCGGGCGCGCAGTTCACCGGCCGGGAGGGATACGGCGATCATGCCGCCCTTGCCGGCCAGGGTCAGCCACGCCTGGCTGCGGAGGGCGACGATGCGGGCCGCGTCGTCGAGGGTGAGTCCGCCCGCCACGTAGGCGGCGGCGATCTCGCCCTGGGAGTGGCCGACGACGGCGGCCGGGTGGACGCCGAGGGAACGCCAGGCCGCCGCGAGGGAGACCATCATGGTGAACAGGACCGGCTGGACCACGTCGACCCGGGCGAGCGAGGGCGCGCCCGGCTCCTGGCGCAGCACGTCCAGCACCGACCAGTCGAGGTAGGCGCGCAGCGCCTCGTCGCAGGCCCGGGCGGATTCGGCGAACGCCGGGGAGCGCTCCAGCAGCCCTTCGGCCATGGCGGCCCACTGGGAGCCCTGGCCGGGGAAGACGAACACGATGCGGTCGCCGGGGCCCGCGGTGCCGCGCACGACGGCGGGGTGCGTACGGTCCTGCGCGAGCGCGCCGAGCGCGTCGAGCAGTTCCTCGCGGCTCTCCCCGATGACGGCGGCCCGCCGGTCGAACCGGGAGCGCGAGGTGATCAGGGTGTAGCCCGCGTCGGCCGGGTGCAGGGCGGGGCGCTCGACGAGGTCGGCGCGCAGCCGGGCGGCCTGGGCGCGCAGGGCGGCTTCCGAGCGCGCGGAGAGCAGCAGCGGGACGGTGACGTCGGCCCACGGGTCGCCGTCGGCCGCTGCGGCGGCCGGGGCGGGTTCGGTGCGCGGCGGTTCCTCGACGATGACGTGCGCGTTGGTGCCGCTGATGCCGAACGCGGAGACGCCCGCGCGGCGCGGGGTGTCCCGCTCGGCCCATGCGACGGTGTCGGTGAGGAGGGCGACCTGGCCGGACTCCCAGTCGACCCGCTCGGTGGGGGCGTCGACGTGCAGGGTGCGCGGCAGGACGCCCTCGCGCAGCGCCAGCACCATCTTGATGACGCCGGCGACACCGGCGGCGGCCTGCGCGTGGCCGATGTTGGACTTGACCGAGCCGAGCCACAGCGGCTGCCCGCCGGGACGCTCCTTGCCGTAGGTGGCGAGCAGGGCCTGCGCCTCGATGGGGTCGCCCAGTTCGGTACCGGTGCCGTGCGCCTCGACCGCGTCGACGTCGCCGGGGGCCAGGCCCGCGTCGGCGAGGGCCTGGCGGATGACGCGCTGCTGGGAGGGGCCGTTGGGGGCGGTCAGGCCGTTGCTGGCGCCGTCCTGGTTGACCGCCGAGCCCCGGATGACGGCGAGGACGGGGTGGCCGTTGCGCCGCGCGTCCGAGAGCCGCTCGACGAGCAGCATGCCGGCGCCCTCGCCGAGGGCGACGCCGTCGGCGCCCGCCGCGAAGGCGCGGGAGCGGCCGCTGGGCGACATGACGCGCTGGCGGGAGAACTCGATCAGCATGTCGGGCGTCGACATCACGGTCGCGCCGCCGACGAGGGCCATGCCGCACTCGCCGCGCCGCAGCGCCTGGACGGCCAGGTGCAGGGCGACCAGGGAGGCCGAGCAGGCGGTGTCGACGGTCACGGCGGGGCCTTCGAGGCCGAAGACGTAGCTGAGCCGGCCCGACATGACGCTGGCGGAGTTGCCGGTGCCGAGGTAGCCGTCGAAGTCCTCGTCGCCGCTCTGGAGCAGCGGCATGTAGTGCTGCCCGTTGGTGCCGACGAACACGCCGGTGCGGCTGCCGCGCAGCAGTTTCGGGTCGAGCCCGGCGCGCTCGCACGCCTCCCACGCGGTCTCCAGCAGAAGCCGCTGCTGCGGGTCCATCGCCAGCGCCTCGCGCGGGGAGATCCCGAAGAACTCCGGGTCGAAGTCGGGCGCCTGGTGCAGGAAGCCGCCTTCGCGGACGTACGTGCGGCCCTTGGCGTCCGGGTCGTCGTCGAACAGCTCGCTCAGGTTCCAGCCACGGTCGCGGGGCAGGCCGGTGATGGCGTCGCCGCCGGCGACCAGCAGTTGCCACAGCTCCTCGGGCGTGGTGACGCCGCCGGGGAAACGGCACGCCATGCCCACGACGGCCACGGCGTCGTCCTCGGAGGCCGGCTGCTGCGGCGGGGCGGCGAAGGCGTCCGGGGCGGTCTCGTCGTCACCCGCGACAAGTTCCTGGAGGTGGCGGGCGACGGCCTCGGTGCTGGGGTGGTCGAACACCAGGGAGGCGGCGAGGGTGAGCCCGGTGGCGCGGGCCAGCCGGTTGCGCAGTTCCACCGCCGTCACCGAGTTGAACCCGAGGTCACGGAACGCCCGGTCGGGCGCGATGCCGTCGGGCGACTCGTGGCCGAGGACGGCGGCGACGTGCGACCGGACCAGGCGCAGCAGGTGGCGGGTGCGCTCCTGGTCGGAGAGCCCGGCGAGGGACGCGGCCAGGCCCGTTCCCGGTGCCTGGGACCGGTCCTCGGCCTCGGCCGCGCGGGCGGCCTTGACCTGCGGCAGTTCGTCGAGGAACGCGGTGGGGCGGACAGCGGTGTACGCGGCGGCGAACCTCTGCCAGTCGACGTCGGCGACGGCGACGGTGCCGCTGCGGTCGGCGAGCGCCCGCTCCAGGGCGTCGAGGGCCCGTTCCGGATCGAGGGGCGTCAGTCCGGTGCGCCGCAACTGTTCCCCGGCCGCCGGTCCGGCCGCCGGGCCCTGCCAGGGGGTCCAGGCGACGGAGGTGGCGGCGAGGCCCCGGGCGCGGCGGCACTCCACGAGAGCGTCCAGGTGCGCGGTACCGGCGGCGTACCCGGCCTGCCCCGCGCCGCCCCAGGTGCCGGAGACCGACGAGAACACCACCAGATCGGCGTCTTGGAGAAGCCCGTCGAGAAGGCCCTCGATCCGGGTGGTGAGGCCGGTCTTGACGGCCAGCGCCGTGGCCAGGGACTCCACGGTCGTCTCGGCGACGGTGGCGAGCGGCGCGGTCGGCGGGGCGACGTGCACGGCGGTGGGGCCGTGCGTGGCGATCAGGTCACGCAGCCGGCCCGTGTCAGCCGGGTCGCAGTCGGCGACGGTGACCCGGCCGGCGAGCCCGCCGAGGGCGTCGTGCACCGCCCGCGCGTCGACGTTCCCGGCGAGGACGACCCGGTCGGCGCCGCCGTCGAGCAGCCGCCGCGCCAGCGGGGCGGCGACGGTGCCGAGTTCACCGAGCACGAGGACCGTGCCGCGCGGGGTGTACGTGCGTGCGGGGGCGGCGCCGTCGGCCGGGACGAGCCTGCGCCCGTACGTGCCCGAGAGCCGCACGGCGACCTGGTCCTCCGCACCGGGCGCGGCGAGGTGCGCCGTGAGCCGGGCCAGGACCCGGGCATCGGCGGTACCGGCGGTGCCGGCCGGGAGGTCGACCAACCCGCCCCAGCAGCGGGGCAGTTCCAGGCCCGCGACCCGGCCGAAGCCCCAGATCTGGGCCTGGGCGGGGGAAGGCGTCTCGCCGGGCGCCACGGCCACGGCACCCGAGGTGACGGCCCACAGCCTGGCCTCGGTGCCCGTGTCCCCGGCCGCCTGGACGAGGGCCAGGGTCGCGGCGAGGGACAGCGGCAGTTCCGGGTGGTCGGCGTGCGCGCCCCGGGCGAGGGAGAGCAGCGACAGGACGCCTTCGAGGGGCGCGGCGCCGTCCCGCTCGGCGGCCCCGGCGAGGGCGGCCCCGAGCCGTGAACGGTCGACCGTGGCCGGGTCGACGAGCAGGGTCTCCGTCGTCGCGCCGCGCGCGGCCAGGGCCTCGCGGATCGCGGCGGCCGCGTCGGGCGCGTCCTCGGGGGCGACGACCAGCCAGCGGCCGGTGAGCCGCTCGTCGTCGCGGGAGGCGGCGGTCAGGTTCTTCCAGGTGACGCGGTAGGAGAGGCCGTCGCGGGCGGCGGCAACGGGCGTGTCGGTGACGGTGTCGAGCCAGTAGTGGGAGCGCTGGAAGGCATACGTGGGCAGATCGACGTGCCGGGCGCCGGTACCGGTGAACAGCGCGGCCCAGTCGACGTCCACCCCGGCCACGAACAGCTCGGCGGCCGAGGTCAGGAACCGCTCCAGGCCGCCGTCTTCGCGCTTGAGCGAGCCCACGGCCACCACATCGGCGGTCTCCTGGATACCGATGGTCAGCACGGGGTGGGCGCTGGACTCGACGAAGGTGGTGAAGCCCTGGTCGAGGAGGGTACGGACGGTGTCCTCGAAGCGGACCGTCTGGCGGAGGTTGCGGTACCAGTACGAGGCGTCGACCGTGGCCGTGTCGATCAGGCCGCCCTCGACCGTCGAGTAGAACGGGACATCAGAAGACCGGGGCGTGATCGGGGCCAGGACGTCGAGGAGTTCCGCCTCGATCCGCTCCACGTGCGCGGAGTGCGAGGCGTAGTCGACCGGGACCTGGCGGGCCCGGATGTCCTCCGCCTGGCACGCGGCGACAAACTCCACGATCGCGTCCGCGTCACCGGAAACCACCGTGGACTTCGGGCCGTTGACGGCCGCGACGTCCAGCCGACCGGCCCACGCGCCCAGGCGCGCTTCCACCTCCGTACGCGGCAGCGGAATCGACGCCATACCCCCAAGCCCCGCCAGCTCACGCCCAATGACCTGAGCCCGCAGAGCCACCACCCGAGCGGCATCCTCCAACGACAGCGCGCCAGCGACAGCCGCCGCGGCGATCTCACCCTGCGAGTGACCGATCACCGCATCCGGCACCACCCCCAGCGACCGCCACAGCTCCGCGAGGGACACCATCACCGCCCAGGTGACGGGCTGGATGACGTCCACCCGGTCCAGGGCACCGCCCTCACGCACCAGCTCCACCAGGTCGAAGTCCACGAACGGCGCCAAAGCCCGCCCACACTCCTCCAACCGAGCAGCGAACACCGGAGACTCCACCAGCAGCCGGGCACCCATACCCACCCACTGCGTCCCCTGACCCGGAAACACCAGCACCGTCCGGCCCGTGTCGTCGGAGGCGACGCCCTCGACGACTCCGGCCACGGCCTCGCCGCCGAGCCGGTGCAGCAGTTCCTCGCGCCCACCGGCCAGGACGACGGACCGGTGCTCGTGCGCCGAACGCCCCGTCGCTAGCGTCCACGCCACGTCGTGCGTGTCCAGCTCGGGAGCCGCCTCCAGCCGGGCCCGCAGTCGGGTCGTCTGGGCACGCAGAGCCGCGTCGGAACGCGCGGAGACCACGACCGGAACCACGGGGAGCACCGCGTCACCGGCCGCCCGGTCCTCCACCGCCGGAGCCTGCTCCAGGACCACGTGCGCGTTGGTACCGCTCACACCGAACGCGGACACCGCCGCCCGCCTCGGGCGGCCCACCTCGGGCCAGTTCCGGCGCTCGCTCAGCAGGGAGACCTTGCCCGACTCCCAGTCGACCTCGCTCGACGGGGCGTCGACGTGCAGGGTCTGCGGGAGCACCCCGTGCTCCATGGCCTTGACCATCTTGATGACACCGCCGACACCGGCCGCCGCCTGCGCGTGCCCGATGTTCGACTTCAGCGAGCCCAGCCACAGCGGTTCCGCCGCACCGGTGCGCTGCCCGTAGGTGGCGAGCAGCGCCTGCGCCTCGATGGGGTCGCCGAGCCGGGTGCCGGTGCCGTGGCCCTCGACCGCGTCGACGTCGGTGACGCCCAGACCCGCGGCGGCGAGCGCGTCGCGGATGACCCTCTGCTGGGAGGGGCCGTTGGGGGCGGTGAGGCCGTTGCTCGCGCCGTCCTGGTTGACGGCCGAGCCGCGCAGCACGGCGAGGACGCGGTGTCCGTTGCGTACGGCATCGGAGAGCCGCTCCACCAGGAGCATGCCCGCGCCTTCGGCCCAGCCCGTGCCGTCGGCACCGTCCGCGTACGCCTTGCAGCGGCCGTCGGTGGCGAGGCCGCGCTGGCGGGAGAACTCCACGAACGCCGTCGGGTTCGCCATGACGGTGACGCCGCCGGCGAGCGCGAGGTCGCACTCGCCCGCGCGCAGCGACTGGGCGGCCAGGTGCAGGGCGACCAGCGACGAGGAGCACGCCGTGTCGATCGTGACCGCCGGGCCCTCCAGGCCGAGGGCGAAGGAGACGCGGCCGGAGACGACGCTGCCGGAGGTGCCGGTGCCGAGGTAGCCGCCGGCCTCGTCGTCGCCACCGGAGCGGCCGGTGCCGTAGTCGTGGTACATGACGCCCGCGAAGACGCCGGTGCGGCTGCCGCGCAGGGCGGACGGCGCTATGCCGGCCCGCTCCAGGGCCTCCCAGCCGGTCTCCAGCAGGAGCCGCTGCTGCGGGTCCATGGCGACGGCCTCGCGCGGCGAGATGCCGAAGAACCCGGCGTCGAACTCGGCCGCGTCGTGCAGGAAGCCGCCCTCGCGGACGTACGAGTGGCCGACCGCGTCCGGGTCGGGGTCGTACAGCCGCTCCAGGTCCCAGCCCCGGTCGGTGGGGAACGGGGACACCGCGTCCGTGCCGGAGGACACCAGCTCCCACAGTGCCTCCGGCGAGTCGACCCCGCCGGGGAAGCGGCACGCCATGCCGACGATCGCCACGGGCTCGTGCGCCCGCGACGTGGCCGCGCTGAGCTGTTCGCGGGTCTCCTGGAGCTCCGCCATCGCGCGGCGGAGGTAGTCGCGGAGTTTCTCCTCGTTGCTGGTGACGGTGGCGTCGTTGGCGGGCACGGCTTTTCCCCCTGGCGGTGTCGGTACTGAAGGTGCCTCAGGCGGTGCGGAACCCGCTGTCGAGCAGCTCGAAGAGCTCCTCGTCGGAGGCTGACTGAAGGCGGTCGTTGACGGTGCCGCCGGCGTTCTCGGTCTCTGTCGCTGTGTCTGTCTCCCGGCCGGTGAGTTCGGCGAGCAGCTCGCGGATCGTGTCGACGACGGTGTCGCGCAGCTCGTCCGCCCCGGCCGCCTCGCGGAGCCGGTCCACCAGGCCGTGCACGGCCTCCTCGGCTCCCGGCAGTTCGCCCTCCAGGTGCTCGGCGAGGGCGATCGGGGTCGGGTGGTCGAAGACCAGGGTGGCGGTCAGGCGCAGTCCCGTCTCGGCGGTGAGGCGGTTGCGCAGTTCGACGGCGGTGAGGGAGTCGAAGCCCGCTTCCTTGAAGCTGCGGCCCGGGGCGACGGCGGAGGGTGCGCCGTGGCCGAGGACGGCTGCGACCTCGGTGCGTACGGCTTCGAGGACGGCGGCGAACCGTTCGGTGCGGGGCAGGTCCCGCACCCGCTCTGCGAGCGTGGGCCGCGCGGCCGTCTCGGTGGCCGTCGCGGCCGTGGTCGCCGGGGCCTCCTCGCCACGGGTGGTGACGAGCGGGCGCAGCACGCCGGGCACGGTGCCGGGTTCGGTGGCGGGCACCGTGCGCATCAGGGCCACGGCGGGGTGTTCGCCGGCCACTGCCCGGTCGAGGAGTTCGAGGGCCTCCTCGGGGCGCAGGGCGGCGATGCCGGTGCGGCCGAGCCGGGCGGCGTCGGCCCCGTCGAGGTGGGCGGCCATGCCGCCGCCGGCCCAGGGGCCGAAGGCGAGCGCGTGGGCGGGCAGGCCCTGGGCGCGGCGCCAGGCGGCGAACGCGTCGAGGTGGGCGTTGGCGGCCGCGTACGCGGACTGTCCGGCGCTGCCGAGGATTCCGGCCGCGGAGGAGAACAGCACGAACGCGTCGAGTGCGAGGTGGCGGGTGGCCTCGTGCAGCGCGAGCGCGGCGTCCGTCTTGGGGCGCAGCACGGCGTCGAGGCGGGCGGGGTCCTGGGCGGTGAGGACACCGTCGTCCACGATCCCGGCGGTGTGCACGACGGCGTCGACGGGGTGCTCGGCGACGAGGGCGGTGATCGCCGCCCGGTCGGCGGCGTCGCAGGCGGCGACGACCACCTCGGTGCCCGCGCCTTCCAGTTCGGCGACGAGCCCGGCGGCCCCGGGGGCCTGGGTTCCGCGCCTGCTGACCAGGACCAGTTTGCGCACCTTGTGGTGGTGGGCGAGGTGGCGGGCGACGGCGGCGCCCAGGCTTCCGGTGCCGCCGGTGACGAGCACGCGGGAGGCGGGCGTCCATGGGGTGGTGGTGGCCTGCCCGGTCTCCGGTGCCGTCCGGGTGAGGGTGGGCGCGAGGATACGGCCGTCGCGGAGGGCGAGTTGGCCGCCCATGCGCACCGCTGTGGCCAGGGCGGCGGCCGATGCGGGCGTGTCGTCGGTGTCGATGAGCGCGAAGCGGCCGGGGTGCTCGGTGGCCGCGCTGCGCAGCAGGCCCCAGGCGACGGCGGCGGCCGGGTCGGTGACGCCGGTGCCGGTGTCCTGTGCGCCGTGGGTGACGACGGTCAGGCGCCGGTCGTCGCCCGTGCCGCCGCTGCTGCCGGACAGCAGGTCCTGGGCGAGGCCGAGGACACGGTGGCCGACCGCGTGCGGATCGTCCTCACCCCGTACGTCGATGACGATGGCGTCGTCGTCCGGCCCGCCCGGGTGGCCGGTGACCGGTGTCCACGCCAGGTGGAGCAGCGGGAGCCCGGCCGTGCCGGCGGGGGCGGCGGCGGGGCGCAGCGCGAGCGCGCCGGCGGTGAGGACGGGGCGTCCTTCGGTGTCCGTGACGGTGACGGTGACGGCGTCGCCGCCGGCGGGGCCGATCCGCACCCGCAGGGCACCGGCCGCGCGCCGCCCGTGCGGCACGGTGTCGGTCCACGAGAAGGGCAGCAGGCCGTGGGAGCCGTCGCGGCCGACGGCGATGACGTGCAGGGCGGCGTCCAGGAGCGCGGGGTGCACGGCGGAGCCGTGGGCGGTGAGGCCCTCGGGCAGTGCCACCTCGGCGTACAGGTCGTCGCCGTGCCGCCAGGCGGCCGTGAGGCCGCGGAAGGCGGGCCCGTATCCGACACCGGCCGCCGCGAACCGCTCGTACTGGCCGTCCAGGGAAAGGGGTTCGGCGCCCGCGGGGGGTTCGGTGGCCGGGCAGGCCGCCGGGGAGTCGGCGGGGGCGACGCTGCCGGTGGCGTGCGTGGTCCAGCGCCCCCCGGCGCCCGAGTCGGACTGGATCTCCAGGCCGCGGGTGCCGTCCGTGGCGTCGGCGGCACCGACGTGTACGCGCAGCCGGACCGGCCGGTCACCGTCGAGCACCAGGGGGGCGGAGAAGGTCAGTTCGGCGATCCGGTCGCCACCGGCGGCGGCGAGCGCCGCGTCGAGCAGCACGGTGCCGGGCACCACCACGGCACCGCCGATGGTGTGGTCGGCGAGCCAGGGGGCGGTGGCGGTGGACAGGGTCACCGTGTGGACGGTGCCGTCGCCGGCGGTGCCGGGAAGGTCGTCGCCCGGGTGCCCGGGGCCGGGTGCGTCGAGCCAGTAACGGGAGCGCTGGAAGGGGTAGGTCGGCAGGTCGGCGGCGAGGGCCGTGTCGTCGGCGCGCGGTGCGGCCGGTGCGACCGCCGCGCCGCCCGCGTGGAGCGTGGCCATGGCGTGGGTGAGTGCCGTCACCTCGCTCCTGCCCCGGCGCAGCACGGGCACGGTGAGTACGTCGCGTTCCCGTCCGTCCGGCCGCTGCTGTCCGTCCGGCCGCTCCTCGGCGTCCAGGCAGGTGCGCGTCATGGCGGTGAGGACGCCGTCGGGGCCGACCTCCAGGAAGGTGTCGAAACCCGCGGCGCGCAGGGCGCGTATCCCGTCGGCGAACCGCACCGTGCCGCGCGCGTGCCCGACCCAGTGCTCTGGGGTGCACAGGACGCCGCCCGTGGCGAACTCTCCGGTCAGGTTCGACATGACAGGAATCCTGGGCTCGCGGACGTCCAGGCCGCGAGCAACCTCCGCGAACTGTGTCAACATGCCGTCCATGCGGTGCGAGTGGAAGGCGTGGCTCACCTTCAGCCGCTTGGTGACGCGGCCGTCCTTCCGCAGCGCCGCCACCAGGTCCATGACGGCGTCCTCGTCGCCCGCGACGACGACGGACTGCGGCCCGTTGACGGCGGCGATGCCCACTGCGTGCTCGCGGCCCGCGAGCCGCTCCCGCACTTCTTCCTCGCTCGCCTGGAGGGCCGCCATCGCACCGCCCTCGGGGAGCCGCGCCATGAGGCGGCCGCGTTCGGCGACCAGGCGTGCCGCGTCGTCGAGGCGGAGGGCTCCGGAGACGTGCGCGGCGACGAGTTCGCCCACGGAGTGCCCCATGAGGGCCTCCGGTTCGACGCCCCAGCCGGTCACCAGCCGGTACAGCGCCGTCTCCAGGGCGAACAGGGCGGGCTGGGTCCAGCGGGTGTCGTCCAGCAGGGCGGCGTCGTCGGTGCCCGCGTCGGCGAACATGACGCTCTTCAGCGGCTTGGGCAGGTACGGCCCGAAGGCGTCGCACACCTCGTCGAGGGCGGCGGCGAACGCGGGGTAGGACGCGTACAGTTCCCTGCCCGTGCCGGGGCGCTGGCTGCCCTGGCCGGTGAAGAGGACCGCGACGCGGCGGTCGGCGGAGGCACGGCCGGTGACCGGGCCGGGCTCGCCCGCGGCCAGGGCGCGCAGCCCGGCCAGCAGGGTGCCGGTGTCGGTGCCGCTGACGACGGCGCGCTCGGCGAAGGCGGTGCGCCGGTGGGCGAGGGCGGCGGCGACGGCGGCGGGGTCCGTGCCGGGCCGGGCGGCCAGGTGGTCGTGCAACTGCCGGGCCCGGTCGGCGAGCGCGCCCGGGTCGCGGGCGGTCACGCTCCACAGGACCGGTCCGCCGGCCCGGACGTCGGGGGTGGTCTCGGGCCCGTCCCGGCGGGGGGCGTCGGCGTCCGGGGCGTACACGTCCGGGTCGTACTCCAGGACGACGTGGGCGTTGGTGCCGCTGGCGCCGAACGCGGAGACGCCGGCGCGGCGCGGCTCACCGTCCCGCTCGGGCCACGGCGTCGCCTCGGTGAGCAGGCAGACCGCGCCCGCCGACCAGTCGATCCGGCTGGAGGGGGCGTCCACGTGCAGCGTCCTGGGCAGCAGGCCGTTGCGCATGGCCTGGACGGTCTTGATGACGCCGGCGACTCCGGCGGCGGCCTGGGCGTGGCCGATGTTCGACTTCAGCGAGCCCAGCCACAGGGGCCGGTCGGCGGGCCGGTCCTTGCCGTAGACGGCGAGGAGGGCCTCCGCCTCGATGGGGTCGCCGAGCCGGGTGCCGGTGCCGTGCGCCTCGACGGCGTCGACCTGGCCGGGGGTGAGCCCCGCGGCGGTGAGGGCCGCCCGGATGACGCGCTGCTGGGCGGGCCCGTTGGGCGCGGTGAGCCCCGCCCCGGTGCCGTCCTGGTTGACGGCGGAGCCACGGATGACCGCCAGGACGCGGCGGCCGTCGCGCTTGGCGTCGGACAGCCGCTGGAGCAGCAGCATTCCGACGCCCTCGCCGAAGCCGGTGCCGTCGGCACCGTCCGCGAACGCCTTGCAGCGGCCGTCGGGTGCGAGGCCGCGCTGGCGGGAGAAGTCGATGAACATGGTGGGGGTCGCGAGGACGGTGGCTCCCCCGGCGACGGCCAGGTCGCATTCACCGGCGCGCAGCGCCTGGACCGCGAGGTGGACGGCGACGAGCGAGGAGGAGCACGCGGTGTCGACGGTGATGGCGGGTCCGCGCAGGCCGAAGGTGTACGAGATGCGGCCGGAGGCGACGCTGCCGGCGCTGCCGTTGACGAGGTAGCCCTCCAGGCCCTCGGGCACCGGACGGCCCGGGGTGTGCGGGACGCGGGCGCCGTAGTCCCCGTACATCACGCCGGTGTAGACGCCGGTGCGGCTGTCGCGGAGTTCCGACGGGTCCAGTCCGGCCCGCTCGAACGCCTCCCAGGTCGTTTCCAGCAGCAGCCGCTGCTGCGGGTCCATGGCGAGCGCCTCGCGGGGCGAGATGCCGAAGAACTCGGGGTCGAAGTCGGCGGCGTCGTAGAGGAACCCGCCTTCGCGGGCGTAGCTGGTGCCCTGCGCGCCGGGGTCCGGGTCGTAGAGGGCATCCAGGTCCCAGCCCCGGTCCTCGGGCAGGCCGGAGACGGCGTCGGTGCCGGAGGCCACCAGGTCCCACAGGGCCTCGGGGCCGGTGACGCCGCCGGGCAGCCGGCAGCTCATGGCGACGATGGCGATGGGTTCGTTCAGCCGGCCGCGCAGGGCGACGAGCTCGGCGGTGACCCGCTTGAGGTAGTCCCGGAGCTTCCCGGTGTCCGCGTCCGTCACAACTGCTCCTCGATGAAGGCGAAAAGGTCGTCGTCGTCTGCCGAGTCGAACCGCTCGTCGAACCGCTCGTCGAGCCCGGCCGGGATGCGTTCCGCCGGGCCCACGGCGGCGAGCAGCGCCGTCAGCCTGCGGTGCACGGCCTCGCGGCGGGCGTCGTCGGCCAGGGCGGCGACCGCGTCCTCCAGGGCGTCGAGGCCGTCGAGCACGGCCTGTACGGCGGCCTCGGGATCCGTCGCCCCGGCACCCAGTTCGGCGCCCACGTGGTCGGCGAGGGCCTGCGGCGTGGGGTGGTCGAAGACGACGGCGGCGGACAGGCGCAGTCCGGTGGCCGCGTTGAGCCGGTTGCGCAGTTCGACCGCGGTGAGCGAGTCGAAGCCGGCCTCCCGGAAGGGGCGGGTGGCCTCGACCGCGTCGGGTCCGCTGTGGCCGAGGACGTGGGCGACCTCGGTCCGTACGAGCGTCAGCAGTTCACGGCCGCGGGCCGGGCCTTCCAGCGCGGCCAGCCGGTCCCGCAGGCCGGTGCCCGTGTCCTGCGGCGGTGTGGCCTCGGCGGCGGCGCGCGGCGCGGCGGCCGGTGCGGCCGGTGCCAGCGGGCGGAGCAGGGCGGGCACCGCCTCGACGCCGCGTGCGGAGCGCTCACGGCCGAGCGCGGCCGTGTCGAGCCGCAGGGGTACGAGCAGCGGGTCGGCGCCCTGTCCGGCGACGGCGACGGCCCGGTCGAACAGCGCCAGGCCCTGCTCGTTGCTCATGGGGGCGATGCCGGAGCGCCGCATCCGGCGCAGGTCCGTCTCGGAGAGGTGGCCGGTCATGCCGGTCGCCTCGCCCCACAGGCCCCAGGCCAGCGACAGCGCGGGCAGCCCGAGGGCGCGGCGGTGCGCGGCGAGCGCGTCCACATAGGTGTTGGCGGCGGCGTAGTTGGCCTGGCCGGGGCGGCCGAGCAGCCCGGCGGCGCCGGAGAACAGCACGAACGCGGACAGGTCGGCCTCGCGGGTCAGTTCGTGCAGGTTCCAGGCCGCGTCGGCCTTGGGCCGCAGCACGGCGGCCAGGCGCTCGGCGTCCAGGGCGGTCAGCGCCCCGTCGTCGAGTACGCCGGCCGCGTGCACGACGGCCGACAGCCGGTGCCGCGCGAGCAGTTCGGCGAGCGCGTCCCGGTCGGCGGTGTCGCAGGCGGCCAGCACCACCTGGGCGCCCGCCTCCTCCAGGTCGCGTACGAGTGCGCCGGCGCCGGGCGCGGCGGGGCCGCTGCGGCTGACGAGCAGCAGGTCGCGGACCCCGTGCGCGGCGACCAGGTGGCGGGCGACCAGCCCGCCGAGGGTGCCGGTGGCGCCGGTGACCAGGACGGTGCCGTCGCCGAAGTGGGCGCCGCCGTCGGTGCGGCCGCCGTCGGTGCGGCGGGCGAGCGCGGGGGTGCGCAGCTCGCCGTGGCGCACGGCCAACTGCGGCTCGCCCGTGTCGAGGGCGGCGGGCAGGGCGGCGAAGGAGACCGCGTCGGCGTCGACGTCGACCAGCACGAAGCGGCCGGGGTGCTCGCTCTGCGCGGACCGCACCAGGCCCCACACGGCGGCGCCGTCGAGACCCTCGACGCCCTCGCCCGGCCCGGCGTCGACGGCGGCCTCGGTCACCAGCGCCAGCCGGGAACCGGCGAACCGCTCGTCGGCGAGCCACTCCCGCATCAGGGTCAGCACCCGTGCGGTGGTCCGCCGTACCCGCTCGGGCGCCGGTGCGGTGGACGGCTCTCGCGCCGGTTCCCCCGTTTCCGGCGACGGTTCCTGGACGAGGGCGATGACGACGTCCGGCACGGGAGCACCGGCGTCGACGGCGTCGCCCAGGGCGGCGAGGCCGGGGTGACGGTCCCAGTCGGTGCCGGGTACGGGACGGCCGATGACGGCGATGTGCCCGGTCGGGGCGCAGTCCTCGGAGTCGTGGCGCGTCCACTCGACCCGGTACAGCGGCAGAGCGGTGTTCGGCGCGCCCAGCAGGGTGTCGAGCCCGGCGCGGGTCAGCGGCCGCATGAGGAGGGCGTCGAGGCTCAGCACCTCGTTGCCGGCCGGGTCGGCGGCCCGGAGGGAGAACGCGTCGTCGCCGGTGCGGGCGAGCCGGACGCGCAGCGTGGTCGCGCCGGAGGCGTGGAGCGTGATGCCCTGCCAGGCGAACGGCAGCAGTACCGACTCGTCGGGCACGTCAAGCAGGCCACCGGCCAGCCACGGCTGGAGTGCCGCGTCCAGGAGCGCCGGGTGGATGCCGTAGGAGGCGGCACCGGGCCGGGCCGCGGCGGGCAGCCGTACGTCGGCGAACACCTCGCCGTCGCGCCGCCACACGGCCTCCACCCCGGCGAACGTGTGCCCGTACTCGTAGCCGAGTTCGGCGAACCTCGCGTACACCTCGTCCGCGGCGACGCGTTCCGCCTCGGCGGGCGGCCAGGCCGCGCCCGTGGCCCAGGGCGCCGGGGCGGCCGGGCGGCCCGAGCCGGCGGGGGCCAGCACGGCCGTGCAGTGGCGGACCCACTCGGCGGTCCCGGTACGGTCCTCCCGGGCGTACAGGTCCAGCGTGCGCCGCCCGTCGGCGTCCGGTTCCCCGACGCGGATCTGGATCTGGGCCCAGCCGCGCTCGGGCAGGGTGAGGGGCGCTTCGATGCCGAGTTCGTCGATTCCGGAGCAGCCGGTGATCGACGCCGCGTGCAGGGCGAGTTCGACGAACGCCGTGCCGGGCAGCAGCGTGCGGCCGGACAGGGCGTGGTCGGCGATCCACGGATGGGCGGAGAGCGAGATGCGCCCGGCCAGCACCGTCTCGCCCGACGCGGCGAGCGGCAGCGCCCCGCCGAGCAGCGGGTGGTCCTCCCACACCATGCCGAACCGGGCGGCCGCGGCGTCGCCGGTCCCGGCGGGCGAGGTGGGTGCCCAGTAGTGGGAGCGCTGGAAGGCGTACGTGGGCAGGTCGACGTGCCGGGCACCGGTGCCCTCGAAGAGCGCGGCCCAGTCGACGTCCACCCCGGACACGAACAGCTCGGCGGCCGACGTCAGGAACCGCTCCAGGCCGCCGTCTTCGCGCTTGAGCGAGCCCACGGCCACCACATCGGCGGTCTCCTGGATACCGATGGTCAGGACCGGGTGGGCGCTGGACTCGACGAAGGTGGTGAAGCCCTGGTCGAGGAGAGTGCGGACGGTGTCCTCGAAGCGGACGGTCTGGCGGAGGTTGCGGTACCAGTACGAGGCGTCGACCGTGGCCGTGTCGATCAGGCCACCGTCGACCGTCGAGAAGAACGGGATGGCGGCGCTTCGGGGATTAATGGGGGCCAGGACGTCCAGGAGTTCGGCCTCGATCCGCTCCACATGCGCCGAGTGCGAGGCGTAGTCCACCGGCACCTGGCGGGCCCGGACGTCCTCGGCCTGGCACAGCGTCACGAACTCGACGATCGCGTCCGCGTCACCGGAGATGACCGTGCTGTTCGGGCCGTTGACCGCCGCGATGTCCAGGCGGCCGGCCCACTCCGTGAGCCGGGACGCCACCTCGACGAGAGGCAGCGGAATCGACGCCATACCGCCCAGCCCGGCCAGCTCACGCCCGATGACCTGAGCCCGCAGGGCGACGACCCGAGCGGCGTCCTCCAACGACAGCGCGCCAGCGACAGCCGCCGCGGCGATCTCACCCTGCGAGTGACCGACCACCGCATCGGGAACGACCCCCAGCGACCGCCACAGTTCGGCAAGGGACACCATCACCGCCCAGGTGACGGGCTGGATCACGTCCACCCGGTCCAGGGCACCGCCCTCACGGACCAGCTCCACCAGGTCGAAGTCCACGAACGGCGCCAAAGCCCGCCCACACTCCTCCAACCGAGCCGCGAACACCGGGGACTCTTCCAACAGCCGGGCACCCATGCCCACCCACTGCGTCCCCTGACCCGGGAAGACCAGCACCGTCCGGCCGAGCGGGGACGCGGCGCCGTGCACGGCGGACCGCTCCAGCCGGGCGAGCATCTCGTCCGTACCGGAGGCCAGGACGACGGCACGGTGGTCGAACACCGAGCGCGACGCGGCGAGGGTGAAGCCGATGTCGAGCAGGTCGAGCCCGGGGGTGTGCTCAACGTGGGCACTGAGCCTTTCGGCCTGCTTGTGCAGGGCGGCTCCCGACTTGCCGGACACGACGACCGGCACCACGGGCAGCCGCCGTTCGGGGGCGTCCGGTGCGGGCGCCGCCGGGGGCTCCTCCAGGATCACGTGCGCGTTGGTGCCGCTCACGCCGAAGGCCGAGACACCCGCGCGGCGCACACGGCCCGCCTCGGGCCAGTCGCGGCGCTCGGTGAGCAGTTCCACCGAACCCGTCGACCAGTCGACACGGGACGACGGGGCATCGACGTGCAGGGTCTTGGGGAGCACCCCGTGCTCCATGGCCTTGACCATCTTGATGACACCGCCAACACCGGCCGCCGCCTGCGGATGGCCGATGTTCGACTTCAGCGAGCCCAGCCACAGCGGTTCCGCCGCACCGGTGCGCTGCCCGTAGGTGGCGAGCAGCGCCTGCGCCTCGATCGGATCGCCGAGCGTGGTGCCGGTGCCGTGCGCCTCGACCACGTCCACGTCCTCGACGCCGAGCCCGGCGTTGGCGAGGGCCTGGGCGATGACGCGTTCCTGCGAGGGCCCGTTCGGCGCGGTCAGGCCGTTGCTCGCACCGTCCTGGTTGACCGCGTCGCCACGGATGACGGCGAGCACCTTGTGGCCCCGGCGCCGTGCGTCGGAAAGCCGCTCGACCAGCACCATGCCCGCGCCCTCGGCCCAGCTCGTGCCGTCGGCGGAGTCGGCGAAGGCCTTGCTGCGCCCGTCGGCCGCCAGTCCGCGCTGCCGCGAGAACTCCACGAACAGGCCGGGCGCCGCCATGACCGTGACCCCGCCGGCGAGCGCCAGGTCGCACTCCCCCGCACGTACCGCCTGTGCGGCCAGGTGCAGGGCGACCAGCGACGACGAGCACGCCGTGTCGACGGAGACGGAGGGGCCTTCCAGGCCGAGCACGTACGAGATACGGCCGGAGACGACGCTCGCGGACTTGCCGGTGAGCAGGTAGCCCTCGTGCTCCTCGGGGGCCTCGTGCAGCCGGGACGCGTACTCCTGGTGGGTCAGCCCGGCGTAGACGCCGGTGCGGCTGCCCCGCAGTGTGAGGGGGTCGATGCCCGCCCGTTCCAGCGCCTCCCAGCTCGTCTCCAGCAGGAGCCGCTGCTGCGGGTCCATGACGACGGCCTCGCGCGGCGAGATCCCGAAGAACTCCGCGTCGAACTCGGCCGCCTCGTGCAGGAAGCCGCCCTGCCGTACGTAGGTGGTGCCGCGCCGGCCCGACTCGGGGTCGTCGTCGTAGATCTCGTCGAAGTCCCAGCCCCGGTCGGTGGGTGGTTCGCCGATGACGTCGCGCTCCGCGACCAGCAGGTCCCACAGCGCCTCGGGGGTGTCGGCACCGCCGGGGAAGCGGCACGCCATGCCGACGATCACGACCGGGTCGTCGGCGTCGGCGGACCCCGCCTCGGCCACGGCCCGGGCGGTGGCGGGTGCGGCGCCGACGGCGCTGTCGCGGAAGAGGCCGTCGCGGACGAAGGCGGCCAGCGCGGCCGGGTTCGGGTGGTCGAAGACGACGGTCGCGGGCATCTTGAGCCCCGTCGCGGCGTTGAGGCGGTTGCGCAGTTCGAGCGAGGTCAGCGAGTCGAAGCCGGCGTCCTTGAAGGCACGTTCGGGCCGCAGGGCGTCGGTGGTGGGGTGCCGCAGGACGGCGGCCGCCTCCGAGCGGACCAGCTCCAGGAGCACCCGGGTGCGCTCGGCCTCGGGCAGCGACTCGACGCGGTCGCGCAGCTCGCTGCTCCCGGACGGGGACACCGCCCGCTGCCCGGCCTCCAGCGCCCGCCTGGCCTCCGGAACCGTGTCGAAGAGCGAGACGGTGCGCAGGGCGGCCGTGCGCGGCGCGAACTGCGCCCAGTCGACGTCCACCACCGTGACGCACGTGTCGTCCCGGTCGAGGGCACGGCGCAGCGCCTCGATGCCGTCGTCGGGCTCCATCGCGCCGATACCGCGCCGGCCGAGGCTCTCCTCGCCCGCGCCCTCGGCCATACCGCCGCCGCCCCACAGGCCCCAGGCCACGGAGGTGGCGGGCAGACCGTCGGCACGGCGCTGCTCCGCGAGGACGTCCAGCGAGGCGTTCGCGGCCGCGTAGGCGGCCTGTCCGCCGTTGCCCCAGGTGCCGGTGACGGACGAGAAGAGCACGAACGCGTCCAGGTCCAGGCCACGGGTCAACTCGTCGAGGTGCCGTGCGGCGTCGGCCTTGGGTCCGCGTACGGTGGCGAAGGAGCCGGCGTCCAGGGTGGCGAGGAGTCCATCGGCGAGGACGCCGGCGGTGTGGAACACGGCGGTCGGCGGGTGGGCCTCGACGAGGGCGGCCAGCGCGTCCCGGTCGGAGACGTCACAGGCCGCGAGGGTGACCTCGGCGCCGGACCGGCGCAGTTCGTCGGCGAGTTCCCGCGCGCCGGGCGCCTCGGCACCTCGGCGGCTCGTCAGCACGACGTGCTCGGCCCCGTTGTCCACGAGCCAGCGGGCGACGTGGGCGCCGAGGGCGCCGGTGCCGCCGGTGACCAGGACGGTGCCGCGCGGGGTGTACGCGCGCCGGGCCCGGCCACCGTCGGCGCGCACGACCCTCCGGCCGTACGTCCCCGATGCCCGCACCGCGACCTGGTCCTCGGTACCGGCGAGGGCCGCCACGAGCCGGTCGAGGGCGGCGGCACCGGCCTCGGCGGGCAGGTCGACCGACCCGCCCCACAGGGAGGGCAGTTCGAGTGCGGCGACCCGGCCGAACGCCCAGAGCTGGGCGCCCGTGTCCTCGGGCACCTCGCCCGGCGCGACGGCCACGGCACCTCGGGTGACGGACCACAGCCGCGCCTCGCCCCCGGAGTCGGCCACCGCCTGCACCAGGGCGAGCGAGGACGTGAGCGCCCGGGGCCCGGGCGCCAGGCCGAGGAGCGACAGGATGCCGTCCCACGTCCCGCCCGCGAGGTGGGCGGCAAGCTCCTCGCGCCGTACGGAGGCGGGGTCGACGCCCAGGACGTCCACCCCGGCTCCGTGACGGACGAGGGCGGCCTGCACGTCGTCCGTTGCCGCACCCTCGGGGGCGACGACCAGCCAGCGGCCGGTGAGCACGGGCGCGTCGGCCCGGCCCAGGTTCTTCCACGTGACGCGGTAACGCCAGGAGTCGATGGAGGCGCTGTCACCAGGGGCGGTGGCGGGCGCGGGTGCGGAGGGCTCCAGCCAGTAGTGGGAACGCTGGAAGGCATACGTGGGCAGGTCCACGTGCCGGGCGCCGGTACCGGTGAACAGCGCGGCCCAGTCGACGTTCACCCCGGCCACGAACAGCTCGGCCGCCGAGGTCAGGAACCGCTCCAGGCCGCCGTCTTCGCGCTTGAGGGAGCCCACGGCAACGACATCGGCGGTTTCCTGGATGCCGATGGTCAGCACGGGATGGGCGCTGGACTCGACGAAGGTGGTGAAGCCCTGGTCGAGGAGAGTTCGGACGGTGTCCTCGAAACGGACCGTCTGACGGAGGTTGCGGTACCAGTACGAGGCGTCGACAGCGGAGGTGTCGATCAGGCCGCCCTCGACCGTCGAGTAGAACGGGATGGCGGCGCTTCGGGGCGTGATCGGGGCGAGGACGTCGAGGAGTTCCGCCTCGATCCGCTCCACGTGCGCGGAGTGCGAGGCGTAGTCGACCGGGACCTGACGAGCCCGGATGTCCTCCGCCTGGCACGCGGCGACAAACTCCACGATCGCGTCCGCGTCACCGGAAACCACCGTGGACTTCGGGCCGTTGACGGCCGCGACGTCCAGCCGACCGGCCCACGCGCCCAGGCGCGCTTTCACCTCCGTACGCGGCAGCGGAATCGACGCCATCCCACCCAGCCCCGCCAGCTCACGCCCAATGACCTGAGCCCGCAGAGCCACCACCCGAGCGGCATCCTCCAACGACAGCGCGCCAGCGACAGCCGCCGCGGCGATCTCACCCTGCGAGTGACCGATCACCGCATCCGGCACCACCCCCAGCGACCGCCACAGTTCGGCAAGGGACACCATCACAGCCCACGTCACCGGCTGGATCACATCCACCCGGTCCAGAGCACCGCCCTCACGCACCAGCTCCACCAGGTCGAAGTCCACCAACGGCGCCAAAGCCCGCCCGCACTCCTCCAACCGAGCCGCGAACACCGGAGCCTCCACCAGCAGCCGGGCACCCATACCCACCCACTGCGTCCCCTGACCCGGAAACACCAACACCGTCCGGCCGACCGGGGACGCGACACCCTCGACCTCGACGTCCCCCACGAACACCTTCCGGTGCTCGAACACCGAACGCCCGGCCACCAGGCTGAACCCCACGTCCAGCGTCCGCAGGCCCGGAGCCGCCTCCAGGTGTGCCCGCAGCCGGGCCGTCTGCGCCCGCAGAGCGGCATCGGAACGCCCGGAAACCACCAACGGAACGACCGGAAGCACCACATCCCCGGCCGGGACGTCCTCCACCGCCGGCGCCTGTTCCAGGATCACGTGCGCGTTGGTACCGCTCACACCGAACGACGACACCGCCGCCCGCCTCGGCCGGCCCACCTCGGGCCAGTCCCGGCGCTCCGTGAGCAGCGACACGGCACCCGCGTCCCAGTCGACACGGGACGAGGGGGCATCGACGTGCAGGGTCTGCGGGAGCACCCCGTGCTCCATGGCCTTGACCATCTTGATGACACCGCCGACACCGGCCGCCGCCTGCGCGTGCCCGATGTTCGACTTCAGCGAGCCCAGCCACAACGGCCGCTCGGCGTCACGTCCCTTGCCGTAGGTGGCGAGCAGCGCCTGCGCCTCGATGGGGTCGCCGAGCCGGGTGCCGGTGCCGTGCGCCTCGACCGCGTCCACGTCTGCCGGGGTGAGCCCGGCGCCGGTGAGGGCCGACCGGATGACCCGCTGCTGGGAGGGACCGTTGGGGGCGGTGAGGCCGTTGCTCGCACCGTCCTGGTTGACGGCCGAGCCGCGCAGCACGGCGAGGACCTTGTGGCCTCGGCGCCGTGCGTCGGAAAGCCGCTCCACCAGGAGCATGCCGACGCCCTCCGCCCAACTGGTGCCGTCGGCACCGTCCGCGAACGCCTTGCTGCGCCCGTCGGTCGCCAGTCCGCGCTGCCGCGAGAACTCCACGAACATGCCGGGGCTCGCCATCACGGCCGCCCCGCCGGCGAGCGCGAGGTCGCACTCGCCCGCGCGCAGCGACTGGGCGGCCAGGTGCAGGGCGACCAGCGACGACGAGCACGCGGTGTCGACGGTGACGGCCGGGCCCTCGATTCCGAGGGTGTAGGCGATGCGTCCGGACATGACGCTGGCCGTCTGGCCGGTGAGCAGGTAGCCCTCGGAGCCCTGGGCGTGCTCGTACAGGCGTGGGCCGTACTCCTGGGTCATCGCGCCGACGAAGACGCCGGCCTGTGTCCCGTGCAGGGTGCGCGGGTCGATGCCGGCCCGCTCCAGCGCCTCCCAACTGGTCTCCAGCAGCAGCCGCTGCTGCGGGTCCATCGCGAGCGCCTCGCGCGGCGAGATGCCGAAGAACTCGGCGTCGAACTCGGCCGCGTCGTGCAGGAAACCGCCCTCGCGTACGTAGGTGCGGCCCGGGGCGTCCGGGTCCTCGTCGTACAGCCCCTCGATGTCCCAGCCCCGGTCGGCGGGGAACGGCGACACCGCGTCCGTGCCGGACGAGACCAGCTCCCACAGCGCCTCGGGCGAGTCCACCCCGCCGGGGAAGCGGCACGCCATGCCGACGATCGCCACGGCGTCGTCCTCGTCGGCCGCCGGGGCGACGGGAACGGCGGCCGGAGCGGCGGCGGGCTGCGGCTGGGCGCCCGTGTTCTCCTGGGCGAGGTCGAGGACGAGGCGCGCGACGGCGCGGGGCGTCGGGCAGTCGTAGATGAGCGTGGTCGGGACCGGGAGCCCGGTGGCCGCCCGGAGCCGGTTGCGCAGCTCGACGCCCGTGACCGACTCGTAGCCCAGGGACTTGTAGGTGGCGTCCACGTCCACGCTGCCGGCCGTCAGGCCCACGAGCGCGGCGGTGTGCTGCCGTACGAGATCGAGGACGTGGCCCTCGTCGCGCAGCTCGGCGCTCACGGTCGGCCCCGTGGCGGCACTCGGCGCGTCCGTGACGGTGTCGAGCCAGTAGTGGGAGCGCTGGAAGGCATACGTGGGCAGGTCCACGTGCCGGGCACCGGTACCGGTGAACAGCGCGGCCCAGTCGACGCCCACCCCGGCCACGAACAGCTCGGCCGCCGAGGTCAGGAACCGGTCCAGACCCCCGTCTTCGCGCTTGAGGGAGCCCACGGCCACCACATCGGCGGTCTCCTGGATACCGATGGTCAGCACGGGATGGGCGCTGGATTCGACGAAGGTCGAGAAGCCCTCGTTCAGCAGGACGCGGACGGTGTCCTCGAAGCGGACCGTCTGACGGAGGTTGCGGTACCAGTACGAGGCGTCGACCGTGGCCGTGTCGATCAGGCCGCCCTCGACCGTCGAATAGAACGGGACATCAGAAGACCGGGGCGTGATCGGGGCCAGGACGTCCAGCAGTTCCGCCTCAATGCGCTCCACGTGCGCGGAGTGCGAGGCGTAGTCGACGGGGACCTGGCGGGCCCGGATGTCCTCCGCCTGGCACGCGGCGACAAACTCGACAATCGCGTCCGCGTCACCGGAGACCACCGTGGACTTCGGGCCGTTGACGGCCGCGACGTCCAGCCGACCGGCCCACGCGCCCAGGCGCGCTTCCACCTCCGTACGCGGCAGCGGAATCGACGCCATACCCCCAAGCCCCGCCAGCTCACGCCCAATGACCTGCGCCCGCAGAGCCACCACCCGAGCCGCGTCCTCCAACGAAAGCGCCCCAGCGACAGCCGCCGCGGCGATCTCACCCTGCGAGTGACCGATCACCGCATCGGGAACGACCCCCAACGACCGCCACAACTCCGCGAGGGACACCATCACAGCCCAGGTGACGGGCTGGATGACATCCACCCGGTCCAGGGCACCGCCCTCACGCACCAGCTCCACCAGGTCGAAGTCCACGAACGGCGCCAAAGCCCGCCCACACTCCTCCAACCGAGCAGCGAACACCGGAGACTCCACCAGCAGCCGGGCACCCATACCCACCCACTGCGTCCCCTGACCCGGAAACACCAACACCGTCCGGCCGACCGGGGACGCGACACCCTCGACCTCGACGTCCCCCACGAACACCTTCCGGTGCTCGAACACCGAACGCCCCGCCGCCAGACTGAACCCCACATCCAACGGCCGAGGCCCACGCACAGCACGCACCCGCTCAGCCTGCTCACGCAACGCCACCGACGACTTCGCCGACACCACCAACGGCACCACCGGAAGCACCACATCCCCCGCCGGGACGTCCTCCACCGCCGGCGCCTGCTCGACCACCACGTGTGCGTTCGTGCCGCCCATGCCGAACGACGAGACGCCGGCGGCGCGCCGGCGGCCCTCGGGTTCGGTCCACGGGGCGAGCTGCGTCTGGACCTTCAGGTTCAGCTCGTCGAGCGGTATGCCGGGGTGGGCCGAGCGGTGGTTCAGGGTCGGGGGCAGTTCCCCTTCGCGTACGGAGAGCACGGTCTTCAGCAGGCCGACGATGCCCGCGGCCGCTTCGAGGTGACCGACGTTGGTCTTGGCGGAGCCGACGCTGAGGGGCGGGGTGCCGGGGGTGCGGCGGGTGGCCAGGGCGGCGCCGAGCGCGGCGGCCTCGACGGGGTCGCCGGCGCGCGTGCCGGTGCCGTGGAGTTCGACGTACCCGATGTGGTCGGGCGTCAGCCCGGCGGCTTCGTGCGCCTGGCGGAGCACGGCCTCCTGGGCGTCGCGGTCCGGGGTGGTGAGGCTGGGGCCGCCGCCGTCGTTGTTGACGGCGGAGCCCTTGATGACGGCGTGCACGCGGTCGCCGTCGGCGAGGGCGCGGCGCAGCGGTTTGAGGACGACGACGGCGGCGCCCTCGCCGCGGACGTATCCGTTGGCGCGGGCGTCGAAGGTGTAGCAGCGGCCGTCGGGCGAGAGGGCGCCCATGCGGTCCATGACGATGGTGCTGTCGTCGCTGAGGATCAGGTTGACGCCGGCGGCGAGGGCCAGGTCGCTCTCGCCGCGCCGCAGGCTTTCGCAGGCCAGGTGGACGGCGACGAGGGAGGACGACTGGGCGCTGTCGACGGCGATGCTGGGGCCGCGCAGCCCGAGGTGGTGGGAGAGCCGGTTGGCGGTCATGGCCCGGTGGCGGCCGGCGGCGGTGTGGCCGTCGGGCTCGGTGGAGGCGGCGCCGGTGAGGGCGGCCCAGTCGTCGGAGGCGACGCCGACGAAGACGCCGGTGCGGGTGCCGGCCAGCCGGGCGGGGACGATGGCGGCGTGTTCGAGGGCCTCCCAGCCGAGTTCGAGGACGAGGCGCTGCTGGGGGTCGGTCGCGGCGGCCTGCCGGGCGGTCATGCCGAAGAATTCGGCGTCGAACGAGCCGTGGTCGGTGAGGGCCGCCCTCCAGTGTCCGTTCTCCTGCCGGGAAACGGTGTTCCGGCCGTGGCGCAGGAGTTGCCAGAATTCCTCGACCGTGGCGGCTCCGGGGAGTCGGCACGACATTCCGACGACGGCGATGTCATTGTCGGAACCGATGCCATTGCCGTTGTCGATCATGGAATCTCCATTACCAAGAGAACGAGCGGGAAGACAGAAGGGGAAAGCGCCGCCTGTGGCGGCTCAGTGATTCACCACTCAACGGGAAGTTCGACGAGTCCGCGGACGAGCATCTCGCCGTGCCAGGTGAGTTTCTCCTCGGGTACGGCAAGGCGCAGTCCGGGCAGTCTGCTCGTCAGTGCCTCGAGTGCGCACTGGAGTTCCGCTCGAGCGAGTGGTGCGCCGAGGCAGAAATGCGGTCCTTGACCGAAGGCGATGTGCGGGTTGGTGGCCCGGTCGAGCACCACCTC
This sequence comes from Streptomyces sp. NPDC049837, assembly GCF_040674455.1. NCBI lineage: Bacteria > Bacillati > Actinomycetota > Actinomycetes > Kitasatosporales > Streptomycetaceae > Streptomyces > Streptomyces sp. NPDC049837. The sequence goes on along the minus strand of NZ_JBFAMP010000018.1, from coordinate 14,917 downwards.
GTCGGCGCGCTCGAATACGGTCTCGTCGCGGTTGGCGGAGGCGAGTGAATAGACGACGGCCTCTCCCGCGCGGATGGTGACGCCGCCGATCTCGATGTCCTCGGTGGCGACCCGGCTGGGCCCGACGCTGGCCCACAGGGGCACGTAACGCAGCAGTTCCTCCACCGCCGCGGGAATGAGTTCGGGCCGGGCGACGAGCAGCTCGTAGCGGCTGCGCTCGGACAGGAGGACGGTGACGTGGCCGGCGAGCTGGCTGGCGGTGGTCTCGTGGCCGCCGATGAGCATGCCGCCGGTGAGCATCAGCAGTTCGTTCTCGCTGAGCCGCTCGCCGTCGTCGTGGGCCTGGACGAGGGCGCTGAGCAGGTCGTCCTCCGGCTGCTCGCGGCGCTTGGCGACGTAGCCCCGCAGGTAGTCGGCGTACTCCTCGCACGCCTGGGCCACCTGCTCCTCGGTGTAGCGGGTGGCGGACATCAGGGCTTCGGTGAAGGCCCGGAAGACGTGCCGGTCGGAGTGCGGGATGCCGAGCATCTCGCAGATGACGGCGGTCGGCAGGGGCAGGGCGAGCTTGTCGACGAGGTCTGCGGGGCCGCCGTGGGCGACGAGTTCGTCGATCAGGCCGTGGGTGATCTCGGCGATGCGGGGGCGCAGGGCGGCGACGCGGCGGGCGGTGAAGGCGCGCGACACCATGCGGCGCAGCCTGGCGTGGGCTTCGGGCGGCATGCCCATGAGGCCGACGGAGTCGAGGGCCCGGGGGGCGGCGCGCGGCACGTCCCAGTCGGCGGCGGCGTGCATGCTCAGGCGGGGGTCGGTGGACGCCTTCTTGACGTCGGCGTGCCGGGTGAGGAGCCAGGCCTGGCCGCCGTACGGCATGGTGACGCGCACGACCGGCTCGTGGGCGCGCAGGGCGGCGAATTCGGGGTCGATCCCGAGGTCGATCCGGTCGCTGAACGGGAAGGTGCGCGGTTCCTCACCATGGGGGCAGGGCATGGCTGAATCTCCTCTGTGCGCGGACCTTGCCAGCCAACACGAGGGTCCGGCACCCTGCCCCGAAATTTCCGGTGAGTGTGTCAAGTCGCGGCGGTGCCCGGGAATTGGTGTGCGATGCGGCCGCGGAGACTATGTCAGGTCGCCCCTTGCGCCGACCTGTCGGTGGCTCGTAATTTCCGTTTGTCCGCCCCGAAAAGCTCGCCCCGAAAGGCTGCCTCGATGGCGCATATCGCCTTCTTCATTCTTCCCGCGGCAGGGCATGTGAATCCGACGCTGTCCGTGGCGCGGGAGCTCGTCGCGCGCGGGCACCGGGTGACCTACGCGCTGTCGGACAATTATGCCGAGCGGGTGCTCGCGACGGGTGCGGAGCTGCTTCCGTATCCGCTGGACGAGGACCGGTTCCTGGCCACCATGGTGCCGCAGCAGGATTCCGACGCGTACACGGACCAGGACGAGTTCGTGAACATGATGAAGTGGATGCTCGATCTCACCGAGCAGACGCTGCCGGAATTCGAGCGGCACTTCGACGAGCACCGCCCGGACGTGTTCGTGTGCGACCCGTCGTCGTTCTGGAGCGGGCACATCCTGGCGGCGAAGTGGGGCATACCGGTCATCCGTTCAACTCCGACGTACGTCGCCAACGAGCACTGGTCGCTGCACCCGCCGGTCGACCCGGCCGAGGAGCAGGCCGAGGACCCGGAGACGGGGGCCCTGTTCGGACGGATCTCCGAGCTGATGGCGGCGCAGGGCGTGGACAAGAGCATCGGCGACTTCGCGGCCGAGGTGCACTCGGGCCCGGCGCTGGTGTACCTGCCGAGGGCGTTCCAGTACGCGGGGGACACGTTCGGCGAGGAGGTCAACTTCGTCGGGCCGTGCACGAGCGCGAACAGCTTCCACGGTGACTGGGAGGCGCCGGCGAGCGGCCGTCCCCTGGTGCTGATCACCCTGGGCACGCTCTACAACAAGCAGCCGGAGTTCTTCCGTGCCTGTGTCGAGGCGTTCGCGGACGTCGAGTGGGACGTGGTGATCGCGCACGCGGGCGGTGTCACCGAGGGCGAGCTCGGCGAGGTCCCGCCGCACATCCAGGTGCACAGGTTCGTCCCGCAGGGCGCGGTGCTGCCGCACGCCGCGCTGATGATCAACCACGGTGGTACGAGCACGGTCCTCCAGTGCGTCTCCGAGAACGTGCCGGTGATCTGTGTGCCGCAGATGGCGGAGCTGCACGCCACCGCCAACCGGGCGGTCGAGCTGGGCGTGGGCGCCAAGATCCTGCGCAAGGACATCTCGCCCGAGCTGATCCGCGAGACCGCCCTGTCGGTCGTCGCCGACGACGCGATCCGGGCCGGTGTGGCGCGACTGCGCCGTGAGATCGAGGCCGCGGGCGGTCCGGCGGCCGCCGCGGATGCGGTCGAGGCCCTGCTCACGCCCGTCGCCCCGTAGCAAGGACGCCCATCGCGCCCGGCACGCTCCGAGGCGTTCGGGGGCCTCGGGCCTCCGGGGCAGCCAGGCCGCCGGGGGCCACCGGAGCCAGGGCCACCCAGGTCTCCGGACCACCGGGGCGCCCAAGGCCACCGGGCACCACCCGGAGCCACCGGGCACCACCCGGGGCCGCCCGGGGCCACCCGGGGCCACCGGGCACCACCCGGAGCCACCCGGGGGCGGCAACGGCCCTCGCGTCCAGAGGCGTCGCGGCTCTCGGGCCGTAACGCCCCGCGGACCTCGCGCTCCTCGGCCCCGGGCCGCCGGCGCGGCACCCGCCGCGTCCCGGCACGGCGCCCCCGGGGCGCCCCGAGGCGACACCCCGGCCCCACGCACCAGCCACCAGCCCTCCTCCTCCCGCTCCCGAAGGAAGCCGAGATGACGACACAGACCGTCGAAGCCGCCGAGGCCGCCGAAGCCGCCGCCGAGCCCGTCCAGGACGAGACGCCGCCGCACCCGCTGGCGCAGCCCGAGGGCGCCGGTGCCCGGGAGCTGCTGGAGTGGTTCGCCCGGGCGCGCGCCGAAGCTCCGGTGTTCTACGACTCGACGCGGTTCGCCTGGCAGGTGTTCCGCTACGAGGACTACCTGACCGTCTCCACCAACCCCCAGCTCTTCTCCTCCGACTTCTCGCCGGTCTTCCCGGTTCCGGAGGAGCTGAAGCTGCTGATGGGGCCGGGCACCTTCGGCGGGATCGACCCGCCCCGGCACGGCCCGCTGCGCAAGCTGGTCAGCCAGGCGTTCACGCCGCGCCGCATGCAGAAGCTGGAGCCGCGCATCGAGGAGATCACCCGCGACCTGCTGGACGCCCTGGGCGACCGGACCGAGATCGACGTCGTCAAGGACCTGGCGTACCCGCTGCCGGTGACGATGATCGCCGAGCTGCTCGGAGTGCCGGCCGAGGACCAGGACCTGTTCCGCGAGTGGGTCGACGTGATCCTCAACAACGAGGGCATGGAGTACCCGAACCTCCCCGACGACTTCGCGGAGACGATGGGCCCGGCCATCAAGGAGTGGGCGGCCTACCTGTACGCGAAGATCGCCGAGAAGCGCGAGAAGCCGGCCGACGACCTGATGAGCGGCCTGATCGAGTCGGAGGTGGAGGGCCGCAGGCTCACCGACGAGGAGATCGTCAACATCGTCGCGCTGCTGCTGACGGCGGGCCACATCTCCAGCGCCACCCTGCTGAGCAACCTCTTCCTCGTCCTGGACGAGAACCCGCGGGCCCTCGCGGACCTGCGGGCGGACCGTTCGCTGATCCCGGGCGCGATCGAGGAGACGCTGCGCTACCGCAGCCCGTTCAACAACATCTTCCGGCTGGTCAAGGAGGACACGGAGATCCTCGGCCACCCCATGAAGGCCGGCCAGATGGTCATCGCCTGGAGCCAGTCGGCCAACCGCGACGCCGAGCAGTTCCCCGACCCGGACGTCTTCGACATCCGGCGCGAGGCGAACAAGCACATGGCGTTCGGCCACGGCATCCACCACTGCCTCGGCGCGTTCCTGGCCCGGATGGAGGCGAAGGTCTTCCTGAACCTCGCCCTGGACCGCTTCGCGTCGTACGAGATCCACCACGACAAGGTGGAGTTCTACGAGGCCGACCAGCTCACGGCCCGCCACCTGCCCGTGCGCGTCGTGCGTAGCTGAAGGACCGTCATGTCAACAGCGACCACCACCGGGACGACCGCGACGGCAGTGGGCCGGATCAAGCCCTGCCGCCTGATCGATCTGGAACAGCACAAGGACGAGCGGGGGAGCCTGTCCGTCGTCGAGTCGGAGTGGACCGCCGGATTCAAGATCGAGCGCGTCTACTACCTGCACGACCTCGACGTCGGCTCCTCGCGCGGCGCGCACGCCCACCGCGAGCTGGAGCAGCTCATCATCGCCGTGCACGGCAGCTTCACGCTGACGATCGACGACGGCCGGACGCGTCAGGCCATCCGGCTGGACCGTCCGGGCACCGGGCTGTACGTGGGGCCGATGGTCTGGCGGAACCTGAGCGACTTCTCCGCCGGCGCGGTCGGACTGGTCCTGGCGTCCTGCCACTACGACGAGAGCGACTACTACCGCGACTACGACTCGTTCCTGCGTGACGCGGAGGGCCTGCTGTGAGCACCGCCACGGCCCCCCACGCCGCGCCCCGCGTCCCCTCCCGCGTCGCCTTCCACGACCTGCGCGACCTGCACGCGGCGGACGAGGTGCGCCACGACGTCGAGGCCGCGCTGCTGCGGGTCGCCGCCTCCGGCCGCTACCTGCTGGGACCCGAACTCGAAGCGTTCGAGGCGGCGTTCGCCGCCTACTGCGGCGCCTCGCACTGCGTGGGCACCGGCACCGGGCTGGCCGCCCTGGAGCTGACGCTGCGGGCGCTCGGGGTCGGCCCGGGCGACGAGGTCGTGGTGCCCGGCCACACGTTCATCGCGACGTGGCTGGCCGTCTCCGCGGTCGGCGCCCGGCCCGTGCCGGTGGAGCCGGCCCCCGGGACGTTCCTGATCGACCCGGACCGGATCGACGCGGCCTGCACCCCGCGCACCAGGGCGATCATGCCGGTGCACACCTACGGCCACCCGGTCGACCTGGACGCCGTGACGGAGGTCGCCGCCCGGCGGGGCCTGTACGTCGTGGAGGACGCGGCGCAGGCGCACGGCGCCCGCTACCGGGGCCGGAGGATCGGATCCGGGTACGCGGCGGCGTTCAGCTTCTACCCGGGCAAGAACCTCGGGGCGCTCGGCGACGGCGGCGCCGTCGTCACCAACGACCCCGAACTCGCCGCCCGTATCCGGCTGCTGGGCAACTACGGCTCACGCCGGAAGTACGAGCACGAGGAGCTGGGCACCAACTCCCGGCTCGCCGAGATGCAGGCCGCGGTCCTCGCCGTCAAGCTGCCGCTGCTCGACGCCTGGAACGCCCGCCGCGCGCGGGTCGCCCGCCGCTACACCGAGGAGCTGGCCGGGCTGCCCGGCCTGACCCTGCCGGCCGTCGAGACGTGGGCGCGGCCGGTGTGGCACCAGTACGTGGTCCGGGCCGGCGACCGGGACGCGCTCCAGCGGGCGCTGGCCGCCGCCGGGGTCGAGACCCTGGTGCACTACCCGGTCCCGGTGCACCGCTCCCCCGCGTACGCGGGCACCCACGACGGGGCCCTGCCGCAGTGCGAGCGGCTGGCGGCGGAGGTCCTGAGCCTGCCGATGGGGCCGCAGTTGTCCGACGACGACGTGGCGAGTGTCATCGCCGCGGTCCGTGACGCTTTGGAGGCCACCCGATGAACCAGCCCACGCCCCTCGCGCCGGCCAGGCCCCCGCGGCGGCCGATGAAGGGCATCGTCCTGGCGGGCGGCAGCGGCACCCGGCTGCGTCCGCTGACGGGCACGCTGTCCAAGCAGATCCTGCCCGTCTACGACAAGCCCATGATCTACTACCCGCTGTCGGTGCTGATGCTGGCGGGCATCCGGGATATCCAGCTCATCGCCGCCAAGGACCACCTGGAGATGTTCCGTTCCCTGCTGGGCGACGGTTCACGGCTCGGCATCAGCCTGGACTACGCCGAGCAGGACGAACCCCGCGGCATCGCGGAGGCGTTCCTGATCGGCGAGGAGCACATCGGCGACGGCCCGGTGACCCTGATCCTCGGCGACAACGTCTTCCACGGCCCCGGCTTCTCCACCCTCCTCGCCACGGCCATGGACCGGCTGGACGGCTGCGAGCTGTTCGGCTACCCGGTGCAGGACCCGCAGCGCTACGGGGTGGCCGAGATCGACGCGTCCGGCCGTCTGGTGTCGCTGGCGGAGAAGCCCCGCCGGCCGCGTTCCAACCTCGCCGTCACGGGCCTGTACATGTACGACAGCGACGTGGTGGAGATCGCCCGCGGCCTGACCCCGTCGGCGCGCGGCGAGCTGGAGATCACCGACATCAACAACGCCTACCTGGCCCAGGGCCGGGCCAGGCTCAACGAGCTGGGCCGCGGCTTCGCCTGGCTGGACATGGGCACCCACGACTCGCTCCTCCAGGCCGGGCAGTACGTCCAGCTCCTGGAGCAGCGCCAGGGCGAGCGGATCGCGTGCGTGGAGGAGATCGCGCTGCGCATGGGGTTCATCACGCCCGACCAGGCGTACGCGCTCGGTGCCGAGCTCGGCTCGTCCAGCTACGGCCAGTACGTGATGGACATGGCCCGGCGCGCGCCGGCCCTCGCCTCCCCCGCCGCCTAGCCACCCCCACCTCTCGAAGAAGGGCCTCGTCACAATGCGCGTGCTGGTGACCGGAGGTGCGGGCTTCATCGGCTCCCACTTCGTCCGACAGTTGCTGACCGGTGCGTACCCCGATCTGGCCGGTGCCCGCACGGTGGTGCTGGACAAGCTCACCTACGCGGGCAACCGGGCCAACCTGGCGCCCGTGGCGCACGATCCACGGCTCGAGTTCGTGCACGGCGACATCTGCGACGCGCCGCTGGTGGCGCGCCTGACGCGGGGCGCGGACCTGGTCGTCCACTTCGCCGCGGAGTCGCACGTCGACCGTTCCATCGAGGACGCCTCCGCCTTCGTACGCACCAATGTGCTCGGTACGCAGACGCTGCTGCACGCGGCGGCGGCGGCCGGCGTGGACCGCTTCGTGCACGTGTCGACAGACGAGGTGTACGGGTCGATCGAGGAGGGCTCCTGGCCGGAGGACCACCCGCTTCGGCCCAACTCGCCGTACTCGGCGTCCAAGGCGTCCTCCGACCTGCTGGCGCTGGCCTTCCACCGCACCCACGGCCTGGACGTGCGGGTGACGCGCTGCTCCAACAACTACGGCCCCTACCAGTACCCGGAGAAGGTGATCCCGCTCTTCACCACGAACCTGATCGACGGGATACCGGTACCCCTGTACGGGGACGGCGGCAACAGCCGCGACTGGCTGCACGTGGACGACCACTGCCGGGGCATCGCGCTGGTCGCCGTCAAGGGCCGGGCCGGCGAGGTGTACAACATCGGCGGCGGCACCGAGCTGACCAACCGGGAGCTGACCGACAGGCTGCTGGAGCTGACCGGCCGGGACGCCGGCTGGGTGCGGCCGGCGGCCGACCGTGCCGCCCACGACCGGCGCTACTCGGTGGACATCGGCAAGATCCGTGCCGAACTCGGCTACGAGCCGCTCGTCCCCTTCGAGGAGGGGCTCGCCGAGACCGTGCGGTGGTACCGCGACAACCGCGCGTGGTGGGAGCCGCTGAAGGCGGTGGGCGCCGATGCGCGTCGATGAGACGAACCTGCCCGGCACCTTCCGCGTGGTGCCCGACAAACTGGCCGACGACCGGGGCCACTTCTACGAGGCCGCCAGGTACTCCGAGCTGACCGCGGCCACCGGCCTGGAGTTCACCGTCCGCCAGGTCAACAACTCCGTCTCCCGGCGGGGCACCCTGCGCGGTGTGCACTGCAACGACGTCCCCGGCGACGGCAGCAAGCTGGTGACGTGCGTGCGCGGCTCGATCCTCGACTTCATGGTCGACCTGCGGGTGGGCTCGCCGACGTTCGGCCGGTACGCCATGACCCGGCTGGACGCCTCCTCGGGCATCGCGCTGTACATGCCGGGCAGCATCGGCCACGCGTTCCTGGCCCTGGAGGACGGGACCTGCGTCAACTACCTGCTGTCCGCCGAGTACGTACCCGGCGCGATGGTCGACGTCGACGCGTTCGACCCGGACCTGGCGCTGCCGTGGGAGCCGGCCGGACCGGTGCTGCGCTCCGCGAAGGACGAGGCCGCACCGTCCCTCGCCGAGGCCCTCGCCTCGGGCCGTCTGCCCCGCCACCCCGCGGTGCCCGCCGTTCCTCACCTCGCAAGGAGCTGAACCGACCGTGACCGCCTCCACCCAGACGCGCGCACCCGATACGGCCGAGGCCGAAGCAGCCGCCTGGCTGCGCCGCTACCGGCCCGACGACAGCGCCGCCGTCCGCCTGTTCTGCTTCCCGCACGCGGGCGGCTCGGCCACCGCGTACCTGCCCTTCGCCCGCCGGTTCGGCCCCTCGGTGGAGGTGGTCGCGGTGCAGTACCCGGGCCGCCAGGACCGCCGCCACGAGCCGTTCCTGGAGTCCGTCGAGGAGCTGGTCGACGCGGTGGTGCCGGTGTTGCGCGAGTGGACCGGCCGGCCCTACGCGCTGTTCGGGCACAGCATGGGCGCCACCCTCGCCTACGAGACGGCCCGCCGGCTGGTCGCGGAGGGCACCGAGCCGCCGGCGCACCTGTTCGTCTCCGGCCGCCGCTCCCCGACCGTCCCGCGCCGGGACACGGTCCACCTCCTCGACGACGCCGGGCTGCTCGCCGAGGTCGCGCGGCTCCAGGGCACCGACGCCGGCCTGCTCCAGGACGAGGAGCTGCTGCGCATGGTCCTGCCGCCGCTGCGCAACGACTACCGGGTGGCCGGGCGCTACCGGCACCTGGCCGGGCCCGCGCTCACCGTCCCGCTGACCGTGATCACCGGTGACAGCGACCCGAACGTGCCGGTCGGCGACGCGCACGCCTGGCAGGCGGTCGCCCACGGCCCCACCGCGCTGCACGTCCTGCCCGGCGGCCACTTCTACCTCAACGACCAGCAGGACGCCGTGTGCCGCATCGTGGAGGAGGCGCTCGGCCATGCTCGTTGACACCGTCGCACCGGCCGCCGGGACCGGGGCGCGGCCCGCGGCCGACCGCGTCCCGACCGCCCGCCGGCTGCTCGCCTCCGCCCGGACCCCCGACAGCACGGCGATGCCGCTGGACCGGGTCGTGCCCTGGCTCGCCGAACGCGCCCGCGTGGGACGCTTCCAGGTGCGTCCGGTGCCGTTCGCGGACCTGCGCGGCTGGTACTTCGACCGCGAGGACGGCAACCTGCGCCACGAGTCGGGCCGGTTCTTCTCCGTGGAGGGGCTGCACGTACGGACCGACCACACCGGCGGCGACGGCTGGCGCCAGCCGATCATCGTGCAGCCGGAGATCGGGCTGCTCGGCATCGTGGCCCGGGAGATCGACGGCGTACTGCACTTCCTGATGCAGGCCAAGATGGAGCCCGGCAACATCAACACGATGCAGCTCTCGCCCACCGTGCAGGCCACCCGCTCCAACTTCACCGGCGTGCACCGCGGGCGCCCGATACCGTACCTCGACCTGTTCCTGGACCGCGGCCGCTCCCGGGTGCTCGTGGACGTGCTCCAGTCCGAGCAGGCCGACTGGTTCCTGTCCAAGCGCAACCGCAACATGATCGTGGAGATCGACCCGGACGACGACATCGAGACCGGCGAGGACTTCCGGTGGCTCACCTTCGGCCAGCTCCGGGCCCTGCTGTCGCAGGACAACGTCGTGAACATGGACTCGCGTTCGATCCTCGCCTGCCTGCCGACGGCGGGCGCGGAGCCCGGGCCGCTCGCCGGTGACGTGATGCGTTCCTTCTACGATCCGCACGCGCTGCCGCTGCACTCCCCCTCCGAGTTCGGGAGCTGGTTCACCGGAGTGCGGGCGCTGCGCGAGCTGGTGCGGCGCCGGGTGCCGCTGGACGAGGTCGCCGCCGACGGCTGGCGGCGCACGGACGAGGAGATCGCGCACGGCAGCGGCCGCCGCTTCCGGGTCATGGGCGCCGACATCACCGCCAGCAACCGCGAGGTGGCCTCCTGGTCCCAGCCGCTGATCCAGCCGCAGGTGCCCGGCCTGATGGCCCTGCTGGTCAAGCGGATCGGCGGCACGCTGCACGCCCTGGTCCAGGCGCGGGTCGACGTCGGGACGCTCAACGTCGCCGAGCTCGCGCCGACGGTGCACTGCCGCCCCGCCGACCACATCGGGCCGGAGGCCGAGCCCGCGCCGCCGTACTTCGCCGACGCGCTCGACGCGCCCGCCGGGCGGGTGCTGTACGACGCGATGCAGTCGGAGGAGGGAGGCCGCTTCTACCACGCGCAGAACCGGTACACCATCGTCCGCGTCCCCGACGGCTTCCCCGAGCAGACCCCCGAGGACTACATGTGGCTGACGCTGGCCCAGCTCACCGACCTCCTGGCGCACAGCAACTACGTCAACGTCGAGCTGCGCACGCTCCTGGTGTGCGCCCACACGCTGTACTGATGGACGTGCGCATCGGCGTCCTCGGCTGCGGCGACATCGCGGCGCGCCGCACCCTGCCCGCGCTGGCCCGCACTCCCGGCCTGCGGCTCGCCTGTGTGGCCAGCCGCAGCCGGGAGCGGGCGGAGGACTTCGCGGCCCGCTTCGGCGGGGTGCCCCTCGGCTCGTACGACGAGCTGCTGGCGCGCACCGACGTGGACGCGGTCTATGTGTGCCTGCCGACGCTGCTGCACGCCCACTGGGCCGGAAAGGCGCTGCGGGCGGGGCTGCACGTCCTGGTCGAGAAGCCGCTGGCGACGTGCGAGGACGACGCGCGGCGGCTGTTCGCGCTCGCACGGGAACGGGGGCTGGTGCTGCGGGAGAACTTCATGTTCCTGCACCACGCCCGGCACCGGCGCGAGGCCGGTCTGCTCGGGTCCGGCGTACTGGGCCGGGTGCGGGCCCTGTCCGCCGCCTTCACCATCCCGCCCCGGCCCGACGGGGACAACCGCTACGACCCCGCCCTCGGCGGCGGGGCCCTGTTCGACAACGGCGTCTACCCGCTGCGCGCGGCCCTGCGGTTCCTCGGCACCGACCTGACCGTCGCCGGCGCCGTGCTGCGCACCGACGAGCGGTACGGCGTCGACGTGTCGGGAGCGGTCCTGCTCATGACGCCGGACGGGACGAGCGCGCAGCTCCGCTTCGGCATGGAGCACCACTACCGGTCGTGGTACGAGATCCAGGGCAGTGCGGGGACGCTCGCCACCGACCACGTCTTCACGACGGCCCCCGGGCACGAGCCGCTGCTGAGGCTGTCGGTGGGGCAGGACGACTCGGAGATCCGTGTCCCGGCCGAGGACCACTTCGTCGCGGCCCTCGGCTCCTTCCGGGACGGTGTCCTGGGCGCCGATCTGCCCGTGCTGGAGCGGGAGTCACTGGCCCAGGCGCGGCTCCTCGACGAGATCCGCGCCCGGGCCGTCACGGTCACGCGCTGACCGGGGCGCCTGCTTCCAGGTGCAGCCGGGAGCCCTCGAAGGCGCGGCGGATGCGCCGGTCGTGGGTGACGATCGCCACGGCGCCCGCGTACCCGTCGAGCGCCGCCTCCAGCTCCTCGACGAGCAGCGGGGAGAGGTGGTTCGTCGGTTCGTCGAGCAGCAGCAGGTCGGCGGGGCGGGTCACCAGGCGCGCCAGTTCGATGCGGCGGCGCTGCCCGACGGACAGCTCGCCGACGGGCAGGTGGAGCTGGTTCTCCCGGAACAGCCCGAGCGCCAGGAGCTGCTCGGCGTACTCGTCGGGGTGGCCGGGCCGCCCGGCGGCGAACTCGGCGAGTACGGTGCGCCGGGGGTGCTCCACGGTCTCGTCCTGGCGGAGGAACCCGATGCGCTCGGCGCGCCGGACGGTTCCGTCGTCGGGTGCCAGCTCGCCGGCGAGGACCCGCAGCAGGGTCGACTTCCCCGCCCCGTTGGGGCCGGTGACCAGGAGGCGCTCGCCTGGGGCGATGCGCAGGGCGTCCAGGTGCAGGCGGGTGCCGACGCGGACGCCGCGCAGCTCGGTCAGGGGCTCGCCCCCGGGTGCGGTGCCGGCCTCGATGGAGGCGGTGAAGCGCAGCGGCTCGGGGGGCCTCGGCACCGGGTTCTCGCGGAGCCTGCGCAGCCGCTCGTTGGCGTTGCGGGCCCGGCCGGAGGTGGCGGTGGACGAGGAGCGCGCCCGGTGGTGGCCGTTGCCGCTGAAGGCCCAGGGGCCCTTGCGGGAGATGGTGTCGAGCATGCGCCCGGCGTTCTCGGCGAGCTTCTCCTGGCGGGCGATCTCGGCGAGGTGCTCCTCGTACTCGCGCTCCCAGCGGGCCCGGGCGGCGGCCTTGGCGTCGAGGTAGCCCTGGTAGCCGTTGCCGTACCGGTTGACGGTGCGGCGGTCGGGGTCGACCTCCAGGATCGTCGAGGTCACCGCCTCCAGGAAGGCCCGGTCGTGGGTGATGACGACGACGGTGCCCCGGTGGTCGCGCAGCCGCTTCTCCAGCCAGTCCACGGCCGCGTCGTCCAGGTCGTTCGTCGGCTCGTCCAGCAGCAGCAGCTCCGGCGACGCGGCGAGGGTCGCGGCGAGCGCCAGCCGGGACAGTTCGCCGCCGGAGAGGGTGTCCAGGCGCCGGTCGCGGTCCAGGCCGGGCAGGCCCAGACCGTGCAGGGAGGCGTCGGTGCGCGCGTCGGCCTGGTAGCCGCCGCGCTCCTCGAACTCGGCCAGCAGGTCACCGTACTCGCCGAGCTCCCCGGCGCCGGACGCGTCGGTCAGGGCGGCCTCCGCGGCCCTCATCCGCCGCTCCAGGTCCCGCAGGTCCGCGAAGGCCCGGTCGAGCACGTCGCGCACGGTGCCGTCCGACGGCAGGTCCAGCCGCTGGGCGAGGTAGCCGGTGCCGCCGGGCGCGCGCACCGTCAGCTCGCCGTTGTCGGGCTTCTCCAGACCGGCGATGAGCCGCAGCAGTGTCGACTTGCCGGAGCCGTTGTCGCCGATCACCCCCGCCTTCTCCCCCGGCCGGACGGTGAAGGACACCCGTTCCAGGACCATGTGCTCGCCGTAGTGCTTGGTGACCTCGTCCAGGGCGAGCTGGGAGTGGGGGGTGGTCATGGAGCCTCCTGGATGTGGCACGGCACAGTCTGTGTACGCATCTGTGTACGCACCTTCACGTCGCCCGGCGGCGAAAGGCAAGTCCGCGCGGACGCCCGTGAGTTGTCCTCGACCGGTTTTCGAGCGTCCCTGGACCGCCGCGCCGCTAGCGCGCGGCGGGCGCGGAGAGCTTGCGCGCGACGAAGGCGTCGATGGCCGCGATGGACTGGAAGTGATCGAGTTCCAGGTCCTCCTCCTCGACGGTGACGCCGAACTCGTGCTCCACGAAGGAGACGAGCTGCATCGCGAACATCGAGCTGACGAACCCGAGCGCGAAGAGGTCGTCGTCGTCCTTCAGGTCCGTCACCGGGAAGAAGCGGGACAGGTACGCCGCGGTCCTCGCCCTGGTCTGCGGGTTCACCGGGTCGCTCCGTCCCCGGCGGCCCGGCGGGTGTCGATGGCCTCCGCCATGCGCGCGATGGTGGGCCACTCGTACACCTGGCGCAGTGTCATCCCGACGCCGAAGGTCTCCTCCACCCGCCGGATCAGCCGGGTGGCGAGCAGCGAGTCGCCGCCGGCGCCGAAGAAGCCGGCGTCGCGGGGCAGCCGCTCGATCCTCAGCAGCTCCGCCCACAGGACGTGCAGCGCGCGTTCGGTGGGGGTGGCGGGCTCGCCGGCGCCCCGGGGGCCGGGGTCCGGTGCGGCGGCGGGGAAGCGGGCCCAGTCGATGTCGGCGCCCGCGAGCCACAGCCGGCCCAGCGCCTCCAGGGCCGCGGCCGAGTCGGAGCCGCTCCGGTGCGGCGGGCGCATGGTGGCGACGACGGTGCCGGCCGCGCCGCCCGGGGCCCGGCCGGGGCCGGCCTCCAGCAGCAGGTGCGCCGGGTCGGGGACGGCGGGCGTGGCGCCGCGCGGCGGGGCGCCACGGGCGACCAGGGCCAGGGCGTCCGGCAGGGACAGCACCCCGGCGAGGGTGGCCGCGACGTACTCGCCGGTGCCGTGTCCGGTCATGGCGGAGGGCCGGGCCCCCCACGACTGCCAGAGCCGGGCCAGGGCGTACTCGACGACGAACAGCGCCGGGTGGGCGAGCCCGGTGGTGCCGAGCGGGCGCTCGCCGCGCCCGCGCCGCCCGGGCTCCGGGTCGGGGAAGACGACCTCCCTGATGTCCAGGCCCAGTTCGGGTGCGAGCAGCCGCGCACACCGGTCGAGCGCGGCGCGGAAGACCGGGAAGTCGCGGTACAGGTCGCGGCCCATGTCGGGGTGGTGGCCGCCGGGGCCGGGGAAGAAGAAGGCGACCGGCACCGGGCCACCGGCGGGCACACGGGCGACAGCGAGTCCTCTCGCGCGGCCGCCGCCGGCCACCACGGCTCCCCGGTACCGGCCATCCGCACCGAGGGCGCGGATGCGCACGGGGACGTCCTCCTGGCCGAAGGCGCCGGTCAAGTGCGTCGTCAGGGCCGCCATCCGGGCTTCGGCGGACGGGCGGTCGCCCGCCTCGAACAGGCTCAGGTGCCACAGGACCGGCCCGGAGGCGCCGAGCCCCGCTGTCCCGCTGTCCCGGGCGGTGATGGTCGTCGCGCTCATGCCGCTCCTCGCAATCTCGGCCGGCCGCACAGGGGCGTCGTCCGCCCAGGCTGACGGCCACCCCTGGAGCCGTGGCGGAGCGGTGCCGGAGCCCTGGCGGCCGCCCCGGGTCACAGCATGCGGATCGCCGACTCGGCGTGGCGTTTGGCCAGTTCCAGGGTGGTGGTGGAGTTGCGGCCGAGTGCTTGGCGTATGTAGCGGCGGGCGTGTTCGAGGGTGGCGTCCTGGCCGAGGATGCGTGTGATGTTTTC
>NZ_JBFAMP010000017.1:0-125702 GCF_040674455.1 Streptomyces sp. NPDC049837 | reverse complement strand
TCGGCGGGCGTGTGGAAGACGCTGGGCACCCACCCGTTCAAGGCGGGCACCCTCGGCAAGGTCGTCCTCGGTGACGGCCCCGCCTCGACGACCACATCGGTGATCGCCGACGCGGTCCGGCTCACCAAGGGCGGTGTGGTCACCAAGAAGCCGGGCGAGCTGAACACCTGGCACTCCTTCCCGGTGACCAAGACCGTGCAGTCCTGGGTGGACGGCACGAACACCAACCACGGCTTCGTGGTCAAGGCCGGTGACGAGTCGGCCAACGGCCCCAAGGGCGGCCCGCGTTACGAGGGAAGCGAGTTCGGGTACGGCGGTGAGACCGTCAACTACCCCCGGCTGGTGCTGACCTACGGGCGTCCCGGTGTCGACCTCGCGGCCCCGACGACGATCCACGACACGGGCGCGGAGCTGAACTGGTCGGCGTACGCCGATCCTTCGGCCGCCACGTCCGACGACATCGTCGAGTACCAGGTGCACCGCTCCATCAACCAGACGTTCACGCCCTCCTCGGCCACGCTGGTCTCCCCGGTCGCGCCCGGGACGACGGCGTTCACGGACACGACGGCGGTGCCGACGAAGGCCGACGACCCTGATCCGTTCGGCCGGGCGTACTACTACATGATCGCGGTGAAGACCAAGGACGGGCAGGTCACCGCGGCGCCGACGCAGTTGGTCCGGCTGCCGAAGGCCGGGCGGACCACCCGGGTGATCGAAGCCGCGCAGGACACCACCCTCTCCTCGGCCGAGTCCACCACCCCGCACGACACGATCCAGGACGGCGTTCCGCAGAACTGGATCACCGTCGGTAACAATTCGCCGACGTACGGGAAGACCCGCACCCTGCTGAAGTTCCCGTCGCTCGGCATCCCGGCGACGGCCCGGGTGCTGGACGCGAAGGTACGGCTGTGGGGCACCCAGACGACCCAGGACGCCGCCGGCGCGAGCTATGAGCTGCGCGGCCTCACCAGGGACTTCGACGAGGCGACCGCCACGTGGGTGAAGGCCGACGCCGCCACCAACTGGACGACGGCCGGTGGTGACTTCAGCGCGTCCGTCGCCGCGACGACGGGCCAGAAGACCAACGACCCGGCCCGGCACGACTGGAACGTGACCTCCCTGGCCCAGGGCTGGGTGACCACGCCCGCCTCCCAGCGGGGTGTCATCATCAAGATGGCCGACGAGGCCACCGCGCAGGAGCGGACCGTCTTCCTCTCCTCCGAGGGCGCGGAGCAGCGGCTCCGCCCGAAGATCGTGGTCACGTACATCGACTCGACGACCGAGTCGACGTACTACGCGCCGCAGACCCCGGCCCGGATGACCCCGAACACCACCTATACGGTGGACTTCACCCTCACCAACACCACGACCGCGACGTGGAAGGCCGCCGACCGGGTCCTCACCTACAAGTGGGCCCTGCCGGACGGCACCGACGTCACCAACGGCGGCAACCAGATCCACACCGCCCTGCCGAACGACGTGGCGCCCGGTGACTCCGTCACCCTCCAGGCACAGGTCAAGACCCCGATCAACTCCGACTCGGGCAACAAGCGTACGGACTACGTGCTGACCTGGGACGTCTTCAACAAGACGGCCTCGACCTGGGTGTCGGGCACGGACGGCATACCCGGCCTGAAGCAGAACGTGGCGGTGGAGGACCCGACCTCCAACCAGCTCGGCCTGGAGAAGTTCTACTCCTACACGGGCAAGAACACCGGCGCCGGATCGACCGTCATGAACAACCTGGCGGCGGGCAACAGCGTCTGGTCGTACAACGCGTTCTCCAACCCGGGCCGCGGGCTCAGCACCTTCGCCCGCTTCTCGTACAACACCCTGGACACCTCCGACACGGTGCTGGGGCACGGCTGGTCGGGCCAGCTCGCCGGGCCGGTCCGGCTCGGCGCCCGGCTGGAGTTCCACCCCAAGCCGCACCCGACCGAGATCAAGCTCCCGGACGGCGACGGCACCACCCACGTCTTCCGCAAGCAGGACGACGGCACGTGGAAGGCCCCGGCGGGCGTCCACTACAAGGTCGACGCCAAGCAGGGTCTGGACTGCACCCCCGACAAGGACGCGGTCCCGGACGCGTGGACGCTGACCCGCCCGGACGGGACGCGGTTCCTGTTCGGCTGCGACGGCTACCTGACGTCGGTGGTCGACAAGAACGGCAACACCCAGACGTACACGTACGAGGAGCGGAAGTCCGGCGGCAAGCCGGCGAGGTTCCTCAAGTACATCACCGACCCGGCGGGCCGGCAGTCGCTGACGCTGGAGTACTACGCCAAGGGTGAGGCCTCCGCGAAGGTCACCGACCACGTCAAGTCGATGACCGACATCTCGGGGCGCAAGCTCACCTTCGAGTACTCGGACCAGGGTCTGCTGACGAAGCTCACCGACGGCGCGGGCTCGTCCCAGCCGAAGGTGTTCGGCTTCGAGTACGACGCCGTCCAGGGCAACAAGAACGTCAAGCTGGTCAAGGTCACCGACCCGCGCCAGAACTCGACGGGCCTCGCGTACTACTTCCCGAAGGAGGGCGACGACCCGAAGTACCACTGGTGGACGCAGACCATCACCGACCGTCTGCAGGGCACCACGAACTTCTCGTACGCGGTGAACGCCACGAACCCGAAGTTCACCGACGCCAAGGTCACCGACGCCGAGAACCACGTGACGAACTACGTGGCGGACGACTACGGCCGTCCGGTGCGGATCACCAACGCCAAGGCCCAGACCAGCACGATGAGCTGGGACGCGGACAACAACGTCACCTACCTGGAAGAGGCCAACGGCGCCAAGACCGCGTACTGCTACGACCAGAGGACGGGCTTCCCGCTCTGGTCCCGCGACGCCGAGAGCAACAAGTCGGGTGTCCCGGCCCCGAGTGAGTGCGCACCGGGCACCTACCCGGCCAATGCGACGAAGTTCGAGTACAAGCAGCGCCTCGACGGCTTCTCGGCGGACCTGTCGAAGAAGACCTCGCCCGAGGGCCGTGGCTGGCAGTTCGGCTACGACACCTTCGGCAACCTGACCACGGTCACCGATCCCAAGGGCGTCGCGACCCAGACTGCCGGGGATTACACCACGTCGTACGAGTACGACGCCCACGGCCAGCTCACCAAGGCGACCGACCCGAACGGCAACGCGACCACCAACAGCGACTTCGGCCCGACCGGATACCCCAACACGATCACCGACGCGCTGCAGAAGTCGACCTTCTTCGTCTACGACGAGCGCGGTCAGGTCACCCAGGTCACGAACACCCAGGGCAAGAAGACCACGCAGACGTACGACACGTACGGCCGTCCGCTGGTCAACACCGTGCCGAAGGACCAGGCGAAGGGTGAGCTGATCACCTCGCCGGCCCCGGTGTACGACGCCAACAACAACATCACCACGTCGACCTCGCCGAACGGCGCGGTCTCCACCGCGGTGTACGACGCTGCGGACCAGATCATCTCGGCCACCGCGCCCAAGGACACCGACACGCAGCGTCCCCGGACGTCGACGTACACCTACGACAAGGTCGGAAACCTCAAGGCGACCACCGAGCCGAAGGGAACCGACACCACGGCGGATCCCAACGACTACATCACCACCAACCACTACGACGCGATCTACCAGTTGACGTCGGTCGTCAACGCCGCCGGTGACAAGGTGTCGTACGAGTACGACAACGTCGGCAACATGGTCACGCTCATCGACCCGAAGAAGAACGCGACCGCCGACACCACCGACTTCACCTCCAAGACCGCCTACGACCTGAACCACCGGGTCACCGCGGTCACGGACGCGGCGGGCAAGACCAGCTCGACCCGGTACGACAAGGACTCCCTCGCCGTCGCGGCCAAGGACGCCGACGGCAACGAGACCCTGATCACCTACGACGAGCGCGGTCTGAGGACCGAGGTCAAGGTTCCGCACTCCGGTACCTCGCCGGTCACGTACCGGACGACGAAGTTCGAGTACGACCAGGCGGGCAACACCACCCGGGTGATCACCCCGCGTGGTGTGGCGACGGCCAACGCCGACGACTTCGCCATCCGGACCGAGTACGACAAGCTGAACCGCCCGGTGAAGCAGTTCCAGCCGTACGACCCGAACGACAGCCGCCACAACAAGAGCGATGTCTACACCGAGACGGTCTACGACGACCTCGGCCGCGTGGCCAAGACGTCGCTGCCGCCGTCCGAGGGCCAGACGGTACGCAACGACACCACCTACACGTACTACGACAACGGCTGGACCAAGTCGTCCACCGACCCGTGGGACATCGTCACCACGTACGACTACAACGCGCTCGGCCAGCAGACGTCCCGGACGCTGACCTCCGCCGGCGGTTCCTCGTCCCGCACGATGGGCTGGTCGTACTACCCCGACGGAAAGCTGAAGTCCCGTACGGACGACGGTGTGCCGGTGGGCAGCGCGGTGGTGCTGGTCGACAACTCCGACACCCAGCACACGTCGTCGGCCGGGACCTGGACGAAGGGCAGCATCTCCGGCCAGCAGGGCTACGACCACCAGGTCCACGCCGCGGGCGCGGGAACGGGCTCCTTCACCTGGACCCTGAACATCCCGAAGGACGGCAGCTACACCGCCTATGTGAAGTACCCGAGGGTGACCGGGGCGGCCACGACCGCCAAGTACACGGTCACCAAGTCCGACGGCACCACGTCGGACGTCGTCAAGGACCAGAGCGCCGGGGCCGGTACCTGGGTCTCGCTGGGCACCTACACCCTCACCCAGGGCAACAAGGCCAAGCTCCAGCTCTTCCAGAACAGCGGTGGCGCGGTCGTCGCCGACGGGGTCAAGCTCGTCCGCGACAACGCGGGTGACAGCGACGCCGAGAAGCGGACCTTCACCTACGGCTATGACCTGAACGCCAACCTGGTGTCGATCGACGACACCTCGTCGGGCGCGAAGATCGACGCGTACACGATCGCGTACACCGGTCTCAACCAGCCGCAGAAGGTCACCGAGGCGCTCGCGGGTCAGGAGAAGAAGTCCACCTCCTACACCTATGACGCCAACGGGCAGCCGGAGACGGTCACCCACCCGAGCCAGTTCTCCAAGTACACGTACGACCTGCGTGAGCTGGTGAAGACGGTCTCGGTCGGCAAGTCGGCGACCGACACCAGCCCGAAGGTGTCCTCGTACACCTACACCGACCGGGCCCAGCGGCTGAAGGAGACCAAGGCCAACGGCAACACCGTCGACTACACGTACTACCTCGACGGCGCGCTGAAGACCCAGAGCGAGAAGAAGCCCAACGGCACCCTGGTGTCGTCGCACACCTACGCCTACGACGCCAACGGCAACAAGGCGCAGGACGTGGCGAAGAAGATGAACGCCGACAACCACGCGGCGTACCTCGACTCCACCACGGACTACAGCTACGACCCGGCGAACCGGCTCACCAAGTCGGTGAAGACGGGCAACGGCGCGACGACCGAGACGTACGTCCACGACGACAACGCCAACGTCGTCAGCCAGACGGTCAAGGACGTCACGTCGACGTACGAATACGACCGCAACCGGCTGCTGTCCACCACGACCTCCGGGGTCACGGCACAGCACAACTACGACCCGTTCGGCCGCCAGGAGTCCGTCACCAGCGGCGGCAAGGTCATCGAGCGGAGCGTGTACGACGGCTTCGACCACGTGGTGGAGTCCCAGAAGACGGATGACGCCGGTGTGCTGAAGACGACGAAGTACACCTTCGACCCGCTGGACCGCACGTCCTCCAAGACGGCGGACGGCAAGACCACCGACTTCACCTACCTGGGCCTCTCCAGCGAGATCCTGGACGAAGAGGTGGCGGGCAAGCTGACCAAGTCGTACCAGTACAGCCCCTGGGGCGAGCGGCTGTCCCAGATCAAGCACAACACGGACGGGACGACCGAGGACGGCTTCTACGGCTACAACAGCCACACCGACGTCGAGACGCTGACCACCAAGGACGGCGACACCAAGGCGACGTACGGCTACACCGCGTACGGCGGCGACGACAAGAGCGAGTTCACCGGCATCGACAAGCCCGACGCCGCCGACCCGACGAAGGAGGCGTACAACCCGTACCGCTTCAACGCCAAGCGCTGGGACGCCCAGTCCGGTACGTACGACATGGGCTTCCGCGACTACAACCCGGGTCTCAACCGCTTCACCACCCGGGACATGTACAACGGCGCCCTCGCCGACATGGGCCTAGGCACCGACCCCTTCACCGGCAACCGCTACGCCTTCACCGGCGGCAACCCGATCAGCTTCATCGAGCTGGACGGCCACCGGCCGGCCGAGTGCAACGAGTCGGGCTACACCTGCACCATGAACAGCGGGGGTGGCTGGGACGTCTCGATGAGGGAGGCCTCGCCGACGCCGGCGGCGGACTCGACGATGGTCACCGGTGAGGCCTCCTGCGTGGGAGGCGTCGGCCACCTCTCGGACGCCTGCTACCTGCAGGACCGGTCGATGACCGCTGAGCACCAGTGGCTGCAGGGTCTGTCCGGCACCTACGGATCGGGGAAGGACCTCGACGTCTGGAGCAACTGGGACAGTGTCGCCCACGTCTGGGACCTCATCACCGGTAACAAGGAGGCGGACCAGAACAAGCACAAGGCCGATTTCGTCGCGGCCTACTCCGACACGATCAAGGCGGCAGCGGCCCACTACGACATCCCGGCCACGCTGCTGGCGGGTGTCGCCTACAACGAGGTCTCGGGAGACCCGCCGCTCTGGGACGTCGGTGGTGAGACTCTCAGCGGCGACGCGGCGTCCTACGGCAACGTGAGCATGCAGATCCAGCTCGCGGCCGAGATGCTCGGCTACGACCCGGGCAGCATCACGTCGTATCAGCGGACCGAGATCAAGAACTCGCTCCAGGACAACGTCCAGAACATCTTCCTGTCGGCCAGGTATCTGTCCGTGGGTAGAGACAAGATCGCTCCCGGAAAGGGTGCCGGCAGTTTCACCTCGGGCGACCTGAAGAATGTAGGCGCCTGGTACAAGGGAGGGGCCGGCTTCTACGCCACCGACCCCGATTCCCAGGCCTATGGCGGACGGATCGTGAACAACCAGTCCATGCTGTCCGGACTGCTCGGCTGACGGTCTAACCTCGCGGGGTGCGCCGGGCCTCCCGGCGCACCCCGCTCTTCAGCACATCCATGCAGGAAACGGAATGACAGTGACAATCGAGAACCAAAAGGCATTCCTGTGGCTGCGCGCCGCTCTGGCCGCCGGTCTGTACACCGTCGCCGCCATCATGCTGATCCTGAGCCTCACAGCGGTCGGGGTCGAGATGACCCCCACGACCGATCCTGACACGGCGGCCGGCGCGTGGTTCTGCCTCATCCTCTCCACCGTGTTCCTCGCCGCCACGGCGGCGGCGTCCTGGACGTGGAAGACGGCACGGGCGCTGTGTCTGCTGCACCTGGGCATCACGGTCTACGTCTGGACGCAGGTGCCCGCTCCGGTCTGAGCCCTGGACCGCGGACCGCCATGGCCGACCCCCGTTTCCGACGGTGGTCGGCCATGGTCATAGGAGGGCGCGCCAGCGGTCGGCCGACTCCATCATGTCCAGAACGACCCGCTCCAGGAACGTCCCTCCCTTGGCCAGCCGCTGCCCCACGGGGCTGTCGGTCCCGAACGTCTCCGCCACCGCCATCGCGGCCTGCGCCGCCTCCAGCGTCTGGCGGGAGCTGACCAGGATCGAGTGGTACCAGGCGTCGTCGTCGACCACGTAGATGTCGCGCCGCCGCTGCGGGTCGCGCTCGCGCCGGACGTACCCGTGCTGGACCAGGAAGTTCACGGCCACGGAGACGGAGGCCGGGCTGACTTTCAGCCTGCGGGTCAGCTCGGCCGCGGTGCGCCTGCCGTCCTCGGACAGCAACAGGTCGACATGCACGCGCGCCGTCGTCCTCGGCATCCCCGACCTGACCGCCAGCTCGACGATCTCCTCTTCGGCCTTGGTGCCGCCCGGCGCCCCGGCCGCGCGCGGTGGTGCCGGTGTGCCACGCCGCGCACGCCGGACCGTCGCCTGGTGCGCCTGCTGGGGCCGGTAGCCGCCCGGGCCGCCGTTGCGTGCGACCTCCCGGCTGATCGTCGAGGTCGGCCGGTCGAGCCGCCTGGCGATCTCGGCGTACGAGAGCCCGTCGGCGAGTCCGGCCGCGATGCGCTGGCGTTCCTGCTGGGTCAACCGTCCTCCTGGCATGCCGTCAGTATTGCCTTCGCCGCCATTCATTGCAACGCGATATTGCATTAGACAGCAGCGTCATTGCATCAGTTTTCCGCCTCTGACCTGGGAAAATAGATTCAGAGCAATTGACGCAGTTTTGAATGCAACGTAGCTTTCGGGGTGTGTTAAACGCGCACTATCGCGAGATGAGGAATGGTCATGGGTGAATCCGTCCACACCGTCACGACACTGCCGACGGCGCGTCAGCCCGGCTGCCCCTTCGACCCGCCGGCAGAGCTGATCGACGCCCGCCGGCACGGCCCCATCAGCCGCTGCGTCCACCCCGGCGGAAAGCCCGGCTGGCTGATCACCGGGTATGACCTGGTCAGGTCGGTCCTGGCCGACTCGCGGTTCAGCTCCCGCAAGGAGCTGATGAACGTGGGCGACTTCGAGGTTCCTCCGGCGCCGCCCGGCGAGTTCCTCCTCATGGACGACCCCCAGCACCGCCGCTACCGCAAGCCGCTGATGGGCAAGTTCACCGTACGGCGGATGCGCCTGCTCACCGAGCGCGTCGAGCAGATCACCGCCGACTGCCTGGACGCCATGGAGAAGGCCGGGCCCCCGGCGGACCTGGTGACCGCGTTCGCCAAGCCCATCCCCACCATCATCATCTGTGAGCTGCTGGGGGTGCCGTACCAGGACCGGGGCTCCTTCCAGGAGCAGATCGACACGTTCATGGGCGGGGAGACGAGCGACGAGGAGCTGATAGCGGCCTACACCGCGACCCAGGAGTACCTCGCGGAGCTGGTGGCCGCCAAGCGCGCGAACCCCACCGACGACGTGCTCAGCGACCTCACCGACAGCGATCTGACCGACGAGGAGCTGAAGGGCATCAGCCTGATCCTGCTGGCGGCCGGCTTCGACACCACCGCGAACATGCTGGGGCTCGGCACCTTCGCGCTGCTGCGGAACCCGGCCCAACTGGCCGCGCTGCGCGCCGATCCCGCGCTCACCGACGGGGCCGTGGAGGAGCTGCTGCGGTATCTGAGCGTCGCCAAGCAGTTCTGGAGGACGGCCCTGGTGGACGTCGAGCTGGGCGGCCACACCATCGAGGCCGGCACGACGGTCGTCCTGTCGTACAACACCGCCAACCGCGACCCCGAGCGCTTCGCCGACCCCCACACGCTCGATCTCCACAGGCAGGATGGCGGGCACCTGGCCTTCGGCCACGGCGTCCACCAGTGCCTGGGGCAGCAGTTGGCCCGCGTCGAGATGCGGGTCGCCTTCCGCGCGCTGATCGACCGCTTCCCCACGCTGCGCCTGGCCGTACCGGCCGAAGAAGTCGTGCTGCGCCCGGAAACCGCGGACATCTACGGGGTGAAGAGCCTCCCGGTCACCTGGGACGTGTGACCGTGGGGTCTGGGGAGGGGGGTTGACGAGGGGGTCTGACGAGGGGGTCTGACGAGGGGGTTTGAGGAGTACGCACTCCTCGCCACTCTCAACGTATAGCTCACCGGGGGGCTTGCGGCAAGGCCCGGGGGGTGCCGCAGAATCGCTGGCTCAAGGCGAGATCCTGCGGAAATGGGAGATTCACGAAGTGCCTGAAGTACGTACGTTGTTGTCGGCGGACCCTCTGACCACCTCCGCGTTCGACCTTCCGGACCGGCTCTCCCCCAAGGCCGACCCGGCGCTGATCGCCGGTGACGAGCGGCACTTCGCGGCCGTCGCGGAGTGCCTGGAGCAGACGGTCGCCGAACTGTCCGGCCGTCTCGACGACTTGCGCAGGGCACCCGGCGGCCTGGGCCGCGAGGCGATGGACCGGGACGTGGAGATCCACCGGCTGACCGGCCGGCTGCGTGCCCTGCGTCGGTTCGGTCTGGACCTGTGCCTCGGACGCGTCGTCAGCGCGGATGACGCCGAGCCGGTGTACATAGGCCGGCTCGGCCTCACCGACAGCGCGGGGCGCCGGCTGCTGATGGACTGGCGCTCCCCCGCGGCCGAGCCGTTCTTCGCGGCGACCCACGCCAACCCGATGGGGCTGGCGAGCCGCCGCAGGTACCGCTGGACGCGCGGCCGGATCAGCGACTACTGGGACGAGGTGTTCACCGCCGACGGGCTGGAAGGGCACGCCGCGCTCGACGACCAGTCCGCGTTCATCGCCGGCCTGGGCGGCAGCCGGTCGCCCAGGATGCGTGACGTGCTCGCCACCATCCAGGCCGACCAGGACGCCATCATCCGGGCGGGCTCCCGCGGCGCCCTCGTCGTCGACGGCGGCCCGGGCACGGGGAAGACCGTCGTCGCCCTGCACCGCTCCGCCTACCTCCTCTACTCCGACCCCCGCCTCGGCCACCGTCGGGGCGGCGTGCTGTTCGTCGGTCCGCACCAGCCCTACCTGGCCTACGTCGCCGACGTCCTGCCCAGCCTCGGGGAGGAGGGCGTGCGGACCTGCACGCTGCGCGACCTCGTCCCCGAGGGAGCCGGAGCGACGGTCGAGACGGACCCGGACGTGGCCGCCCTGAAGTCGTCCGCGCGCATGGTGCGGGCGATCGAGACGGCCGTCAGGTTCTACGAGGAGCCGCCCGCCGAGGCGATGACGGTCACGACTGACTGGGGCGACATCCGGCTGAGCGCCGACGACTGGGCCGAGGCGTTCCAGGCACCGGGGCCGGGCACTCCGCACAACGAGGCGCGCGACCAGATCTGGGAGGAGCTGGTCACGATCCTGATGGACAAGCACGACGGCGATGTCCCGCCCGACCTGTTCCGGAGGTCACTGCTGCACGACCGGGAACTGGTGCGGACCCTTGACCGGGCGTGGCCGGTGCTCGAAGCGGCCGACCTCGTCGGCGACCTGTGGTCGGTCCCCGCCTACCTGCGGATGTGCGCCCCCTGGCTCGGCCCCGACGACGTCCGCAAGCTGCGACGCGAGGACGCCCAGGCCTGGACGGTGTCCGACCTGCCGCTCCTGGACGCGGCCCGGCAGCGGCTCGGCGACCCGGAGGCGTCACTGCGCAAGCGCCGGCACGAAGCCTCGGTCGCCGCCGAGCGCGCGCGCATGGCGGACGTCATCGACAACGTGCTCGCGGCCGACGACGACGGTGAGGGCGCGGTGACGATGCTGCGCGGGCGGGACCTCCAGGACAGCCTGATCGACGAGTCCGCCCTCCCGGGCGCCGACCCGGAACCTCTCGCCGGCCCGTTCGCGCACATCGTCGTGGACGAGGCGCAGGAACTGACCGACGCGGAGTGGCAGATGCTGCTGCTGCGCTGCCCGTCCCGGAGCTTCACCATCGTCGGGGACCGTGCCCAGGCCCGGCACGGGTTCACGGAGTCGTGGCGGGAACGGCTGGAGCGGGTCGGGCTCGACCGCGTCGACGTGACGTCCCTGAGCATCAACTACCGGACGCCGGAAGAGGTCATGGCGCAAGCCGAGCCGGTCATCCGGGCCGCGCTCCCGGACGCCAACGTGCCGACGTCCGTCCGCAGCAGCGGCATCCCCGTCGTACACGGCTCCGTCTCCGATCTGGACGCGATCCTCGACACCTGGCTCGCCACGCACGCCGACGGCATCGCGTGCGTCATCGGCGATCCCACGTTCCGGGCCACGTCCCGCGTCCGGTCGCTGACTCCGGAGCTGTCGAAGGGGCTCGAATTCGACTTGGTCGTGCTCGTCAACCCGGAGGGGTTCGGCACGGGCATCGAAGGAGCGGTCGACCGCTATGTCGCGATGACCCGGGCGACCCAGCGACTCGTCGTCCTCACGGCGCCCTAGCGCCGGGGCCCGCCGGGGTCAGGGCAGGCTGGCGCCCTGGGAGCGGAGTTCGCGCTGGACCGCGCTCGTCGGGACGTCGTGGGGGCGTTTGCCGTGGGACACGGCGAGGGCCGCGCACACGCCGGCGGCCTGGCCGGTGGCCATCGAGATCGGCATGACGCGGTAGGAGGAGTGGGCCACGTGGTCGCCGGAGATGCAGCGGCCCGCGACCAGGATGCGTTCCGTGTCGCGGGGGAAGAGGCAGCGCAGGGGGATGTCGTAGGACTCGCCCCGTGGGAGCCGTTTGAGTGTGGTGCCACGGCCGCTCGGGTTGTGGATGTCGACCGGGTAGGCGCCGCGGGCGACGGCGTCGTCGAACTTGCGGGCCGTCAGCACGTCCTCGCCGGTGAGCTGGTACTCGCCCATGATCCGGCGCGTTTCGCGGACACCGACCTGGACGCCGCTCTGGACGACGTACGAGTCGGCGAAGCCCGGCACGCGGGCGCGCAGGAAGCGGGCGATCTGTGCCATCTGGCGGTGGGCGGCGAACTCGGCGCGGGTGAGGTCCCACACGCTGGTGCCGAGCACTTCGGTGACGCGGGTGGAGTTGACCGCGACCTCGCCGGTGTTCGGGGTGGCGAAGAAGAGCATGTCCTCACGCGGGAGGTCCAGTTCACCGGCGTCGGTGGCGGCGCGCACCAGGTCCCACAGTCCGTGGACGCCCTTCCACTGGTCGGGGTGGGCACGGGCGTACGCGGCGAATTCGTCGTGGTCGAAGCGGACCATGCGGAACATCAGCGTCATGGGCTGCGTCCAGCCGTCCTCCGGCCGGCCGATCTCGTACGGGGCGCCGGCGGCCGCCGCGACGTCGCCGTCCCCAGTGCAGTCGACGATCACGTCCGCGTCCAGGACGATCGGTCCCGACTTCGTCTCGAACACCGCCCGTGCGCGGTCGGGCAGGAGGAGGACACCGGAGGCGAAGGCGTGCAGCAGGGTGCGGACCTCGTGGGACTCCAGCAGCTCGTACACCACCAGCTTGAACAGCTCCGCGTCGAAGGGCACCGTGTAGCCGGTCTCGACCGAGGGGCGGATCGCCGCTCCCGCGCGCACCAAGTGGTCGAGCAGCACCCGCAGAACGCCTCCGACGACCGGTTCGCCCTCGCCGTGATCGGTGGGCAGCAGGCGCTCGGAGTCGCCGACGACGGCCTGCTTGACCTCGTTGTGGAAGCTCATCAGGGGCATCACCAGCGCGGCGGTGGCGTTGCCGCCGAGGAATCCGTACCGCTCCACGAGGGTGACCTGGGCGCCCGCGTTCGCCGCGCCGAGGGCCGCGCCGATGCCGGCCGGGCCGCCGCCGATCACGAGCACCTGGGTGGAGCCCGCGTGCAGGGCCTGACGCGGGGGCAGCTCCACCGTCCGGGGGACGCGTGGCGGCATCAGATGGGTCACGTTGCCTCCCTGGGGAGCGGTGCCGGCGGTTCAGCCGGCCGCGGACGCGGGCGTCGGTGCGGTGTGGAGCACGAGGGGGCGGGGGGCGGTGCGGTCCAGGTAGGCGAGGAGCCGGTCGGCGGTCTCGCCGGCCCGCAGCCGCATCTCCGCGGTACGGGCGGTCATGTGCGCCACCCGGGCCGGCCGCTCGTCCCACAGGCGGTCCACCTCCGCCAGCAGCAGGCCCGCGGTCTCCCTGACGACGCCGCGCAGGGCGGGCGCGCCGATCTGCTGGGCGAAGTCGAAGACCTTGCCCGCGTAGGGCAGGGGCAGCAGGGGGATCCCGGCGAGCGCGGCGAAGATCAGGAAGTGCAGCCGCATACCGATGGCGAGGTCCAACTGCCGGACGATGTCGAGCATCTGCTGGGGGCGGTAGGTGCCGTGCAGGACCGTGCAGCGATCGGCGTCGGCCATCCGGGACACCACCGCGTGGGCGTGCCGCATGTCGTCGCGTTCCATCGGCAGGAACACGACGTGGGCATCGAGCCGGTGGACGAGGAAGTCGCCCACGTTGGCGAGGAGCTGGTGGTAGCCCTCCTCGTCCAGGTGCTCGGCCGCGCGCCCGGGCTCGCGCACGCTCATCCCGACGAGCCGCACTCCGCGGGGTACGGCTTCGGCCCGCAGCAGTTCGTCGCCGCCGTCGCCGGGCTGGAGGAGGAGCGCCGGGTCGGCGGTGACGGTGATGGGGCGGGTCAGTCCGGCCTCTTCGAGTACGAGTTTCGACTCCTCGTCGCGCACCGTCACCTCGGCCGCCTCCGAGAGGGTCGCGCGGACCCACTCGCAGTCGGCCTCGTCGGTGAGGGGGCCGGCGCCGAGGGCGTAGGTGAAGAGGGGCACGCCGAGGTCCTGGGCGGTCCGGGCGAGCCGCAGGTAGCGGCGTGCCTCGGTGTCGTAGAGGATTCCGCCGCCGCCGAGGACGAGCACGCTCAGGCCCCGGAGGTGCTCGGAGATCCGCTCCCGGCACACGCCTTCCCAGCCGACCACCTCGACGTCCGGATGGGCGGCGCGGCTGTGGTCGGGGTTGCGGGAGAAGACCACGAGGCGGGCGTCCGGGCGGCCGGCCCGGACACGGTCCAGCATGGCGGTGAGGATCGCCTCGTCGCCCACGTTCCGGCCCCCGTAGGAACCGAGCACCCCTACGGACACGCTGCTTCGGTCATCCATGATCGGCCAGCCTCACCCGTTCCACCGCGTTCACGCGCTCCTACACCAGTTCACCGCATGGCGAGATTTACGCATCTCGAAAGCCCGGCCGGCTTCCGGCCTCGTCCAGAAGCGTCCTCGCCAGCGCGCGGGGCCGGGAGAACATCGGCCAGTGGCCGGTCCCCATCCGGACCAGCCGCCAGTGCTCACCGGTCAGCAGCCGGGCCACGTCGGCGCCGGGTTCGGCGGCGTTGAGCTCGCACAGGACGTACGTTCCCGGAAGCTCGGCGAGGGGGCGGGTCAGTACGGCGGGCTCCGTCAGTGTGGCGCCCGGGTGGGGCGTCGAGCGGCGCATGATCCGGTCGATCTGCTCGTCGGTCAGGCCCTGCCCGGCGTAGTGGGAGCGCGGGGGCGGCGGCCAGGAGCCCCCGTACCCGGCGATCATGGCCTCCACTCCTCTGCCTCCGTCCGGCCAGGAGGCGACGCCCGGTCGTCCGTGGACGGGGACCGGGCAGTCGATGAGCACCATCCGGGCCAGCCGGTCGCCGATCCTCCCGGCGGCCTGGGCGACCGGGATGCCCGCGTAGCTGTGTCCGACCAGGACGACGTGGCGAAGACCGAGACGTCCGACCTCGTCGACGACGTCCCGTACGTGGGTCCGCTGCCCCGCGGGGACGTTCCGCTTCTCGGCGAGCCCGGACAGGGTCAGGGCATGGGCTCCGTGGCCGGCCGCACGCAGCTCCGGCACCACCTCGTCCCACGCCCACGCTCCGAGCCAGGCGCCCGGGACCAGTACGAAGTCCACCATCACCGACACCGTAACGGCATCCGGTCAGACGGCCCCGTCGGCGGCGGCCGTGTGCCGGGCGGGGTCCGGCGGGCGGGGGGCGCCGGTCCCGGTGCCGGGCGCGGCGAGGCGCTGGTGGAGCCGGAGGTGGCGGAACTCGTAGTGCGCGCCCGACTGGCGCAGCACGCCCCGGCGGTGCGCGTCGGCGAGGAACCGCATGAGCCGCCACGGCGCCCGTCCCGTCACGGCGAGCCACATCCGGGCGACGCCCATCCGCCCCCAGGCGCTCAGCGCGAGCGCGGAGGTGCCGACGGGCACCCACAGCTCGGTGTGCATGGTGCCCAGGGTGCTGCTCCGGCTGGTCGCCGCGATGACGAGGCAGACCGCGCCGGCGAGTACGGCGGCGATGGCGCTGCGTGCGAGGGTGGCGGCGCGGTCGGTGCGCAGCGTGCTCCGCGGGCTGACGGCCCGGATGGTGTCGGAGGGGGTGTTCAGGGCGCGGTAGACGCCGGAGGCGGCGCCGCCGATGGCGCCGATGAGGGCGCCGAAGGCCACGAGGGGTACCACCGCGTCGCGGATGACGGTCATGACGGGTCGGTGCACGAGCCAGAGCTTGACCCGTTCGGGCAGGGCGACCACCACGTTGTGGGCGTCGACGGGCTTGCCGCGCCAGGTGTCCGGCTTCCCCAGCCAGTCGATCACCCACTGCCCGCTCACCCGGTGGACGCGCACCTCGCCCTTGTACGTCGCGAGGCGGCGGTCCGACGAGATCCGCGCGCCCTTCATCACGGCGAACGGGCTGTCGAGCGCCGTGCGCTCCACCAGCTCGACCTCGTGGGGGCCCGTCGAGCGGACGGACCGGCCGCCACCGCCCGTCTCCTGGACCCGCCAGCCCTCGACCACCTCGCCGTTCACCGGCCGGCGGGCCGAGTGGATGTCGTACGCGGCGAAGGCACCGGTGACGCAGCCGACGACGGCCGAGCCGGTGACGCCGATGAGCGTGCAGGCGACGAAGCCGCGCAGCAGTCCCCGGCGGAAGCCGCGCAGGATACCGGCCGGCCCCATGTAGGGGGCGGCCACCCGTACCCCGTGCGCCAGCGAGGCGACGACCAGCAGCAGCCCGGCGACGAGGCAGGTCCCGGCCGGGACCACCGCGTGGGCGTAGCCGTAGATCGCGAGGCCGGTGAAGACGACCAGGGCGCCCAGCGCGCGGACGGCCGTCGGGCCGCTCGGGCTGCCCGCCCACGGGAGGGCCAATGGGAGGGGGCGGCGGGGCAGACCGGCGACGGCGAACATCATCGACAGGATCAGCCCGAAGCAGCAGCCGTTGAGGAACCAGGTGGGCCGCGGTGTGATCACGGCCCCGAGACGTGAACTGACCAGGGGCGGGACGAGCACGCCCAGGGCCACCGCGACGACCGTGGCGGCGGCGGTCATTCTGAGCGCCATGTGGGCCAACTGGCGTGTGCCCTGGGGGCTTTCGGCCGTGGCGGGCAGCAGCCTGGCGAGCCCGAAGCACAGGCCGGTCAGGAGCCCCGCGAGGTTGAGGACGGCCGACAGCGGGCTGTCCCAGTTGCCGACCACCCCGCGCCCGTACTCGGCCAGCGGCACCAGCAGCGCGGCGGTGGCGAGGAGCGCGAGGACGGCGGGGCCGATCACCCGCAGCGCCGGGGGCAGCACCGCCGGGAGTTCCCACCAGGCGAGCCGCCAGGGGCCGGCGGCCCCGGGGCGGCGGGGCGCCAGGTCGCGGGCGAGGTGGCGGAGCCAGTGGTGGGCCGCGCCCGGGCGCCAGGTGCCGTCCGCGTCGGCGAAGGCGGCCGGCACGAAGGCGTCCAGCAGGTGCTCCTCGATGCGTTCCGCCGTGGGGAAGCGTTCGCGGTCCAGGAGTTCGTACGGGTCACGGGAGGTGTCGCCGTACACCGTGCGCGCCAGCGCGACCATCAGCGGTGAGCCCAGGACGTCGGCCAGCGGTGCGGTGGGCGCGGCGAGGACCCGGGTCCACACGGTGGTGCCGTCGGCGTTCGAACGGGCCGTGGTCTCCAGGTAGTCGCGCGCGGCGGGGAAGTCGAGCCGCCCCAGCCGCAGGACTTCGGCGGCGGTCAGCACGTCGCCGCTGCGGGTGGCGCGGGCCCAGTCGGTGGTGCGGCAGGTGAGGAGGACGGGCAGCCGCTCGTCCAGTTCGCGGTTGAGGCGGCGCAGCGCGTCGCGGTGCGCCGCCTCGGGGAGTTCGTCGAATCCGTCGAGTACGGGCAGGACGAGGCCGGCGTCCAGCAGTTCGCGGGCGAGGGTGCGTTCGCCGCGGACGGCGGCCAGCGGCCGGTACTCGGCGGCCAGGCAGTCGGCCAGCCACCGGCGCAGCGGGACGGAGCCGGGGTCCCAGCTCGCCAGGGGGAAGATGATCGGCACCGGGTCGCCGGGCCGCCGCGAGGTGAGCATCCCCAGGACGAACTGGACGGCGAGGATGCTCTTCCCGGCGCCCGGCTCGCCCAGGACGACCAGCCGGCCGGAGGGGACCGACCGGTACGTCTCGACGATCCGGTCGAGCCGCTGGTCGCCGTCGCGCGGTTCGGGCACCGGCAGGCCGCGCCGGATGTTGCGCGGGTGGTCGGCGAGCGGGGGGCCGACGCGGGTCCAGGGCACGTTCAGCGGCTCGGGGTCCTGGAGCCGGCGCAGCCGGGCCTCGTCCGACCACTGGTCCCGTACCGCTTCGGCGAGGTCGTCGGCGGCCTGCCCCCGCCGGTCGGGATCGGCCTGGGCGGGTGCGGAGTCGCGCAGCAGGTCGGCGGTGAAGGCGCAGAGGGAGACGAAGGCGGAGACGGCGGAGATCCACATCGATGTCACGTCGGCGCCGCCGTCCCGGCGGGAGAGGGCGGCGGCCAGCGCGATCAGGGACGCGGCGACCGCACCCAGTCCGATGCGCCGTTGTACGCGTGTCTCCCGAAGCGGCGCCCACATGATCCGCACCCCCATGTCCCTGTCCGCGGCCCGTCGTCGGAGGTGAACGAGGCCCCGGGCGCCCGCGTACCGATGCCACGGGGGGCGCACGGGGGCGTCACGGGAGCATGGAGATCCCGGTGGGCGTCGTCACGAACCTGATCCGGGCCACTTCCAGTCGGTGATCTCGGCCGGGTCGGTCCCCGTGCGGCGCAGCTCCGCGCGCAGCCGGTCGCGGTGGTGGGCGTAGGCGGCGGCCAGGTCGCCGGTGACGGGTGAGCGGCCGCGCAGGTGGCGCAGCGCGGTGATGGCGAGGTCGTGGCGGGAGACGCCGTTGCCGGCCAGCAGGTCGTAGGGCGTGGTGGTGGTGCCCTCCTCGACGTAGCCACGGACGTGGAAGCGGGCCGGGTGGGGCCGGCCGTGCAGCAGTTGGTGGACGGCCGCCGGGTAGCCGTGGAAGTCGAACACGACGTGCGTGTCCGTGCCGAACAGCTCCCGGAAGTCGGCGTCCGCCATGCCGTGCGGGTGCCGGTCGGGCGGGGCGAGCACGCACAGGTCGACGACGTTGACGACGCGGACGCGCGCGTCCGGCAGGTCGCGGCGCAGCAGGTCGGCGGCGGCGAGCGTCTCGACCGTCGGGATGCCGCCCGCGCAGGCGAGGATCACCTCCGGGTCCTCGCCGTCGTGGGTGGACGCCCAGCGCCAGGTGGAGGCGCCCGCCGCGCAGTGCCGGCGGGCGTCCGCCAGGTCGAGCCACTGGGCGGCGGTGTGCTTGCCGGCCACGACCAGGTTGATCCGGCCGGTGTCGGCGAGCAGCCGCTCCATGGTGACGAGGAGGGTGTTGGCGTCGGGCGGGAGGTGGACGCCGGTGACGGTGCTCTTCTTGGTGAGGAGGTTGTTGATGAAGCCGGGGCCCTGGTGGCTGTAGCCGTTGTGCTCCTGGCGCCATCCCTCGCTGGTCAGCAGGTACGTGAGGCTGCTGACGGGGGTGCGCCAGGGCACCTCGTGGGACATCTTCAGCCACTTGGCGTACTGGTTGAGCATGCTGTCGACGACGGAGGCGAACGCCTCGTACGTCGGGAACAGCCCGTGGCGGCCGGTCTGGAGATATCCCTGGATCCAGCCCTGGCAGTTGTGCTCGGACAGCACTTCCATGACGCGTCCGTCGCGGGCGAGGTCCTCGGCGTACTCGTCCACGGGCCACGCGTAGGCGCGGCCGCTCGCGCCGAGGACGCTGTCGAGTTTGTTGGAGGCCAGTTCGTCCGGCGACACGATCCGGAAGTCCCGGCCGCGCTGCGTGCGGTGCATGATCTCCGTCAGCCAGGCGGCGAGCACCCGGTTGGGGCTCGCGGAGGCCGTGCCGGGGCCCGCGCCGACGTCGACGGCGTACGGTTCGAGCGGCGGCAGGTCCAGGGGGCGGCGCAGGCGGCCCCCGTCGGCGGCGGGGTTCATGCCGATGCGGCGCTCGCCCTCGGGGCAGGCGGCCAGGACGTACGGGCGGGGGCGGCCCTCCCCGTCGAACAACTCGTCCGGCCGGTAGGAGCGCAGCCACGCCTCCAGGGCCTTGAACTGTTCGTCGTCCTCGTGGACGCCGGCCAGGGGGACCTGGTGGGCGTGGAAGGTGCCCTCGATGCGGCGGCCGCCGACCTCGTAGGGGGCGCCCTGGCCCTTGAGGCTGCGCAGCACGAGCATCGGCCAGGCGGGCCGGGCCGGCCGGTCCCCGGCGCGGGCGCGGCGCTGGATGCCGGTGATGGCCGTGTGGGCGTCGCGCACCGCGGAGACGACCACGTCGGGGTCCTCGGTGGCGTCGACGATACGGGGGTCCCAGCCGTAGCCGCGGAAGAGCGCCGTCAGCTCGTCGTCGGTCATGGTGGCGAAGAGCGTCGGCGAGGAGATCTTGTAGCCGTTCAGGTGGAGCACGGGCAGTACCGCGCCGCCGGTGACGGGGTCGAGGAACTTGGTGGAGTGCCAGGCGCCGGCGGTCGGTCCGGTCTCCGCCTCCCCGTCGCCGACGATGCAGGCCACGAGGCGCCCTGGGGCGTCGAAGGCGGCTCCGAAGGCGGTGGACAGGGCGTAGCCGAGCTCGCCGCCCTCGTGGATGGTGCCGGGGACGGCCGGTGAGAGGTGGCTGGGGAAGCCGTCGGGGGCGCAGTAGCGGCGGGCCAGCTCCGTCAGGCCGCTTCCGGTGCGCGCGAGCGCGGGGTCGTAGTGCTCGTGGGTGCCCTCCAGCCACAGGTTGGCGTGGTTGGCCGGGGCGCCGTGGCCGGGGCCGGTGACCAGGAGGACGTCGGTGCCGCGCTCCTTGATGAGGGTGTTGAGTGCCGCGTACACCATGGTGATGCCGGGGCACGAGCCCCAGTGGCCGAGCAGTCGCGGCTTGAGGTGCTCGCGGCGCAGCGGCTCACGGAGCAGGACGTTGTCCCGGAGGAAGATCAGGGTGGCGGCGGCATAGTCGGCGGCGCGCCGGTAGGCCCGCGTTCCGTGGGTGTCCCGCTCCATGAAGCACCTTCCCTCGTCCGTCAGCCCGCGGCCTCGTCGCCGGTGCTGCCCGCCGTGGTGGCCGCTCCGGTGCCGGCCGCCTCGCCGAGGCCCGGCGCGACGGAGCCGCGTTCGCTGACGCCGAGGGCCACCTTCGTCCAGCCGCTCTCCCGGCGGTCGAACGTCCGGTACGCCTCGATGGCGTCCTGGACGCCGGCCCAGCGGGTGATCAGCGGGGTCGGGTCCAGCGTGCCGGAGGCGACGAGGGACACCAGGTGGGGCAGGTAGCGCCGGTGGTTGCAGTTGCCCGACTTCAGCGTGAGGTTCTTCATGAACGCCTCGCCGAACGGATAGTGCTGGACCTGCGGCGGGTAGACGCCGACCGTTCCGACGGTGCCCGCCTTGGCGGCCATCCGGACCGACCAGCGGGCCGCCAGCGTGGGGGCGTCGCCGGGCACCCAGGTGTCGCCGTCGGGGTGTGCCCCGGGGGCCGCCTCGGCGCGCTCGTGGTCGAACTCCTCCGCCTGGTCGCGCAGCGCCTCGGCGGCCGGGCCACGGGTGGGGCGCTGCGCGTCCACGCCGACGGCGTCGATCACCCGGTCGACGCCGATGCCGCCGGTCAGGTCCCGTACGGCCGCGACGGGGTCCTCGGCGTTGAAGTCGACGGTCTCGGCGTGCTGGCGCCGGGCGAGCTCCAGCCGGTCGGCGAGCCCGTCGACCACGATGATCCGCCCCGCGCCCTGGAGGCGCGCGCAGGCCACGGCCGCCTGGCCGACCGGTCCGGCCCCGACGACGGCGACGGTGTCGCCGGTGCCGACCTCGGCGAGCTTCGCGCCGAACCAGGCGGTGGGGTAGATGTCGGAGAGGAGGATCGCCTGCGCGTCGTCGACGGTGTCGGGCAGCGGTACCAGGCCGACGTGCGCGTACGGTACGCGTGCGTACTCGGCCTGGAGTCCGTCCAGGCCGCCCGCCGCCTCCGGGCCGCCGAAGAAGACGGTGCCCGCGCCCGGGCCGCCGGGGTTGGCGTTGTCGCACTGCGCGTAGTACCCGGCGCGGCAGTAGCTGCACGTGCCGCACGCCACGGTGGAGGGCACGACCACCCGGTCGCCCGGCCTGAAGTTCCGTACGCCGCCGCCCACCTCCTCGACGATGCCGACCGCCTCGTGTCCGAGCACCCGGCCCTCGCGGAGGCCCGGCATCGTGCCACGGATGAAGTGCAGGTCCGTCCCGCAGATGGCGGACGAGGTGATCCGGACGATCGCGTCATGGGCGTCCTGGATCTTCGGCTCCGGTACGTCGTCCAGGCGTACGTCGCCGATGGCGTGCCACACCACGGCCTTCATGAGCACTCCCCTGGGGTCCCGATCTTCCCGAACAGGGCCGCGAGTGCCCGGCCCGGGACGGGCGAAACAACCCGTGCGGGCGGGGTACCCGCAGGGCGGCAGACGGGCTCCCACCCGGTGCGACGTGACGGAAGCGAGGCAGCACGATGCGTTTCCAGGACCGCAGGGAGGCCGGTCGGGAACTGGCCGCCCGGCTTGTCGAGCGGCAGCGGCAGGGCCGGCTGGACGATCCGGTCGTGCTGGCGCTGCCACGCGGGGGCGTGCCGGTGGCCGACGAGCTGGCCCGGGCGCTGCACGCGCCCCTGGACGTCCTCGTCGTCCGCAAGATCGGCGCGCCGTACAACCCGGAGGTCGGCATCGGAGCCGTCACCGGGGACCAGCCGCCCATCTTCGACGAGCGGGCGCTGGCGGTGCTCGACCTGACGCCCGAGCGGATGCGCGGGCAAGTCGACGCCGAGCGGGCGGAGTTGCGGCGCCGGGAGGGGCTGTACCGGGGCGGCCGTCCGGCCCCGGAGCTGGCCGGGCGCACCGTCGTGATCGTCGACGACGGGCTGGCCACCGGTGTCACCGCCCGCGCCGCGTGCCGCGCGGTGCGCGCCGCCGGCCCCGCCCATCTGCTGCTGGCGGTGCCGGTGTGTTCCAGCCAGGCGGTGGCGGCGTTGCGCGGGGAGGCGGACGAGATCGTGTACGTGTACCAGCCGCCGCACTTCGAGGCGGTGGGCCAGTGGTACGACGACTTCGACCAGCTCACCGACGACGAGGTGATCCGGACGCTGAGCGCCGCGCACGGCGGCTGAGCACGCCCGCCGGCGCGGTCAGGTGTGGCCCTCCCCGCGCTCGTCCGGCTCCCCCGGCGGGGACGCCACGCCCCGGCCGGGTTCGACGACGTCGCGGCGGCCCGCGGTGTGGGCCTTCTCCAGGTCGGCGATGCCCGGGTGGTGCAGGTCGAAGGCGGGTGATTCGGAGCGGATGCGGGGCAGCGTCGTGAAGTTGTGGCGGGGCGGCGGGCAGGAGGTGGCCCACTCCAGGGAGCGGCCGTAGCCCCACGGGTCGTCCATGTCGACGCGCTTGCCGTACCTGGCGGTCTTCCAGACGTTGTAGAGGAACGGCAGGGTCGACAGGCCGAGCAGGAAGGACCCGAGCGACGACAGGGTGTTGAGCGCGGTGAATCCGTCGGCGGCGAGGTAGTCGGCGTACCGGCGCGGCATGCCTTCCGCGCCCAGCCAGTGGTGGACGAGGAACGTCAGGTGGAAGCCGGCGAGCAGGGTCCAGAAATGGATTTTCCCCAGGCGTTCGTCGAGCATTTTGCCGGTCATCTTGGGCCACCAGAAATGGAATCCGGCGAACGTCGCGAAGACGATGGTGCCGAAGAGCACGTAGTGGAAGTGGCCGATGACGAAGTAGCTGTCGGTGACGTGGAAGTCCATCGGCGGCGACGCGAGGATGACGCCGGTCAGACCGCCGAAGAGGAAGGTGACGAGGAATCCGATCGACCACAGCATCGGGGTTTCGAAGGTGATGGAGCCCTTCCACAACGTACCGATCCAGTTGAAGAACTTCACACCGGTCGGCACGGCGATGAGGAAGCTCAGGAAGGAGAAGAACGGCAGGAGTACCGCTCCGGTGACGAACATGTGGTGTGCCCACACCACCATCGACAGGCCGGTGATGGCGATGGTGGCGCCGATCAGCCCGATGTAGCCGAAGAGCGGTCTGCGGGAGAAGACGGGCAGGATTTCGGTCACCACTCCGAAGAACGGCAGCGCCACGATGTACACCTCGGGGTGGCCGAAGAACCAGAACAGGTGCTGCCACAGCAGTGCCCCGCCGTTCGCGGCGTCGAAGACATGGGAGCCGAACTGGCGGTCGGACTCCAGGACCAGGAGCGCGGCGGCGAGCACCGGGAAGGCCATCAGTACCAGGACCGAGGTCAGCAGGACGTTCCAGGTGAAGACGGGCATGCGGAACATCGTCATGCCCGGTGCGCGCATACCGACGATGGTGGTGATGAAGTTGACCGCGCCGAGGATGGTGCCGAATCCGGAGAGCGCCAGCCCCATGATCCACAGGTCGGCACCGATACTGGGTGTGCGTTCCAGGCTGTTGAGCGGTGCGTAGGCCGTCCAGCCGAAGTCGGCGGTTCCGTTGGGTGTCAGCGCACTGCCGACGACCATGAGGCCGCCGAAGAGGAACAGCCAGTACGAGAACATGTTGAGCCGCGGGAACGCGACGTCCGGCGAGCCGATCTGCAAGGGCATCACGGCGTTGGCGAATCCCACGAAGGTGGGCGTGGCGAAGAGCAGCAGCATCACGATCCCGTGCAGCGTGAACGCCTGGTTGTACTGCTCCTGGGAAATCAACTGCATGCCGGGGCGGGCGAGTTCGGCGCGCATCACCATGGCGAGCGCACCGGCGATGAGGAAGAAGGCGAACGACGTGACGAGATAAAGGAGAGCGATCTTCTTGTGGTCCGTCGTGGTCAGCCAGTCCACGACGACCCGGCCCCTGCCTCGCCGCGCCACCGGTACCGGGGCGACCGGCTCCGTCGATGTCACCATACGAATCCTCATCAACGCACACGCACGGGCAGGACGCGCGGCAAAGTACCCCCTTACCGCCCTCCGAAACGCTATGCGTTTTCGCGTTGACGCCGTGTGCTTTGCACCCGTACAGCGCTGGATACGTCACTCGTATTGGGCAGCGCCCAGCGCGCTCCCGCTTATTGACAGGCGCCCCCGCCGCCCCGACACTCGTCGCACCCAGGCGAGTGAACATAGTTTCACTACGCGAACACACCGTTCTCCAGGGGCTGATATGACGTCACCGCCGCACACGTTCCGTACGGTCTTCCCGGTGCTGGCCCTGTGCTGGCTGGCCGTCTTCTTCGACGGGATGGACGTCAACATCTACGGCGCCGTCATGCCGCACATGCTCGACGACCCCGGGCTCGGGCTGACCCCGGCGAGCGCGGGCACGATCGGGAGCTGGACGACGTTCGGCATGCTCATCGGGGCGCTCGTCGCCGGGAACGTCACCGACTGGCTGGGCCGGCGGCCGCTGCTGGTCGCCAGCATCACGCTGTTCTCGTTCGGCTCGGCGCTGTGCGCCCTCGCCGCGAGCCCGGCGTCCTTCGGCGCCGGACGGTTCGTCGCGGGCCTCGGGCTGGGCGGCCTGATGCCGCTGTGCCTGGCCATGGTGATGGAGTTCGCGCCGCCGCGCCGGGCCGCCCTGACGACGGGTCTGCTGATGACCTCGTACCACGCGGGCGGCATGGCCGCGACGGGCCTCGGGCTGACGGTGGCGCCGTCCGCCGGATGGCGCTGGGTGTTCTGGGCGGGCGCACTGCCGGCGGTCGTCGCCGTACCGCTGCTGCTGAAGCTGCTGCCCGAGTCGCCGGGCGTGCTGCTGGCGCGCGGCGACCGGGGGCGGGCGGACGCGGTCGCCGACCGGTACGGACTGCCGCGGCCGACGCCCGTCGAGGCCCCGGCCGCCGGGGCGAGGGGCCGGCTGGACGCGGTGCGCGCCCTGTTCGCGCCCGGGTCGCGGTGGGCGACGCCGCTGCTGTGGCTGGCGTCCTTCAGCGGGCTGCTGCTGGTGTACGGGGTGTCCACCTGGCTGCCGCAGATGATGCGTGCCAACGGCTACGACCTCGGCTCCTCGGTGAGTTTCCTGCTGGTCATCAACGCGGGCGGCATCGTCGGCCTGCTCATCGCGGGGCGTACCGCCGACCGGTTCGGCGCCGTGCGCGTCTCGGCGATCTGGTTCGTGCTCACCGCGGCCGGGGCCCTGCTGCTGAAGTCGCAGCTCCCGCTGGGGTGGACGTACGTGGTGGTGGCGTGCACCGGGGTGGTGCTGTTCAGCGCGCAGGTCATGGTGTACGCGGCCACGAACACCCTCTACCGCGACAGCGAGCGCGCCGCTGGCCTCGGCTGGGTCGCCGGCGTGGGCCGTACCGGTGCGGTGTTCGGCCCGTGGCTGGGCGGGGTACTGGCGGCGAGCGGCCACGACACCTGGGGGTTCACCGCCTTCGCGCTGGCCGGGCTGCTGGGCGCCGCCGCCATGGTCTGCGTACCGCTCGCCGCGGGGGCGACGCGTCAGCGGGCGGTGGCGAAGGGCAGCCCGGTGTAGTTCGAGGCCAGTTCGGCGGCGGCGTGCGGTGAGCTCGCGATCCGGTCGAGCTGGGCGAGCTGGAGGCGGGTGTCGAACGCCGACTGATCCGGGTCGGTGTGGAGGGTCGTCGTCATGAAGTACGAGAAGTGCTCGGCCCGCCACACCCGCCGCAAGCACCGGTCGGAGTACGCCTCCAGCGGACCCTCCGAGCCGGTGGTGTGCCGGAGCGCGAGGGCCTCGGCCAGGACGGTCACATCACCGATCGCCAGGTTGAGGCCCTTGGCGCCGGTCGGTGGCACGATGTGCGCGGCGTCCCCGGCGAGGAAGAGCCGTCCGTGGCGCATCGGTTCGGTCACCCAACTGCGCATCGGCAGCACCGCCTTCTGTGTGACGGGGCCCCGCTTCAGCCGCCAGTCGGGCTCGGCGTCGACCGCGAACCGGGCGTCGAGCTCGTCCCAGATCCGCTCGTCGGGCCAGTCGGCCGGGTCGGTGCCGTTCGGCACCTGGAGGTAGAGGCGGCTGACGGTCGGCGTGCGCATGCTGGCGAGGGCGAAGCCCCGCTCGGAGTGGGCGTAGATCAACTCGTCGTACACGGGCGGCGCTTCGGCGAGGATGCCGAGCCAGGAGTACGGGTAGGTGCGCTCGTACGTCCTCCGCAGCCCCTCGGGTATGGCGCTGCGGGCGATGCCGTGGAAGCCGTCGCAGCCGACGACGTAGTCGCAGGTGAGGGTCTGCTCGCGCCCCTCGTGGGTGTAGCGGACGAGGGGCCGCGCCGTGTCGGCGCCCTCGATGGCGTGGACCTCGGCGCCGAAGAACAGGGGCCCGCCCTCGGAGAGCTGAAGGGAGATCAGGTCCTTGACCACCTCCGTCTGGGCGTACACCGTCACCCTGCGCCTGCCGACGAGGGACGGGAAGTGCACACGGTGGGCGCGGCGCCCGAAGCGCAGTTCGATGCCGTCGTGGACCAGGCCCTCGCGGTCGAGGCGGCCCCCGGCACCGGCCGCGCGCAGGACGTCGACGGTGCCCTGTTCGAGGATGCCGGCGCGCTGGCGCCGCTCGACGTAGGAGCGGTCGCGGCTCTCCAGGACGACGCTGTCGATGCCCGCGCGGTGGAGCAGCCGGGCGAGCAGCAGTCCGGCAGGGCCGCCGCCGACGATCCCCACAGTGGTGTGCATGGAGGCTCCTGTTCGTGTAGTGAAGTAAACTTCACAGCGTTGGGTGGGGTGAGTGTGCGCCCGGTGCCCGATGCTGTCAACGCCCGTGTCGCTGTCAACGCCCGTGTCCCACCGCCGGAGAGCCGATGTCTGCCACCAGCCCCGCGGATCCACCGCCCGAGGCCGTCGCCCCGCTGATGCGCGGCATCGCCGTCCTGCGCGCGCTCACCGACGCCGACGGGGTGCTCAGCCTGAGCGCGCTGGAACGCGCCACCGGGCTCGCCCGTGCCACCGTCGACCGGGTCACCGCCACCCTCGCCCGGATGGGGTACGTCCGCCTCGACGGCCGTGACGCCACCCTGGCCCCGCGCCTGATGGAGCTGGGCAACGCCTACCTGGCCGCGATCCGCCTCCCCGGCCTGCTCGACGGCCGCGCCGACGCCCTCGCCGACGAGCTGGACGAGTCGGTGTCCCTCGCGGTCGCCGACCAGGACGGCATCCGCTTCATCCACCAGGCGACCCGGCGCCGCGCCATGTCCCTCAGCTTCCGCATCGGCGACCTGCTGCCCGCCGAGCGCACCGGGCCGGGGCCGCTGTTCGCCGCCGACTGGACGGACGAGGAGTGGGAGCGGTGGCGCGAGTGGCGCGCCGCCGACTCCGAGGAGCGCCGCTTCCCCGCCGTACCCCCGCGCGCCCGGCGCCACGAGGACGACTTCGAGCAGCGCGCGGCCGAGGCGCGGACGCGCGGCTGGGCGCTCGACGACCAGCGCATCGAACCGGGCCTGGTCGCCCTCGCCGTGCCGGTGCGCGCGCCCGGCGGGCGGGTGGCGTGCGCGGTGAGCGTGGTGAGCCACACCAGCCGGCACAGCGCCGAGTCCCTGCGGGAGGCGGCGCTGCCCCGGCTGCGCGCGGCCGTGCGGGAGATGGAGCGGGAGCTGCGCGAGGCGCGGCCGCCGGTGGCCGGCGAAACGCCGGGAGCGGGCCTCGCCGCCTGGACCGGGGCGTCCAAACAGGAACTGGGCCGGGACTTCATCGAGTCGCTGGCCCGCGGGCTGACCGTGATCACCGCGTTCGGCGAGGGCCGGGACGCCCTGACGCTCACCGCGGTCGCCGAGGCCACCGGCCTGGCCCGCGCCACCGCCCGCCGCGCCCTGATCACCCTGGAGCACCTCGGGTACGTCTCGGCGCACGAGCGGACGTTCCGCCTCACCCCGCGCGTCCTGGGCCTCGGGTATCCCCCGCTGTCCCGCACCACGCTGCCCGCCATCGCGGCACCCCACCTGGCGGCGCTCGCCACCCGGGTGCACGATTCGGCGTCGCTCGCGGTCCTGGACGGCGACGACATCCGGTACACGGCCCGCGTGGCGACGAGCCGGATCATGAGTGTCAACATCACCGTCGGGACGCGCTTCCCGGCGTACGCGACCTCGATGGGCCGGGTGATGCTGGCGGCGCTCGCGCCGGCCGAGCGCGCCGGGCGGCTGGCCCGCACCGACCTGGACCCGCTCACTCCGCACACCGTCACCGACCCCGCCGAGCTGGCCGCGATCCTGGATTCCGTCGCCCGGTCCGGGTACGCCCTGGTCGACGAGGAGCTGGAGGAGGGCCTCCGCTCCATCGCCGTACCGGTCCGCGACCGCGCCGGGACGGTCGTCGCCGCCGTCAACGTGGCCATGCACAGCGTGCGGCGCACCGCCGGGGAGTGCGTGCACGAGCTGCTGCCCGAGCTGCGGGCGGCGGCGGACCGGATCGAGGCCGACCTGCGGGTCGCGGGCCGCTTCACCCGGATCGCGACGGTGTGAG
Source organism: Streptomyces sp. NPDC049837 (assembly GCF_040674455.1). Lineage (NCBI taxonomy): Bacteria > Bacillati > Actinomycetota > Actinomycetes > Kitasatosporales > Streptomycetaceae > Streptomyces > Streptomyces sp. NPDC049837. The sequence continues at coordinate 96,544 of NZ_JBFAMP010000017.1, read as the reverse complement.
CGCGGTGAGCGGTCAGAAGACGGAGAGGCCGGTGAGCGTCGTGAAGCGGTCCAGCGCCGCCACGCCCGCCACCGAGTTGCCGCGCCGGTCCAGGCCCGGGCTCCACACGCACAGGGTGCAGTGGCCGGGTACGACGGCGATGATGCCGCCGCCGACGCCGCTCTTGCCGGGCAGTCCGACGCGGTAGGCGAAGTCGCCCGCCGCGTCGTAGGTGCCGCACGTCAGCATGACCGCGTTGATCTGCTTGGCCTGGCTGCGGGTGAGCAGCGTCGAACCGTCGGCCCGTATGCCGTGCCGGGCGAGGAACCCGGCGGCCAGCGCCAGGTCGCCGCAGGACGCCTCGACCGAGCACTGGCGGAAGTACTGGTCGAGCAGGTCCGGAACCGGGTTGGTGATGTTGCCGTACGACGCCATGAAGTGGGCGAGGGCGGCGTTGCGGTCGCCGTGGGCGGTCTCGGAGGCGGCGACCTTCTCGTCGAAGTCCAGGGCGGGGTTGCCGCTCTCGGCGCGGAGGAAGTCCAGCAGGCTGCCGGAGGCGTCGCCGGTCAGGGTCTGGAGCCGGTCGGTGACGACGAGGGCGCCCGCGTTGATGAACGGGTTGCGCGGGATGCCGTTCTCGTACTCCAACTGCACCAGCGAGTTGAACGGGTTGCCGGACGGTTCGCGCCCCACGCCCTCCCACAGGGTCTCGCCGTCCGCCGCGAGCACGAGGGCGAGGGTGAAGACCTTGGTGATGGACTGGGCCGAGAAGGGCTGCTGCCAGTCCCCCACCCCGTAGACCGTGCCGTCGAGCCCGGCGACGGCCATCCCGAAGCGGTCCGGGTCGGCCTCGGCGAGCAGCGGGATGTAGTCGGCGGGGCGGCCGCGGCCGGGGGTGGCGGCGATGTCGGCGGCGATGCGGTCCAGGACGGGCCGGAAGTCCGTGACGGGCTGGGAGGAGCGTGACACGGCCCCCACATTACGGGCTACGCCAGGGCCGGCAGCACCCGGTCGGGGGTGAGCGGCAGCTCGCGGAAGCGGACGCCGGTGGCGTGGTGCAGGGCGTTGCCGATGGCGGCCGGGGTGCCGACGATGCCGATCTCGCCGATGCCCTTGCTGCCCATCGGATTGAGGTGGGTGTCGTGCTCCTCGACCCAGTGCGCGTCGATGTCCGGCACGTCGGCGTGGCTCGGTACGTGGTAGGACGCCAGATCCCGCTCGGCGAAGTCCCCGAAGGCCGGGTCCACGGTGCTGTGCTCGGTCAGCGCCATGCCCAGCCCCATGACCATGCCGCCGACGAGCTGCGAGCGGGCCGTGCGCGGGTTGAGGATGCGCCCGGCGGCGTACACGCCGAGCAGCCGCCGCACCCGCACCTCCCCGGTGCCGGTGTCGACCTGGACCTCGGCGAAGTGGGCGCCGAAGGCGTGCCGGGCGAACGGCGGGGTCTCCTCGGCCTCCTCGGTGGTGTCGGCGGAGGCGGACAGGCCCTCGGCGGGCAGCGGGCCCACGCGGTGGGCCAGCCGCTCGGCCAGGCGCGTGCACGCCCGGTGCACGGCCCAGCCCCAGGAGGCGGTGCCGGAGGAACCGCCGGCGAGCGGGGCGTACGGCAGGCGGGTGCTGCCGATGCCGATGTGTACGGAGGCGAGGGGGGCGCCGAGGGCGTCGGCGGCGATCTGGGCGAGGACGGTCCGGGCGCCGGTGCCGATGTCGGTGGCGTTGACGCGGACGTCGTAGCCGCCGTCGTGGCGGGCGGTGGCGGTGGCCGTGGACGGTGAGACGAGCACCGGGTAGGTGGCGGCGGCGACCCCGGTGCCGGTGAGCAGCGTGCCCTCGCGGCGGACGCCGGGGCGCGGGTCGCGGTCGGACCAGCCGAAGCGGCGGGCACCCTCGCGGAGGCAGGCGACGAGGTTGCGGCTGCTGAAGGGCAGGCCGCTGTCCGGTTCGGTGGCGGGCTCGTTGCGGAGGCGCAGCTCGACGGGGTCCAGGCCGAGGGCGCCGGCGAGTTCGTCCATGGCCGACTCCAGCGCGTACATGCCGGGTGCCTCGCCGGGGGCGCGCATCCAGGAGGGGCTCGGGACGTCGAGGCGGACGACGTGGTGGTCGGTGAGGCTGTGCCGGGAGGCGTACATGACGCGTGCGGGGACGGCGCCGTACTCGACGAACTCCTTCACGCGTGAGGTGTGGGCGGTGACCTCGTGGCTGAGGCTGATGAGGGTGCCGTCGCGGTCGGCGCCGAGCCTGACGCGCTGGATGGTGGGCGCGCGGTGGCCGACGACCGTGGCGAGGTCTTTGCGGGGCAGGGCGAGTTTGACGGGCCGGCCGGTGTGGCGGGCGGCCATCGCGGCGAGCACGACGTGCGGGCGGGGCGTGCCCTTGGAGCCGAACCCGCCGCCCACGTGCTCGGAGACGACCGTGACCCGGTCCTTGGGGAGGCGGAAGAGCCTGGCCAGCGCGGTGCGGACGGGGTTCGCGCCCTGGCTGGAGTCGTAGACCGTGAGGTGGGCCCCGGCGCCCTCGCCGTCCCAGCGGGCGTAGGCGGCGTGCGGCTCCATCGGGTGGTTGTGCAGCGGCGGAACGCGGTACGTGGCGTCCACGCGGACGGGCGCGGCGGCGAAGGCCTCCTCGGCGTCGCCGCGCTCGCGGCGGGCGGGCTGACCGCCGGCCTCCTCGGGGCGGTAGGCGTCCGGGTGGCCGGGGGTGAGGGTGACGTCGTGCGGTTCGGTGGCGTACGTGACGTGGACGGCGGCCGCGGCGGCGCGGGCGTCCTCCAGGGTCTCGGCCACGGCGAGGGCGACGTACCAGCCCCGGTGCGGCACGGTGGCGTCCTGGAGGACGGCGAGCGTCGGGTCGTCGGCCTCGCCGAGGCGGGGTGCCGTGTCGGGGGTGAGGACGGCGAGGGTGCCGGGCAGGGCGAGGGCGGCGGCCGTGTCGACGGCGGTGACCCGGCCGCGGGCGATGGTGGCCGGCACGGGCCAGGCGTAGGCGCAGTCGGGCGGGGTGCGGGCCAGTTCGGTGGCGTAGCGGGCGGCGCCGGTGACCTTGTCGCGTCCTTCGAGGCGCTCGGTGGCGGTGCCGAGCGCGGGGGCGGGCGCGGCGGGGACCCGGGGGTGGGTCCGGGGCCGGGTGGACGTCATCGGGAGTCCTCCGGGGTCAGGGGCGGGCCAGTTCGGACAGGACGCGGCAGGCCAGGTTGCGGGCGAGCGGCACCTTGAAGGCGTTGTCCCGCAGCGGCTGGGCCAGCCCGAGTTCGGCGTCCACCGCGTGGGCGATGGCGTGCTCGGTTGGCGCGGCGCCGAGCAGCGCGGTCTCGGTCAGCCGGGCCCGCCACGGGCGGTGGGCGAGGCCGCCGAAGGCGAGGCCCGCATGGCGTACGGTCCCGTCCTCGGCGAGGTCGAGGACGGCGGCGACGGAGGCGAGCGCGAAGGCGTACGAGGCGCGGTCGCGGGCCTTGCGGTACGCGGAGGGGAGCCCCGCCGTGGTGGGCGGCAGGACGACCGCGGTGATCAGCTCGCCGGGCCGGATGACGGTGTCCCGCTCGGGGTGGTCGCCGGGCAGCCGGTGGAACTCGGCCACCGGTACGGACCGTTCGCCGTCGGGACCGTGCAGTTCGACGGTGGCGTCGAGGGCGGCGAGGGCGACGGCCATGTCGGAGGGGTGCGTGGCGATGCAGTGCGGGGAATGGCCGAGGACGGCGTGGTCGCGGTGGATGCCGTCGCGGGCGCCGCAGCCGGTGCCGGGCTCGCGCTTGTTGCAGGGCCTGGCGGTGTCCTGGAAGTACGGGCACCGGGTGCGCTGGAGCAGGTTGCCACCGGTGGTGGCGATGTTGCGGAGCTGGCCGGACGCCCCGGCGAGCAGCGCCTGTGACAGGACGGGATGGCGGTCGCGTACGAGGGGGTGGGCGGCGAGGTCGCTGTTACGCACGGTCGCGCCGACGCGCAGGGCCCCGTCGGGCAGTTCCTCGACGGTGTCGAGCGGCAGGCGGCTGACGTCGACGAGGGTGTCGGGCACCTCGACCCCGTGCTTCATCAGGTCGACGAGGTTGGTGCCGCCGGCGAGGTAGCGGGCGCCGGGGCGCGCCGCGTGGGCGGTGGTCGCCTCCTCGACGCTGGCGGCGCGTACGTAGGCGTAGGGCTTCACCGGGTCACGTCCTGAACGGCGGCGACGATGTTGGGGTAGGCGCCGCAGCGGCACAGGTTGCCGCTCAGCCGCTCGCGGATCTCCGCGGGCGTGAGCTCCACGGGGCCCTGACCGGAGGGCCGGCCGGGATCGGTGACGTGTGAGGGGTGCCCGGCGGCGGCCTCGGCGAACACGCCGACGGCCGAGCAGAGCTGGCCGGGCGTGCAGTAGCCGCACTGGAAGGCGTCCCGGTCGAGAAAGGCCTGCTGGACCGGGTGCAGCTCGCCGCCGGCGGCCAGGCCCTCGACGGTGATCACGTCGGCTCCGTCCTGGGCCACCGCGAGGAGCAGGCAGCTATTGGCGCGCCGCCCGTCGACGAGCACGGTGCACGCCCCGCACTGCCCGTGGTCGCACCCCTTCTTGGCCCCGGTCAGCCCGAGGTGCTCGCGCAGGAGGTCGAGCAGCGTGGCGCGGTGGTCGACGGTGAGGCTCCGGGGCTCGCCGTTGATCTGGAGGGTGAGGCGCGACCGGGTGGTGTCCGGGTCCGGGTCCGGGGCGTGGGGCGGGTCCGGGAGGGGGCCGGGGTCCGGCATCGGGTCCGGGGCCGGGTCGGGCGACGGCGTGGGGTCCGGGATGGGGTCCGGGATCGGGGGCGTGTGCGCGGCGCTCATCAGCGGATCTCGTCGGCCTCGTCGGGCACGGTGTGCACGGCGGCCTCCTCGGCGGACGCCGCCGCTCCGGCGATGCCGACGTCCCGGGCGACCACGTCCTTCTCGTCGTCGGTGCGTACGCCCTCGTCCGGTGCTACGAGGCGTCCGGAGCGGTCGCGGCCGACCTGGTCGTCGAGGGGCTCGCCGTCGCCGCCGGGGAGGTCGCCGATGCCGTTGGAGTCGTCCGGCTCCTGGAGGGCGGGGTCGGGCACCTCCTCGGAGAGCCGCTGGTCGAGCGTCTCGCCCTCGCGCTGCTCGCGGGCGGTCGTCCCCACGTGGTTGACGGCCAGCGGCCGCTCGGGTGGCGACCAGCCTTCGTCGTAGGGGTCCGCCTCGCGGTCCGACAGGGTGTCCTCGGGGTCGAGGATGCCGTCGTCCTCCCTGCCCTCGGCGTCGTCCGGCTGGTAGACGTTGTCGCCCATCGCTTCTTCGGTTCCCATGGCGTGGCTCCCGTGTGCTGCTCCTGCTCGTGTGCCGGCGTCTGCCGACGTATGCCTGCGTACGCCTGATCGCGTATCCAGCCTGGAACAGGTCACACATCCTGGCATTCCGGACAGCACGGCGGCCCGGCGGACGGTGTCCGCCGGGCCGCCGGGGAGGGGTGTCACTTACCGAATGCGTCCTTCGCCTTCTTGCCCGCCTGGCGCAGATCGCCCTTGGCGCGCTCCGCGCGGCCCTCGGCCGTCAAACGCTCGTTGCCGACCGCCCGGCCGGCCTTCTCCTTCGCCGCGCCCTTGACCTCTTCGGCCTTGGCGGAGGCTTTGCTGGAACCCTTCTTGCGAGCCATGACCACGCTCCTTCATCGGCGTCTGCCGAGCGCGTGCCCGGCGCCGCACGGAGCAAACCCGGACGCTCAGGACTGTTCCCGGTAATCCCTTCCGAACGTGGACACATCCCACGCCAGGACCCGTTCGGCCTCCCGGTGGGTCTGTTCGGCGAGCCTTCTCGCCTCGTTGAGCACGTCTCCGTGCTCCTCGACGAGCTGGTCGTATATCGGCGAGCCGGGAGGGCTGTGGCGCGGGATCACGTGCGGTTTCTCCTTCGAGCGCGGGCGACTGCGGGGCGCCGGGGCGGTCCCGGCGCACCGGCGCCTGCCCACGGCGCGCGGGATCATGCGGAATCCGTCCTACCGCTTGGTGGCCCACGCATGATCCGCCGGACACGACCTAATGCCGGCGCTCCTGCGTGAGGCGTACGCAGGCGGCGACGACCTCGCGGAGGCTGCCGGTGCGGTGCAGGAGGCGGCGCTGGACGCGGGCGCCGTTGCCGTCGCGCAGCACTTCGACGAGGCCCTGGCGGGCGTAGTCGAGGTCGCCGTTCTCGTCGAGGGCCTTCTCGATGTGGCCGAGCAGGGCGTACACGACGTCTTCGGCGGGGGCGGGGCGCATGGTGAGCGGGTGGACCAGCACGTCGTCCACGCCGGAGCGGCTGGCCCGCCAGGCCGCGGCGCGCAGCAGGCCGACGCCGTGGCGGGCGGGGGGCTCGCCCTCGCGCCACTCGCGGGCGGCGGTGTCCACCAGCCCGCGGGTCAGGGTGGCGAGGAGCGCGGTGGTGGACGCGTCGAGGCAGACGTCGGCGGCGCGGACCTCGACGGTGGGGTACTTGCGGGAGAGCCGGGCATCGAAGTAGATCATTCCCTCGTCGTGCAGGACGCCGGTGCCGATCAGGTCGCTGACCTGCTGGTGGTAGCGGCGCGCCGAGCCGAAGATCTCCACGGGGCCGGCCGAGGGCCAGCGGCCCCACACCCGGCTGCGGTAGCTGTTGTACCCGCTGTCGTGGCCCTGCCAGAAGGGCGAGTTGGTGCTCAGCGCGAGCAGGACGGACAGCCACGGCCGTATCCGGTCCAGGACGCCGACGCCCTCCTCGTCGGACTCGACCGACACGTGCACATGGCAGCCGCAGGTGAGCTGCTCCAGGGCCGTGAGGCCGAAGCGCTCCTGGATCCAGCGGTAGCGCTTGCCCTCGGTGAGGGCCGGGCCCACGGGCAGCGGCGAGGTGGCGAGGGCCACCACGGCCGCCCCGGCCTCCGCGGCGTGCCGGGCGGCCACCGCGCGCCAGCGTTCGACCTCGGCGGCCAGCTCACGCATCCCGGTCTGCGGGTGCGTGGCGAACTCGAGCTGCTGGCCCTGGAGTTCCTTGGTGAAGGCGTGGGCCCTGCCCCGGCTCTCCTTGGCCGCGATGGCCAGCACGGCCATGGACAGGGCGCGTGGCTCGCCGGTCCTCGGGTCCACCAGGAGGAGTTCCTCTTCCACTCCGACAGTGCGCAACGGAAACCACCTTTCCGATCGCATCCAGCGGGGACTGGTCCGGCGAGGACTGCGCGGGACGCACCATCATCCCGGCTCGGCAGGCTCAGCGCACCGGTCCGCCGGGCCTGGGCCGGGGATGTGGCGGGTTCCCGACGCCTCCGGCTTGAACCGCTCCGGGTACCCCGCCGCCGGGCGGATCACCCGCTCAGAACTCGTCGCCCGTGTTCGGCAGCAGTTCCGTGCGCAGGGCGGCGTCCAGCGCGGCCGCGGCGCCCTCGGTGTGCTCCGTCACGAGGCCCGCGCGCACCAGGTGCCGCACCTCCGTGCCGCCCAGGTAGCAGGCCGCCAGGTCCCGCACGTCGAAGCTCAGGTCGGGGGCGCCGTCCACCCGCTCGTACGAGCAGGTCCCCGGGGTGGCGGTGAGGCGGAAGCGGCCGGAGTTGGCGGGCAGGTGGTCGTCGCGGACGTCCAGCACGACGTCGACGGGCGCGGCCCAGGAGCGGCCGGTGAGCGCCGCCGCGGCGTCGACCAGCCGCACCCACAGGCCGGGGAACCTGCCCGTGACCCTTACCTGGTCTCGGTCGGCGGCGAACAGCGGCAGCGGGTCGTCCAGGGGGCGGCCCCAGGCGCGGACCGTGCCGGTGAGGTCGATGGACGCCACGTACCGCCACAGGGCGGCGGCCGCGGGGGCGTCGTCCGCCTCCAGCTCGTCGACCCGGACCACACCGGGCGTGCCGGTGTCGTCGTTGCCGGGCTTGGTGCGGTAGACGGCGTACCCGGCGATGGGCTCGCCCTCGGCGCCGAGGGCGACGATCCGGGGCGGGGACAGCTCGTCGTCCTCCTCGTCCTCCTCGGTCAGCCACTCGCCGCTCCAGCGCTCCGCGTCACGGGCGATCCGGCCCGCCCTGGCCGCCCGGGTGGCGTCGTAGTAGGGCCCGACGACCGCCGGGGCGTCGGGCGGGGCGATCAGCCGCAGCGGCCGTTCGTCGGGAGCGATGCGCAGCGTGAGCGGGCGGCGGGAGTCGATCTCGACGCTGAGGCACTCCATGGCGGGGCTGAAGCCGAAGCGGCCGTAGATGGCGTCCTCGGACGCCCACAGCGCGGCCAGCGGGCGGCCCTGCCGGGCCGCGCGCCGGAACAGCTCGGCGATCATCGCGGACAGGACGCCGCGCCTGCGGTGGGTCGGTGCGACGGAGACGAACGTCAGCCCGGGGCAGGGCAGCTCACCGCCGGGCACGGAGAGGGTGAAGGGGTGGGCGGCGACGAATCCGACCAGGGTGTCGCCGTCGTACGCGCCGATGCGCTCGCACTGGAGCACCAGCTCCCGGTGGTGCTTGCGCCGCTCCTCCTCCGGATGGTCGTGGAAGACCAGGTACACGAGCTCCATGGCCCGGTCCACATGGGCCTCGGGCACACTGCGGATGTCCATGCCTCCGGACTCTAGTCGCCGGATAACGGACAGGTCACGGGGGTTTTCCGCCGCCTTGACCGGGGGCTTTCCCCCGCCGCGGGCCGGCTCAGGCCACCGATCCGATACGGCCCGCCGGGGAGGAGTCCGGGCCGTCGTGGTGGATCGGGGTGTGGGCGCCCGTGAGGGAGACGCCGCTGCCGCCGCGCCGGTTGGCGACGATCTCCGCGCCGATCGACAGGGCCGTCTCCTCCGGCGTGCGGGCGCCGAGGTCGAGGCCGATCGGGGAGCGGAGGCGGGTCAGCTCCAGTTCGGTGACGCCGACCTCGCGGAGCCGCTTGTTGCGGTCCTCGTGGGTGCGGCGGGAGCCCATCGCGCCGATGTACGCGACGGGAAGCCTGAGGGCCAGTTCGAGCAGGGGGACGTCGAACTTGGCGTCGTGGGTGAGGACGCACAGCACGGTGCGGCCGTCCACCTCGGTGCGCGCCAGGTACTCGTGCGGCCACTCGACGACGACCTCGTCCGCCTCGGGGAAGCGGGCGGGCGTCGCGAAGACCGGGCGGGCGTCGCACACGGTGACGTGGTAGCCGAGGAACTTCCCCACCCGTACCAGCGCCGCCGCGAAGTCGATCGCCCCGAAGACGATCATGCGGGGGGCCGGCACGCTGGATTCGACCAGCAGGGTGAGCGGCTGCCCGCAGCGGGAGCCGTCCTCGCCGATGGTGACGGTGCCGGTGCGGCCGGCGTCGAGCATGGCGCGGGCCTCGCCCGCCGCCGTGCGGTCCAGCTCGGGGTGGCCGCCGAGGCTGCCCTCGTACGAGCCGTCGGAACGGACCAGCAGAGCCTGCCCCAACAGGTCTGCCGGCCCCTCCGTGATTCTGGCCAGAGCCGCCGCCTCCCCTCCGGCGGCGGCTCCGAGCGCGGCGGGATAGACCCCGCCGCGGACCGGGGTGACGAGGATGTCGATGATGCCGCCGCAGGTCAGGCCGACCGCGAAGGCGTCCTCGTCGCTGTAGCCGAAGCGCTCCAGGACGGTCTCGCCGTCCTCCAGCGCCTGCCGGCACAGGTCGTACACGGCCCCCTCGACACATCCACCGGAGACCGACCCGATCGCCGTACCCTCGCTGTCCACGGCGAGGGCGGCGCCCGGCTGCCGGGGCGCGCTGCCACCGACCGCCACCACGGTGGCGACGGCGAAGTCACGTCCCTGCTCGACCCACCGGTGAAGCTCTTCGGCGATGTCCAGCATGTCGGCCTCCTTACAGGCGGATGTGTGAGGGGGTCCCGTCAGTGCGCGGTACCCGTGGCGAAGTAGAAGATGAACACCGCGGACAGCACCCACATGAGGATGCTCGGTTCGCGCCACTTGCCCTGCGCGGCCTTGATGGCGCAGTACGCGATGACACCCGCGCCGACACCGGTGGTGATGGTGTAGGTGAACGGCATCAGGACGACCGTCAGGAAGACCGGGACGGCGACGGACCAGTCGCTCCAGTCCACGTGCCGGGCGTTCTGGAGCATCATCGCGCCGATGACGACCAGGGCGGCGGAGGCCACCTGACCCGGCACGAGCTGGGTCAGCGGGGTGAAGAACAGACACGCGGCGAAGAACAGACCGGTGACCGAGGCCGACAGGCCCGTGCGCGCACCTTCGCCGACGCCCGTGGCGGACTCGATGAAGACGGTCTGTCCGGAGGCACCCGTCGCGCCACCGATCGCGCCGCCGGCGCCGTCGATGAACAGGGCCTTGTTGAGGCCGGGCATCCGGCCCTGGGCGTCGGCGAGCTTGGCCTCCTGGCCGACGGCGATGATGGTCGCCATGGCGTCGAAGAAGCCCGCCAGCACCAGGGTGAAGACGATCATGCCGACGGTGGTGTAGCCGAGCTGTTCCCAGCCGCCGAACTCGACCTGGCCGAAGAGCGAGAAGTCCGGCATGGAGACGACGCTGCCGTGCAGGACCGGCGCCTTGCCGGCCCACTCGGCCTCGCTGATGAGGCCGGTCGCGGTGGCGACGACGGAGATGATCGTGCCGACCACGATGCCGAGCAGGATGGCCCCGGGCACCTTGCGGGCCTGGAGCATGAAGATCAGCAGGAGCGTGACGGCGAACAGCACGACCGGCCAGCCGGTGAGCGAACCGCCCACACCGAGGGTGACGGGACCGCCGCCCTCGCCCTTGCCGACGAAGCCCGCGTTGACGAAGCCGATCATCGCGATGAAGAGGCCGATGCCCATCGTGATGCCGTGCTTCAGCGCCAGCGGGATGGCGTTCATGATGACTTCACGAACACCGGTGACGACCAGCAGACAGATCACGGCGCCGTAGACGACGCACATGCCCATGGCCTGCGGCCAGGTCATTTCCGGGGCCACCTGGGTGGAGATGACGCCCGCGACACTCAGGCCCGCCGCGAGGGCGAGCGGGACCTTGCCGATGAAACCCATCGCCAGAGTGGTGACCGCTGCCGCGAGGGCGGTCGCGGTGATGAGGGCGGGCTGGCTCAGCTTGTCGCCGGCCGCGTCCGGACCGCCGAGGAGCAGCGGGTTGAGCAGGAGGATGTAGGCCATCGCCATGAAGGTGGTGATGCCGCCGCGCACCTCACGCGCGACCGTGGATCCTCTGTGGGTTATGTGAAAGTACCGGTCGAGCCAAGACCGTCCGGCGGGAACGCGGGAACCGGATCCCGCGTCTTCGGCGACGGTCTTCGGCTCCACTGACGACTGGGTCATGGTGCCTACTCCCAAGGTTCAAAGGGGCACCCGCATGCCCGTGGGGCAAAAGACTGCGGGATTTGGGATGGTGCGTTGGCTGCACGACCCGGGGGACGGCCCGAGACGAACGGGGTGATGCGGGGTTGAGCGGTACTGCGGTACTTCGTGGGGGGCGGTTGTGTGGGGGGCTGGGGACGGGTGGGGGGATGCTCCGGGCGGTGCGGGCGGTGGAAGTGTGACGTTCCCGGGAGGCACGCACCGCCCGGAGGGCTTACAGGGTGCCGGTGAGGTGCTCGGGGCGTACCGGCGTCTTGTTGAGCTCCAGGCCCGTCGCGTTCCGGATCGCCGCGAGGACGGCCGGGGTGGACGACAGGGTCGGGGCCTCTCCTATGCCGCGCAGGCCGTAGGGCGCGTGGTCATCGGCGAGCTCGAGCACGTCGACCGGGATGGTCGGGGTGTCGAGGATGGTGGGGATCAGGTAGTCCGTGAAGGAGGGGTTCTTCACCTTCGCGGTCTTGGGGTCGACGATGATCTCCTCCATGACCGCCACGCCCAGGCCCTGGGTGGTGCCGCCCTGGATCTGGCCGACGACGGACAGCGGGTTGAGGGCCTTGCCGACGTCCTGGGCGCAGGCCAGCTCGATGACCTTGACCAGGCCCAGCTCGGTGTCCACCTCCACCACCGCGCGGTGCGCGGCGAACGAGTACTGGACGTGGCCGTTGCCCTGGCCGGTACGGAGGTCGAAGGCCTCGGTGGGGCGGTGGCGCCACTCGGCCTCGATCTCGACGACCTCGTCCTCCAGGACGTCCACCAGGTCGGCGAGGACCTCGCCGCCGTCGGTGACGACCTTGCCGCCCTCCAGGATCAGCTCGGCCGTGGCCCACGCGGGGTGGTACGTGCCGAACTTCCGGCGGCCGATCTCCAGCACCTTCTCGCGCACGAGCTCGCAGGAGTTCTTGACCGCGCCACCGGTGACGTACGTCTGCCGGGAGGCGGAGGTCGAGCCGGCCGAGCCGACCTGCGTGTCGGCCGGGTTGATCGTCACCTGGGTGACGCCCAGCTCCGTGCGGGCGATCTGGGCGTGGACGGTGATGCCGCCCTGGCCGACCTCGGCCATCGCGGTGTGGACGGTGGCGACCGCCTCACCGTTGATGACCTCCATGCGCACCTTGGCGGTGGAGTAGTCGTCGAAGCCCTCGGAGAAGCCCACGTTCTTGATGCCGACCGCGTAGCCGACACCCCGGACGACGCCTTCACCGTGGGTGGTGTTGGACAGACCGCCGGGCAGCGCGCGGACGTCGGCGCCCTCGGTGGACTCCCACTGGCGCTCGGGCGGCAGGGGACGGGCCTTGACGCGGCGCAGCAGCTCGGCGACCGGGGCGGGCGAGTCGACCGGCTGGCCGGTCGGCATCAGGGTGCCCTGCTCCATGGCGTTGAGCTGGCGGAACTCCACCGGGTCCATGCCCAGTCGCGCCGCGAGCTTGTCCATCTGGGCCTCGTACGCGAAGCACGCCTGGACCGCGCCGAAGCCGCGCATGGCGCCGCAGGGCGGGTTGTTCGTGTAGAGCGCGATGGCCTCGATGTCGACGTCGTCGATGACGTACGGGCCGACGGAGAGCGAGGAGGCGTTGCCGACGACGGCCGGGGAGGCGGAGGCGTAGGCGCCGCCGTCCAGCACGATCTTGCACTTCATGTGCGTGAGCTTGCCGTCCTTGGTGGCGCCGTGCTCGTAGTACAGCTTCGCCGGGTGCCGGTGGACGTGCCCGAAGAAGGACTCGAACCGGTTGTAGACGATCTTGACCGGCTTGCCGGTGCGGAGGGCCAGGAGGCAGGCGTGGATCTGCATGGACAGGTCCTCGCGGCCGCCGAAGGCACCGCCGACGCCGGAGAGCGTCATGCGGACCTTCTCCTCGGGCAGGCCGAGGACGGGGGCGATCTGGCGGAGGTCCGAGTGCAGCCACTGGGTCGCGACGTACAGGTCGACACCGCCGTCCTCGGCGGGCACGGCCAGGCCGGACTCCGGGCCGAGGAAGGCCTGGTCCTGCATGCCGAAGGTGTACTCGCCCTCGACGATCACATCGGCCCGCTTACGGGCCTCCTCCACGTCGCCGCGGACGATCGGCTGGCGGTGCACGATGTTCGGGTGCGGGACGTGACCGGCGTGGTGGTCATCGCGGCCCGGGTGCAGCAGCGGCGCGTCGGGGGCGAGGGCGGAGGCCTCGTCGGTGACGACGGGCAGCTCCTTGTACTCGACCTTGATCTTCGCGGCCGCGCGGCGGGCGGTCTCCGGGTGGTCGGCCGCGACCAGGGCGACCGGCTCACCGTGGTGGCGTACCCGGCCGTTGGCGAGGACCGGGGTGTCCTCGATCTCCAGGCCGTAGTTCTTCACCTCGGTGGGCAGGTCCTCGTAGGTCAGGACGGCGTACACGCCGGCCTGGGCGAGGGCCTCGGAGGTGTCGATGGAGACGATCTCGGCGTGGGCGACGGTCGAGCGCAGGATCTGGCCCCACAGCATGTCCTCGTGCCACATGTCCGAGGAGTAGGCGAACTCGCCGGTGACCTTCAGGGTGCCGTCGGGGCGCAGCGTCGACTCGCCGATGCCGCCCTTGGTCTGGGACCCCTGGGTGACCTTGGTGGGAGTGCCGGCCGGGGCGGCGGCGACTCGGGTGTTCTGGGACATGGTCAGACCGCCTCTCCCTGACGTTCCTGACGGGCGGCCGCGAGGCGGACGGCGTCGAGGATCTTCTCGTAACCGGTGCAGCGGCAGAGGTTGCCGGAGAGCGCCTCGCGGATGTCCTCATCGGACGGGGAGGGGTTGCGCTCCAGCATCTCGTCGGCCGCGACCAGCAGGCCCGGGGTGCAGAAGCCGCACTGGACGGCGCCCGCGTCGATGAAGGCCTGCTGGATCGGGGAGAGCTCGGTGCCCTCGCCGGTCTGGGAGTCGGTGCCCTTGGCGGACCACGCCTGAGCGTCCTGGAGCGACGTACCGGAGGAGCCACACGCGCCGGTGCCGCACGTGCCGCTGTGCTCGGCACGCTGCTTGGCGTAGTCGGCGAGGCCCTCGACGGTGACGACCTCGCGGCCCTCGACCTGGCCGGCGGCCACGAGGCAGGAGCAGACCGGGACGCCGTCCAGGCGGACCGTACAGGAGCCGCACTCGCCCTGCTCGCAGGCGTTCTTCGAACCGGGCAGGCCCAGGCGCTCACGCAGAACGTAGAGGAGGGACTCGCCCTCCCAGACGTCGTCGGCTTCCTGCGGACGTCCGTTGACCGTGAAATTCACGCGCATGGTTATGCAGCTCCTTCAAGGGTGCGGCCGGTGCCGCGGTACTGCTCCCAGGTCCAGCCGAGCGTGCGGCGGGCCATGATGCCGACGGCGTGGCGGCGGTACTTGGCCGTTCCCCGCACGTCGTCGATCGGGTTGCAGGCCCCGGAGGCGAGCTCCGCGAACTGCTTGGCGATCGAGGGAGTGATGATCTTGCCGCTCTCCCAGAACCCGCCCTCTTCGAGCGCGGCGTTCAGGAAGTCCTCGGCCTCCTTCGCCCGTACGGGCGTGGGGGCGGCCGAGCCGATACCGGTCCGCACGGTCCGGGTCTCCGGGTGCAGCGCCAGACCGAAGGCGCACACCGCGATCACCATCGCGTTGCGGGTACCCACCTTGGAGTACTGCTGCGGCCCGTCGGCCTTCTTGATGTGGACCGTCTTGATGAGCTCGTCCGGAGCGAGCGCGTTGCGCTTGACGCCCGTGTAGAACTCGTCGATCGGGATGAAGCGGGAGCCGCGCACGGACTCCACCTCCACCTCGGCACCGGCCGCCAGGAGGGCGGGGTGCGCGTCGCCGGCCGGGGACGCCGTGCCCAGGTTGCCGCCGACACCGCCGCGGTTGCGGATCTGCGGCGAGGCCACGGTGTGCGAGGCGAGCGCCAGACCGGGCAGCTCGGCCCGCAGGTGCTCCATGATCTGGGTGTACGGGACGGAGGCGCCCAGCCGGACGTTCTCCTCGCCGACCTCCCACTCGCCGAGCAGCTCGATGCGGTTCAGGTCCAGCAGGTACTCGGGCCGCCGGTGGTCGAAGTTGATCTCGACCATGACATCGGTGCCACCCGCGATGGGCACAGCCGTGGGGTGCTCGGCCTTGGCGGCGAGCGCCTCCTCCCAGCTTGCGGGGCGAAGGAAGTCCATGAGTGGCTCTCTTCTACGTGATCCGGTGATCAGAGGCCCGGCGGTCCGTGATCCTGGTGATCGACGTGTTCCGGGTTCCGTGTGATCAAGTGGTTCGCTGGGGCTCGGGGGACGGCCGGCCCACGTCTTCGTCTTCATGTTCATGTGCTGTTAACGCGTTGTGGCCCCAGTACACCCAGCGGTGCTCCGCCCGGTGCAGTCACCGAAACCATGAAGGAGTTGGCTGGCCGCCCTCCTCGTCTTGTAGATTCGAACGAAAGGCGAGGAGCAGTAACCTCTCCGTTTCCCCCCGGAAACGGTGGCCACGGCTCACCGGCAACAACGAGACACCCACGAGACAGATCGGCGGCGATCACATGCGGCTGCGCGCACTGCTGGAAACCGATGCGCTGGGGCTGCGGCTGCTCGGCGGCGAGGACGAGCTGGACCGCACGGTCCGCGGCGTGATGACGACGGACCTCCAGGACCCCAGCAGGTACCTCTCCGGCGGCGAGCTGGTGCTCACCGGCCTCGCCTGGCGGCGGGACGCGGCGGACTCCGAGCGCTTCGTCCGGATCCTCGCGAGCGCGGGGGTGGCGGGCCTGGCGGCCGGTGAGGCGGAACTGGGTTCGATCCCCGACGATCTGGTTCAGGCGTGTTTGCGCCATCGCCTCCCGCTGTTCGCAGTGAACGAATCCGTTGCATTCGCAACGATCACTGAGCATGTTGTTCGACAGGTGTCGGGTGAGCGGGCCGGTGATCTCGCGGCTGTCGTCGATCGCCACAGGAGGCTGATGACCTCCGGCCCGGCGGGCGGCGGCCCGGAGGTCGTTCTCGACCTGCTCGGCTCCGACCTGGACCTTCGCGCTTGGGTGTTGTCACCGACGGGACGTCAGATCGCAGGCGCCGGGACACCGTTGCCCCCGGAGGTGGGCGCCGCCCTCGCCGGTGAACACCTGGCCGCCACCCGCACCGGGCGGCGCGGTCCGCACCGGGCGGTCGCGGGCGGAACGACGTACTCGCTCTTCCCGATCCGTAACACCGGTCGAGGCGCCGCCCCCGCCTCCCGGGACGTGCGCGAGACGGTGCTGTCCGACTGGCTGCTGGCCGTCGAGGCGGACGCCGGCGACTGGCCGGCCGCCCGGCTGGACCTGCTCCAGGGCGTCACCCAGCTCATCGCCGTGGAGCGGGACCGGCGCGACGCGGCGCGTACGGTACGGCGGCGGCTGGCCCAGGAGGTCCTGGAGCTGGTCCAGACGGGTGCCGCCCCGGCCGAGATCGCCGCGCGGCTGAGGGTGGCCGCGCCGGTGCTGCTGCCGGGGCTCGGCACCGCGCCGCACTGGCAGGTCGTGGTGGCCCGGGTCGAATGGGGCGAGGGCGGTACGGGCGCGCCGGGCATCGAGGCCGGCCCGGTCGCCCAGTCGCTGCTGGAGGAGATCCTGGTCGACCCGTCGACGGCCGGCCCCGACTCGGCCGACCGCATCGCGGTGGCCCACACCGGGGACGAGGCCATCGCCCTGGTGCCGCTCCCGGTGGTGCCGGGCCCGTCGGAGCCGGAGGAGGAGGGCGAGGCGCGCCCCGCCGGCGGCGACGGACTGCACGCCGATGCCCTGCTCGCCGCCGTCCGCGCGCCCCTGTCGGCGGGCCTCGACGGCGACGGGCGCCTCACCCTGGGCGTGAGCGCCGCCGTGCACTCGGCCGAGGGACTGCGCGGCGCCCTGGAGGAGGCCCGGCACGCCCGGCGCGTGGCGGCGGCGCGGCCGGGCCGGGTGTGCGCGGCGGGCCACCACGAGCTGGCCTCGCACGTGCTGCTGCTGCCGTTCGTCCCGGACGACGTGCGGCGGGCGTTCACGGCCCGGCTGCTGGACCCGCTGCGCGACTACGACCGGCGCCACCGGGCGGAGCTGATCCCGACGCTGGAGGCCTTCCTCGACTGCGACGGCTCCTGGACCCGCTGCGCCAGCCGCCTGCACCTGCACGTGAACACGCTGCGGTACCGGGTGGGCCGCATCGAGCAGCTCACGGGACGCGACCTGTCGCGGCTGGAGGACAAGCTGGACTTCTTCCTGGCGCTGCGGATGTCCTGACGCAACGTCACCACGACCGAGAGAAAGCGGTACACAACAAGATGTCCGGACGAACGGACACGGGGGCGGACGCCCGGGCGGATTCCGGCGCGGGCACTCAGCCGGTTCCCGGCGCGGACGCCCAGCCGGAGCCCCGCCCGGACACCCTCCGCGGCGACTGCGCGAACTGCTTCGGCCTGTGCTGCGTGGCGCTGCCCTTCGCCGCCTCGGCGGACTTCGCCGCCGACAAGCCGGCCGGCACGCCGTGCGGGAACCTGGCCGCCGACTTCCGCTGCGGCATCCATGAGCGGCTGCGCGACCGGGGCTACTCCGGCTGCACGGTGTACGACTGCTTCGGCGCCGGTCAGAAGGTCTCGCAGGTCACCTTCGGCGGCCGCGACTGGCGGCGGGACCGGGACACGGCGCAGCGGATGTTCGCCGCGTTCCCGGTCGTTCGGCAGTTGCACGAGCTGCTCGCGTACCTCACCGAGGTGCTGGCGCTGGAGCCCGCGCGCCGGCTGCACGATGAGGCCCGGCGCCTCCTCGCCGAGACCGAGCGGCTCACATTCCTCTCGCCCGAGGAGCTCACCGCGCTGGACCTGGACGCGCACCGCCGGGTCGTGGGCGACCTGCTGTCGCGGGCGGGCGAGCTGGCCCGCTCGGGCGTCCCCGGCGCCCTCGGGCGGAAGAAGAACCGCCGGGGCGCCGACCTCATGGGCGCCCGGCTCAAGGGCGCCGACCTGCGCGGGGCGAGCCTTCGCGGCGCGTACCTGATCGCGGCCGACCTCACCGGCGCCGACCTGCGCGAGGCCGACCTCCTCGGGGCCGACCTCCGCGACGCGCGGCTCGCGGGGGCCGACCTCACCGGCGCGCTGTTCCTCACCCAGCCGCAGCTCAACGCCGCGCGCGGCGACGCCCGCACGGTGCTGCCCGAGCGCCTGGACCGCCCGGGGCACTGGACCGCTACGTCGTAGGCCCGGACGTCGCAGGCCGTGGCTCCGCCGGCCCCACCGCGAGCAGCGTCGCGAAGTACCCGTCGGGCATCGGCTCCCCGACGGGCCGCCCGTCCGCCTCGATCCAGGCGTGGGCGTTGAAGGGGGGCACCACGCTCACCCCCGTGCACCAGGTGGGCCAGGTGCCGGTCAGCCGGCACAGCAGCGCGGCGCCCAGCGAGCGGGGCAGGCACCCGCGCGGCCCGGCGCACCGCAGGCTCACCGCGCACAGGGCGTCGCGGGCGGCCTGGGCGCGGGCCGCGGTGGCGGGCCGGGCGCCGCGCCGGACCACCTCCAGCACGGCCCGGATGCGGTGCGGCGGCAGCAGCGACAGCGCGGCGGCGGGCACCAGGACCAGCCGGGCGGCCAGCTTGCGGGCGAAGGGCACGCCCACGGGGATGTCCAGGGCGCTCGGGGTGGTCATGCGGCCAGCCCCGAGGTGCGCAGTTCGGCCACCAGGGCGGCGACGTCCTCCTCGGCCCTCGCCCGGTCGATGTCGTACTCCTCGACGAGCGCGTCGGCGGCGGCCGCTTCGTCGCCGCCCGCCATCAGGACGCGGACGATCAGCGTGCCGGTGGGGTTCAGCTCGAAGTACTGTCCGCGGCGTTGGTCGAGGAGGACCGTGCCGTAGCCGGTTTCGGCGGTGGAGACGTCGGCTCCGAAGCGCAGTGCCATGGTGACTTCCCTTCCGTCGGGGGTTTCGTCCGGAGTGCCAGGCCGCGCAGCCACACCTCGCAGGCGATCGTCGAGTAGAGGATGGCGTCGCGCAGTCCGGGCGTGGACGGCCGCTGGGCGAGGCGGCGCAGGGCGGCGCCGTCCACCAGGCCGAGCCGTTCGAGGTGCGAGTCCTCCCACAGCGCCAGCAGGTCGGCGCGGTGTGCGCGCAGCCCGTCGGCGGCGTCCATGGAGGCGGCGGCCTTGTTGGTGCGCCGCAGGCAGGCGTCGGGCACGATCCCGCGCATGGCCGCGGTGAGGAGGGGCTTGTACGCCCAGGGGGTGACGCGTTCGGCGGGGCGGACCGCGAGGCACGCCTCGATGACACGGTCGTCGAGGAAGGGCGAGGCCATCGGGACGCCGGTGCGGGCCGCCATGCGGTCCCACTGCCGGATGATGCGGGTGCAGGAGCGGATCTGTTCGAGGTCGGCGTGCAGGCCGCGGTCCGGGTGGTGCGGGACGGCGTGCGCGGCGGCCCGGTCCAGCGCCTGCCGCGCCACCCGCGCGGCGTCGGGGGTCACCCAGTCGAAGAGGCGCGGGGGCATGCCCCAGCCGAGGCTGGTGCTGACGGTCGCGGGTACCGGGTCGCGCAGGTGCCCGCCCGCGTCGGCCAGCCACCTGGCGTACGGGCGGGAGTCGGCCAGGGCGCGGAGCGTGGCGCCGAGCGGCCACTGCCACAGGGCCCGGAAGCCGCGCAGTTGCCGCAGCGCGAACAGCGGGCGGGTGCGGGCCAGTCGGTGGTAGTACGCCTCGGAGCACCAGGCCACGTGGTCGCCGCCGATGCCCGTCAGGTGCAGCCGGCTGCCCCGTTCGGCCATGGCGGGCAGGTGGTGCAGGACCCGTGAGCGGTCCATGACGCCGATGGTCGGTTCGTCCAGCAGGTCGTCGATGGCGAGGAGATCGGTGTAGACGAGCGGGGAGGCCTCGGCGTCCCACACGACGTGCTCCACGTCCGGCAGGGACCGTGCGGCCAGCGTGGCCCAGTGCAGGTCGGTGTCGGCCGGGTCGCGTCCCGGCCAGGTGCTGGCCACCACCCGGGCGGGTGAGCGGTCGGCGAGGAAGCAGACGCTGGTGGAGTCCAGGCCGCCCGACAGGTCGCAACTGACCACGCCGCCCCGGCGGGTGCGGGCGGCGACGGCCTCCACGAGGGCCTCGCGCACCAGCGGTGCCCCGTCGGCGAGCGGCCGCGCCGGCTCGGGCGGGGTCCACCAGCGGGTGTGCCGTACGGTGTGCCCGTCCTCCGCCACGATCAGCGCGTCCTGCGGGGCCACGGCGGTGACGCCGCGCCACATCGGTGCTTCGGCGAGCGGGTGGGGAACCGGCCAGAGGAGCCGTACGGCCAGTTGTTCCTCGTCCGGGTCGCGGCCCAGTGCGGCGGCGAGGACGTCGGCGCGGGTGGCGGCCACGGTCACGCCGCCGATCCGGGCGTGGAAGACCAGCCGGAGCCCCGACGCGGTGCCCTGCGCCCGGAGCCGGCCGTCGACGGCGGCCAGCAGGTGGCAACTGCCCGGCAGCGTGCGGGCCAGTGCGTCGAGTTGGGCGAGGTCTCGCAGGCCGGCGGCGTGGCGCCGTAGTCGGGCCGCGTCGAGCGGGCAGCACCCGACGACGGCGAGGGAGGTGGAGCCGGCGCGGGCGGTGACGATGTCGTCGTCGTGCCAGTGGCCGACCAGCCAGGGGCGCCCCGAGGGGTGGGGCAGCGACCGGGTGCCCGGGCGGGCGAAGAACCGGGCCACGGCGGCCGCGTCCTCGCGGTCGGGAAAGACCGCGAGGTGCGCGTCGCCGGGGCCCGGGCCCGCACTCGTGTGCGTGGGCGTCATGACGTCGGACGGATCGAGCCGTCTGCCGTCAGTTCTTGCTCAGGACCAGGCGGTCGTTGCCCGACCTCTGGAGGAGGCCGGTCTTCTTCCGGAAGGACCCCAGTCGGACGAGCGTCGGAGCCTCGTAGGCCTTCTTCATGACGTCTCCTTCTGTTCGGTTCACCACCCGCCCCGACATGGACGGGAGGCCTTGTTTCGGAAGGTAGACGCGGGTCACGGGGGTACCGCAACAGTGGGCCGCCTGGTCATATTGTATGAAGTACCGCCCAGCGTCAGCCGTAAGCGGAACCGCCACCTCCGTGACTGCGGAGGTGGTTACGGCCGCGCCCTGGCCCGCGGCCCGCGCAAAAACCTCCTCACCGGCACGTTTCTCGGTCCGTGCGGCGCCCACTCGCCGCGCGTCCCGGTCTCCGGGGCGTCTCCGCCCGGCGCGAAAGCGCGTCGACGCGCGCCCGGCCCCTGCTTCACCGTCGCGGGCCGCGCTCCGGCGTGAACGCGGCCCGGCCACGGGGCCCGTCGTGGCGTCACCCCTTTGTGTGGATCTTCGCGGGGAACGGCGGCGGCCGTCGGAAGCCGTCCCGGCCCCGTACTGCGGGCCGTTCCGCGCCCACTGATTGTGAATCAATTCACCTGACCCTCTTGGCCGGGCGTGCCGTTCCGTGCTGAGATTCTCCGGACTCAACAGCTCAATGGCGCGCTCGGGGAGGGCAATGTGGCGCATACCGCCATGTCTGGTTCCGGAACGACCGCAAGCGACGATCCCCTCCAGACCGCGGTATGGCGGCTGCGTTCGCGCGGCTGCTGGAGCGACGCGGCCGCCCTCCTCGTACCCGGCGCGCACGACCCCGCCGTCGCGCTCCAGCGCGCGTCCCTGCTGATCGAGCGGTGTCTCTACACCGAGCAGGGGTGGGCCGAGGCGGAGGACGCCCTGCGCTCGGCGGAGGCGATCGCCCAGGAGGACGAGGAGCGGGGCGCGGCCGCCTGCGAGCGCGGCTACCTCGCCTACGCGTCGACCCTGCTGGGCGTACGGGACCGGGCCGACGAGGCGCGGGCGGCGCTCGGCCGGGCGGCGGCGCTCATCGCCCCCTCCGCGCCCGGCCGCCCGCTGCTGGACTTCCGCCGCGGCCTGCTCGCCCAGAACCTCGGCGACTCGCCCCAGGCCGCCCGCGCCGCGTACCACCGCGCCCACGCGGGCGCCGCCGCCCAGGGCGACACCCTGCTGCTCTCCTCCACCTGGCGGCACCTCGGCGGACTGGCGCTCCGCGAGGGCGAGTTGGCGGAGGCCCGGCACGGCTTCGCCGAGTCCCTCCGCCTGCGCGAGGAGCTCGGCTACCTCGTCGGTACGGCTCCGGCCCTGGCGGCCCTGGCGGACACCGAACCGGAGCCCGAGGCGACACGGCTGCGCGCGGAGGCGCGGCGACTGTTCCAACTGCTCGGCGGCGTACCGACCTGGCTGGCCGCGCGGCTGGCGCCCACGGCGGCCGCCTGAGGGCGTTGTCGGAGGGCTCTGCCATGATCGGGACCCATGACCGAAAGTGGCGTTGACCAGGTACAGGCGGCGATATCGGCCCTCCGCGCACGGGGCCTCGAACTGCGGGACGGCATCCCGGACTCCGAGCTCGACCGGTGGCCGGTGCCGGTGCCCGAGGCCGTCCGGGCCGTCCTGCGCGAGACCGGCGGGGTACGGGACGGCCGCGCCTCCTACGTGTTCGGTCCGGAGGGCTTGACCGGCGGCCAGTGGCGGATCGGTGACCTGCCCGAGGGCACCACGGTCGTCGCACTGGGCGACGAGGAGTGGGGGCCGGTGGTGCGCGTCCAGCCGTACGACGACGTGGAGATCGTGGTCGAGGCGCCCTCGTTCACCTCCTGGCTGGCGGCCCTCGGCACCGAGCGGTCCGCCCCCAAGGCGTCCGTCGCCGCCGTCCCGTCGGTCGAGGCCGCCGAGGGCCCGGACGCGGAGCTCGCGGCCCTGGTCGCCGGGGGTGACTCGCTGACCGACGTGGTCGATCTGCGGGCGCTGCCCGGATATCCGTGCCAGGTCGTGTGGGAGCCGTACTACTCCCTGGAGTACGACACCGCCGACACCGGCGGCAGCGAGACGGAGTGGGAGCTGGTGGGCGGCGGCCGGGGGCTGCTGCTGCGCAGCCTCCCCAGCGGGGACTACCTGGACCGCCCGGTGCGGCGCCACCGCGTCCCGGCGGACGCGGCGCGCCTCGCCGTCGCCGAGCTGCGCGCCCTGGCCGGGGCGCACCCGGCCCACGTGACGCTCGAAGCGGGCTGCGACGACGCGGAAATGGACACCTGGGCGGTGCCCGTACCGGACGACATCCGTACCGTGCTGCGCGAGATCGGCGGCGTACGGGTGGCCGGCCTGCCCCCGCTGCTCCTGCTGCCGGGAGCGCCGGAGCACACCGTCGACCCCGAGGTGCACCGCATGCTGGGCGGCGACGGCACCTACTGGCCGGTCGCCCGCGTGGTTCGCCCCCACAGCACGTCGCTCGCGCAGATCCGTATCGACCCGGACACCGGCGAGTGGGGGTACGCCGTCTCCGTCCCCATCGACCACCAGCTCGCCAGGGAGCCGGAACTGTCCCTGCTCGCCGAGTCGTTGCCCCACCTGCTGCTGACGGTCGCGCGCATCGCCCGTGAGGCGGTCGCCACGGACAACGTCGCCGGCCGCGTCCGCGCCGCCACCGACTGGTTCACGCCCAACACCGGCGAGCCCTGGACACGCCCCGTCCCCGTCGGGGAGTGGCCGGGCACCCCCGACCCGCTGCGCGCCACCCTGGCCGGCCTGCCGCCCGGTACGCACGTCGCGGACCTGCGGGACTCCCCCATCCCGACCGACCTGTGCTTCCACCGTTCGGACGAGTGGCCCTACGGCGCCGACTCCCTGGACCGGCTCCACTTCACGGCGGCCGGTCGCCTGGTCGCGGCGATTCCGAAGAAGCCCGGGTAAAGAGATGGATCCCTTTCCGGGAGCCCTCTGGACCTGACGGCCTCACACCACGGAGGGTGGGCGGTGTTCCCACACCCGCCCTTCCACCTGGGGAGAAGCATGTCCGCGTCCTTGGTTCCGGCCCACGAACCCCCGTACTACGCCGTGATCTTCACCTCCCGCCGCACCGAGGGCGACAACGGCTACGGCGAGACCGCCGCGCGGATGGGCCGCCTCGCCGCCGAGCAACCGGGCTTCCTCGGCCACGAGTCGGTGCGCGGCCCCGACGGGCGGGGCATCACCGTCGCGTACTTCACCGACGAGCAGTCCATCGCCGCGTGGCGCGAGCACACCGAACACGCGGCGGCCCGCGCTCACGGCCGGGAGCACTGGTACGAGGAGTACGTGGTGCACGTGGCGAAGGTGGAGCGGTCGTACGCGTCCGGCTGACCCGTCACCCCGCCGGTACCTTCAGCCGCTGAGGGCGCACGTCAGGCACACCACCGCGTCGTCCAGCCCGACGACAAGGGAGCCGTCGGCCGTGATGGCGACCGCGCGGATGCGGGGGCCCGGACGGAAGGGGACGGACTCGCCCGTGTCCAGACGGTGCAGTTCCGCCAGGCCGTCCGACCAGGCCACGGCCAGGAGGTGGGCCGTGGCGTGGAGGGCCACGACGGGGTAGGGGCGGCTGGTCACCGTTGCCGCGCGGTCGGGGGACTGGCCGGGGTGCCAGGCGCGTACCGTGCCGTCCGTTCCGCCGCTGTACGTCGTCGACGGGGTGGCCGTCAGTGCGGTGACGCGGCCGGTGTGCAGCGCGGCCTGGTCCACACCGGTCAGGCTGAACGCGTGGACGGTGCCCATCCGGTCGCCGGTCAGGACCGTGCCGCCGGCCGCGGCGAGGGCGGTGGCGGGGTGGCTCGCGAGGGTCGCGGCCACGGCGTCCGTCAGCCGGGTGGCCGGGCCGCCGCCCCCGGTGTGCAGCCGGCCCCGTTCGTCGAGGGCCGGCTCCGTGCCGTCCGGGAGGCAGGCGACCGCCCGGACGCGGTCCTCGCGCACCACCAGCCGCCCGTCGGGCGTGGTCGTCAGGGCGGTGCACCTCCGGCGTGACGACCACGCGAGGCGCCACGGCGCCCCGGCGGCCCGCGCCGTGAGTGCCGGGCCCAGTCGCGGGTCCGCCGTGTCGTCCAGGGCGGCGAGCAGCACGAGGGCGCGCTCTGCGGGGGCCTGGTCGCGCACCAGGGACTGGCCGGCGCGCAGCCAGGCGGGGCGCAGGCCGCCGCGGGGGTCGGGGTCGGCCTCGTACGCCTCGGTGACGCGGACGGGGTCGGACGTGCAGACGGCGGCCGGGTCGTCCAGGTCGACGGGCGCCGCGGGCCGGGGCTCACCGGCCCCGTCGGCGACGACGTCGATGAGGGGCCCGAGGCTCCGCACGAGGTCGTGGTCGGGCGGCAGGGGGACGCGTACCGTCCGGCGCGGACCGGCCAGCAGCGCCGAGAGCAGCTCCCCCGGCGTGCCCGCCACGACGCCGAGCCGGTTCGCCACCTGCCACACGGCGGCGCGCATGCTCATCCGCCGCCCGTGAAGTGCTCGCGTACCAGTGCCTGGACGACCGGCAGGTCCTGGGCGATCAGCGCGTCCAGCAGGGCCGAGTGCTCGGCCGCGTCGGCGACCAGGTCGGCCCGCCGGGTCGCGGGGCCGGCCACCAGCGGCCACTGGGAGCGGCGGTGCAGGTCCTCGGCGATGGCGACGAGCTGTTCGTTGCCGGCCAGGGCGAGGACGGCGCGGTGGAAGGCGCGGTCGGACTCGGCGTAGTGCGCCCGGTCGCCGCGGGCGGCGGCCGCGGAGGTGGCCTCGGCGAGGGGGCGCAGCTCGCTCCAGCGGTCGGCCGGGACGGTGCGGGCAAGGCGCAGCATGACGGGCACCTCGATCAGGGCGCGGACCTCGGCGAGCTCGGCCAGCTCGCGCGGGGTGCGTTCGGCGACGCGGAAGCCCCGGTTCGGTACGACTTCGACGGCGCCCTCGATCGCGAGTTGCTGCATGGCCTCGCGCACGGGGGTGGCGGAGACGCCGAAGCGGGCGCCGAGGGCGGGGGCGGAGTAGACCTCGCCGGGGACCAGCTCGCCGCTGACCAGGGCGGTGCGCAGCGCGTCGAGTATCTGGCCGCGTACGGAGTGGCGCTGGACGAGGCGGGGGGCGGGGGGCTCGCTGTGGGTGTGTTCGCCACGGGTCTGCTCGGGTACGCGCGCGCCGGCGTGCGGCTCCGGCGCCGGGTGCGGCGGCGCGGTGTCGCGCGTTCTGCCCTGCTCCACTCGGGTCCTCCTGGCCGTTCGTACCGAAGCCCCGGCTCGCGGTGGAGGAGGCCCCTGTGCACGATAGGCGCACCGGGTTGGAGTTCACACATCGATCAGATCGGGTAAGGTAAGGCTTACCTGCTAACGATCGCGATTCGGTGGTCCCCCGCATGTCCACTCCCGCTCTGCTCCCAGCCCTGAGCTCGCCCGTCGCGGATGCGTACACCCGGCTGACCGAGGTCTTCCCAGGGCTGCGGGTGCGGGAGCTCACGGACGGCGAGCGGGCCCCCCGGGGCGCCGGCTGGGTGGGCGCGGACGAGCTGGCGGCCGGCGGCGCCGCCCTGGACGCGTTCCTCGCCTGGGACAACGCGCAGGTGCTGCGCGACTACGGGCAGCAGGCCCGCCCCGATGTCGTCGCCAGCTTCGGTCTGCACCGGTACGCCTGGCCGGCCTGCCTGCTGATCACCGTGCCGTGGTTCCTGCACCGCCGGGTGCCCCGCCTGCCGGTGGCGGACGTGGCGTTCCAGCGGGCGCTCGGCCGGATGACGGTACGGGTGCGCGAGTTCGCCTGCCTGCCCGGTGACCCCGCCGCCGCGCTGCCCGGCGCCCGGGTCGTACCGGACGAGGAGGCGCTGCGCGGCGAGGTGCGGGCGGCCGTCGCCGAGCACCTGGGGCCGGTGCTGGAGGGCTTCGGGCCCCGGATGCGGCGCGGCAAGCGGGCCCTGTGGGGCATGGCGACGGACGAGATCGTCGAGGGCCTGTGGTACGTCGGGCACCTGCTGGGCGAGGAGCCCAGGGCCATGGCGGAGCTGGCACTGCTGCTGCCCGGGTCGGGCGCGGCCAGGCCGTACGTCGGCACGGCCGGCTTCCGGGAGCTGACCGGCCCGGACGGTACGCCGCTGCCGACCCGTGACCGGGCGAGCTGCTGCCTCTTCTACACGCTGCGCCCCGAGGACACCTGCGTCACCTGTCCGCGTACCTGCGACGCCGACCGCGTACGCAGGTTGAGCGCATCCGCGTGACCTCCGCCCGACATCCATGCCACCCGCCCGGGTGACGGGAATCGAACGCAACTCCCTTCTCGCATAAGGCCGTTCGAGCAGATCGCACCTATTCGTATGCTCATCGGCCCCAATGGCGTTCTCTTGCCAGGAAACCCCGTGTGGCTCCGCGGCCTTCGGCCAATATGGCGCCGAAACGCCCTACCGCGAGCGATGCAAGGGACACCGCATGAGACTGACCGACATATCGCTGGACTGGCTGCTTCCGGGTGGCGTGATGCTGGTGGGAGTCCTGGTGGCGGTTGCGGTGCTCACGCGCGGCAAGCGCGCCGGCGAGAAGGCCGCGGCCGACGACTCCTGGGAACGCAGCGAGGAGCGCCGCCGCCGCAAGGAAGCGGTCTACGGCACCGCCTCCTACCTGCTGCTCTTCTGCTGCGCGGCGGTCGCCGCCGCGCTCTCCTTCCACGGCCTGGTCGGCTTCGGCCGGCAGAACCTGAGCCTGTCCGGCGGCTGGGAGTACCTGGTCCCCTTCGGCCTCGACGGCGCCGCCATGTTCTGCTCGGTCCTCGCGGTGCGCGAGGCCAGCCACGGTGACGCGGCGCTCGGCTCCCGCCTGCTGGTGTGGACGTTCGCGGGCGCGGCCGCCTGGTTCAACTGGGTCCACGCGCCGCGCGGCGCGGGCCACGCCGGCGCCCCGCACTTCTTCGCGGGCATGTCGCTGTCGGCCGCCGTGCTGTTCGACCGGGCGCTGAAGCAGACCCGCCGCTCCGCGCTGCGCGAGCAGGGCCTGGTGCCCCGGCCGCTGCCGCAGATCCGGATCGTACGGTGGCTGAGGGCGCCCCGTGAGACGTTCGGCGCCTGGTCGCTGATGCTCCTGGAAGGCGTACGCACCCTGGACGAGGCCGTCGACGAGGTCCGCGAGGACCGGCGGCAGAAGGAGCAGGCCCGGCGCAGCCGCCGCGAGCACCAGAAGATGGAACGGGCCCGCCTGAAGGCGTTCAACCGCCAGCACCGGGCCTGGGGGCTCGGGCGCGGCGGCCGCCAGGTCGACGTCCAGCCCATGAACGCCACGCCGGTCGACGTCCAGACCATGAGCTCCGGCGGCTCCATGGGAGGCTCGGCCCCGGCCGCCGTGGGGGCGTCCGTCGCGGAGCCCGTCATATCCGAGCGGGGACGCCTGCCGTCTCGGCACCGGCCCTCCCTCCAGGCCGTGAAGGGGACTGATCCGCCCCGTACGGTCGACCTCACCGCCGAGGACGACACCCAGACGCTGCCCCGGCTCGACTCGCTGGAGCAGAAGCTCAAGGACCTGGAGCAGCAGTTCGGCTGACCGTGTTCACCTACGGCCGGGCCCGCCGCTCAGGCGGGCCCTCCGGACAGTTCGAACCAGACGACCTTCCCCACGCCGTGCGTGAGCACCCCCCACGCGTCGGCGAGCGCCTGCACCAGGACCAGGCCCCTGCCGTGCGTACCGTCGTCGACGGACGGGGCGTACGGGGAAGGCAGGGCGGTGGTGAAGTCCCGTACCTCCACCCGTAACGCCGCCGGGGTCATCGTGGCCGTGACGACCGCGCCGTGCTCGGTGTGTATCAGCGCGTTGGTCAGCAGCTCGCTGGTCAGCAGCTCCGCGACGTCCGCCCCGCCCGCCCCGCCGAGTGCGTCCCGGTGCCGCAGCAGTTCCCGGAGGGCGCGCCTCACCTCGGGCACCGCCGCGAGGTCCCCGGCGCCCACGTGCCGCCGCCACTGCACCGGCTGACCGTGCCGCTCCATCGCGGGAACCCGCCCGTCCGCTACGGGTCCAGCCCCTCTCTGACGTCCCATCATGTCCCCCACCCGCACGTCGTCGGCCCTTCCCCTCGAACAGGTTCACGGGATGCATGCCCCCGCCTACGCGCCGTCACGCCTGGGATTCGCCGGTCCGGGGGGCGCCCGGGGGGCGCATCGGGGTAAGTCTCCGGCAGGCCGCGCGGAGCGGAGACCGCGCGGCGGCCGAGCGGAGGAGGAGCCGCGATGCATGACGACCGCCACCTGGTGGAAGGGCGCCTCGAACGGGCCGTGCGCCAGTACGTGCGCCCCGCGCAGTACGCGGCCAGGGTCCCGCTCACGCTGACCGCCTGGCACGCCCCCGGCGAGCCTCAACCCGTCTCCGAGGCGCTGAAGGCCGCCTACGAGCCGTTCGCGCCCGGCACCGCGTGGGGCGCGCCCTGGTCCACGAGCTGGTTCCGGCTGCGCGGCACCGTGCCGGACGACTGGGCGGGGCGCCGGGTGGAGGCGGTGATCGACCCGGGGTTCACCGGCGACGGGCCGGGCTTCCAGGCGGAGGGCATGGTGTACGACGCCGGGGGCGTCCCCCTGAAGGGCATCCACCCGCGTAACCGTCACGTCCCGGTGGCGGCGCCGGCGCGCGGGGGCGAGCAGGTGCACCTGCTGCTGGAGGCGGCGGCGAACCCCGCCGTCCTGCGGGACTTCCTGCCGACGCGCCTCGGGGACGTGCTGACCGCCGGGGACCGGCCCCTGTACCGGTTCGCCTCCGCCGAACTGGCCGTCCTGGAGGAGGAGGTGTGGCACCTGGTCCTGGACGTGGAGGTCCTCACCGAGCTGATGCACGAGCTGCCCACGGACCGGTCGCGGCGGCACGAGATCCTCCGGGCCCTGGAGGACATGCTCGACACCTTGGACCTGCATGACGTGTCCGGTACGGCCGCCGCCGCCCGCGCCCGGCTCGCGGACGTACTGGCGCGCCCGGCGTCGGCGAGCGCGCACCGGATCTCGGCGGCCGGGCACGCGCACATCGACTCGGCGTGGCTGTGGCCGCTGCGCGAGACGGTGCGCAAGGCGTCGCGGACGTTCGCCAATGTCACGGCGCTCGCGGAGGAGTACCCGGAGCTGGTGTTCGCCTGCTCGCAGGCGCAGCAGTACGCGTGGGTGCGCGATCACCAGCCGCACACATGGGAGCGCATCAAGAAGGCGGTCCACAAGGGCACCTGGGCGCCGGTGGGGTCGATGTGGGTGGAGTCGGACGCCAACATGCCGGGCGGTGAGGCGCTGGTGCGGCAGATCACGCACGGCAAGCGCTTCTTCCTCGACGAGCTGGGCGTGGAGACGGAGGAGATCTGGCTGCCGGACTCCTTCGGCTACACGGCGGCGTTCCCGCAGCTCGCGAGGCTCGCGGGGGTGCGGTGGTTCCTGACGCAGAAGCTGTCGTGGAACCAGTCGAACCGGATGCCGCACCACACGTTCTGGTGGGAGGGCATCGACGGCACCCGCGTCTTCACGCACTTCCCGCCGGTCGACACCTACAACTCGCAGATCCACGGGCGGGAACTGGCCCGGGCGGAGCGGAACTTCGCCGACAAGGGGCGCGCCAGCCGCTCCCTGGTTCCGTTCGGGTGGGGTGACGGCGGGGGCGGGCCCACCCGGGAGATGCTGGAGAAGGCGCGCCGGGTGCGGGACCTGGAGGGCTCGCCCCGGGTGACGGTCGAGCGGCCGGCGGCGTTCTTCGCGGCTGCCGAGGCTGAGTACGGGGAGCAGGCGCCGGTGTGGTCGGGCGAGCTGTACCTGGAGCTGCACCGGGCCACGTACACCACGCAGGCGAAGACCAAGCAGGGCAACCGGCGCAGTGAACACCTGCTTCGGGAGGCCGAGTTGTGGGCGACGGCGGCGGCAGTGCGGTCGCCCGCGTACCGCTATCCGTACGAGGAGCTGGACCGGATCTGGAAGACGGTGCTGCTGCACCAGTTCCACGACATCCTGCCGGGCTCGTCGATCGCGTGGGTGCACCGCGAGGCGCGGGCCACCTACGCGCGCGTGCGGGAGGAGCTGGAGGAGCTGATCGCGGGCGCGGTGGCGGCGCTGGGCGGCTCGGGGACGGCGGTGCTCAACGCCTCGCCGTACGCGCGCGAGGAGGTGGTGGAGATCGGCGGGCGGCGCCTGGCAGCGGTCCGGGTGCCACCGCTGGGTTCCGTGCGGCTCGGTCCGTCCGCCGACGTGCCGCCGGTGACCGCCCGTCGCGAGGACGGCGGCTTCGTCCTCGGCAACGGGCGCTTGCGGATCGTGGTCGACGCGGCGGACGGGACGCTGAGCTCGGTGTACGACGTGAGGGCGGGCCGGGAGGTACTGGCGCCGGGTGCCAGGGGGAACCTGCTGCAACTGCACCCGGACCACCCCAACCAGTGGGACGCCTGGGACATCGACCGGCACTACCGGCGTACGCACACGGACCTGACGGCCGCCGAGTCGGTGGAGCTGGTGGAGGAGGGGCCGCTCCGGGCGGCCGTCCGTGTCGTACGGGTCTTCGGCGCGGGGTCCCGCATCAGGCAGGAGGTCCGGCTGGACGCGGGAAGCGGGCGGGTCGATGTCCTCACCGATGTCGACTGGCGGGAGTCCGAGAAGGTGCTGAAGGCGGCCTTCCCGCTGGACGTCCAGGCGGAACGGTCGGCGGCCGAGATCCAGTTCGGGCACGTCCACCGCCCGACGCACACCAACACGGGCTGGGACGCCGCCCGGTTCGAGATCTGTGCGCACCGCTGGTTGCGGGTGGAGGAGCCGGGGTACGGGGTGGCCGTCCTGAACGACTCGACGTACGGGCACGACGTCACCCGGACGCCGCACGACGAGGGCCTCGGAACCACCGTGCGGCTGACGCTGCTGCGCGCCCCGCACTGCCCGGACCCCGAGACCGACCTCGGCCACCACCGCTTCCGGTACGCGCTGCTGCCCGGCTGTGCCACCGCTGACGCGGTGCGCGAGGGCCTGGCGCTGAACCTGCCGCTGCGGATCGCGGCTGCCGCGCCCGAGCCGGCGCCCCTGGTCGACACGGGGAACCCGGCCGTCACCGTCGAGTCGGTCAAGCTCGCCGACGACCGCAGCGGCGACGTGATCGTACGGCTCTACGAGTCGTGCGGGACGCGCACGCGGGCGACGCTCAGGCCGGCGTTCCCGGTCGCCCGCGCGTTCGTCACCGACTTGCTGGAACGGCCGCTGCACGAGGCCCCGGAGGGTCTCGCACTGGAGCTGCGGCCGTTCCGGATCGTCACCCTGCGCCTGGTCAGGGCCTAGGGACGTTGCGGAGGTTGGAGCGGGCCATCTGGAGCATCCGGCCCACTCCCCCGTCCAGCACGATCTTGCTGGCGGACAGCGCGAAGCCGGTCACCATCTCCGCCTTGATCTTCGGCGGGATGGACAGCGCGTTGGGGTCGGTGACGACGTCGACGAGCGCCGGGCCCTTGTGCTTGAAGGCGTCCTTGAGCGCGCCCGCGAGTTCCTTGGGCTTCTCCACCCGCACCCCGTACGCTCCGGCGGCGCGGGCGATGGCCGCGAAGTCGGGGTTGTGGTTCGCGGTGCCGTACGAGGGAAGGCCGGCCACCAGCATCTCCAGCTCGACCATGCCCAGCGAGGAGTTGTTGAACAGCACGACCTTCACCGGCAGGTCGTGCTGGATGAGGGTGAGGAAGTCCCCCATCAGCATGGAGAACCCGCCGTCGCCCGACATCGAGACGACCTGCCGCTTGCGGTCGGTGAACTGCGCGCCGATGGCCTGCGGCAGGGCGTTGGCCATCGAGCCGTGGCTGAACGAACCGATGATCCGGCGCCGCCCGTTGGGGGTGAGGTAGCGGGCCGCCCAGACGTTGCACATCCCCGTGTCGATGGTGAAGACCGCGTCGTCGTCGGCGATCTCGTCGAGGACCGACGCCACGTACTCGGGGTGGATCGGGACGTGCTTCTCGACCTTCCGCGTGTACGCCTTGACGACCCCTTCCAGGGCGTCGGCGTGCTTCTTCAGCATCTTGTCGAGGAACTTGCGGTCCGTCTTGGCGCGCACGCGCGGGGTGAGGCAGCGCAGCGTCTCGCGCACATCGCCCCAGACGGCCAGGTCGAGCTTGGAGCGGCGGCCGAGGTGCTCGGGCCGGACGTCCACCTGGACGATCTTCACATCGTCGGGCAGGAAGGCGTTGTACGGGAAGTCGGTGCCCAGCAGGATCAGCAGGTCGCACTCGTGGGTGGCCTCGTAGGCGGCGCCGTACCCGAGGAGCCCGCTCATCCCGACGTCAAAGGGATTGTCGTACTGGATCCATTCCTTGCCGCGCAGGGCGTGGCCGACCGGCGCCTTGATCCGCTCGGCGAACTGCATGACCTCCGGGTGCGCGCCCTTGGTGCCGCTGCCGCAGAACAGCGTGACCTTGTCGGCGTCGTCGATGAGCCGGGCCAGAGCGTCGATCTCGGCGTCGCCGGGGCGGACGGTGGGGCGCGAGGTGACGAGGGCGTGCTCGACGGCCTTCTCCGGGGCCTGCTCGGAGGCGATGTCCCCGGGCAGGGACACCACGCTGACGCCGCTGCGGCCGACGGCGTGCTGAATGGCCGTCTGGAGCAGCCGGGGCATCTGCTTGGGACTGGAGATCAGTTCGCTGTAGTGGCTGCACTCCTGGAACAGCCGGTCGGGGTGGGTCTCCTGGAAGTAGCCGAGCCCGATCTCGCTGGACGGGATGTGGGAAGCGAGGGCGAGGACGGGGGCCATCGAGCGGTGGGCGTCGTAGAGGCCGTTGATGAGGTGGAGGTTGCCGGGGCCGCAGGAGCCGGCGCAGGCGGCGAGCGTGCCGGTGATCTGGGCCTCGGCACCGGCCGCGAACGCGGCGGTCTCCTCGTGCCGGACCTGGATCCACTCGATCCCGGGAGTACGGCGGATGGCGTCGACGACGGGGTTCAGGCTGTCCCCGACGACCCCGTAGAGCCGCCGCACACCGGCGCGGACGAGGATGTCGACGAACTGTTCTGCCACATTCTGTTTGGCCATGGGTCCATCCATTCACGGCCCACGCGGTTACGCCTCCCAGATCGCCACACTCGTACGGTCATCGGCGTATCCCTTCACCCTCAACTGGGTGTCCGCCAGGAACTGGGCCAGGCCGGGCGGTTCGCCCGTCCCCCACCGCTCGGCCAGCTCCTTGGCGAGGGCCGGCTCGTCGCGCAGCGGCTCGGCGAGCCCGCGGCCGGCGAGCAGCAGCGTGTCACCGGGCCGGGCGACGGAGGCGCGGAAGCGGAACGGTTCGGCGGGCGGCGGGAGCGGGCCCTCGATGTACGGGGCCGGGGGCGTCGTGATGCCGAGGTCCATGGTCAGCCGGTCGCCCTGCGCGGTCTCGGCCGGCGGGGAGCCATAGCCGATCACCGGGTCGCCGGTGAGGGCGGACGGCTCCGGGACGGACGGTTCTATGTCCTGCCAGACCCCGTCCCGGAGGCGGAACAGCCCGCCGTCGCCGACGCCGAAGAACACCCGGGTGCGGCAGCCCGGGTCGGCGGTCAGCAGCAGGCAGCGCAGCCCGGCGGTGTACTCCTCGGGCGCCACGCCCAGATCGGCGGCGCGGGCGCGGAGCCTGCCGTAGGAGCGGTCGGTCAGCCGGTGCAGTCCGGACTTGAGGTCACCGCGGCGGCCGGCGCGGATGTCCCCGGCGAGCCGCGTGTGGCTGCGGCCGACGGCCTCGCCGATCCAGCGGCACGCGTCGGCGGCGGCGAGGTGCGCGCCCTCGGTGCCGCGCGCCCCGGTGGCGACGGCGACCAGCACGAGCGCGGCGTCGCCGGAGCCGAAGCGGGCGGTGAGCAGCGCGTCGCGGCGGGGTTCGCCCCGGAACCGCGCGGAGTCGCCCCGCACGGACGCGGCGCGCAGCGTGTACGTCCCGTACCGGGCGCCGTCCAGCACGGTGTCGGCGACGAGCTCGTCCAGCTCGTCCGCCCGCGCCTCCGGCAGGGCGACCGGCTCGGGCTCGTAGGTGGGCGGCCCGTCCCCGACGTGCTCCACGCGCGGGCGTGGCAGGCGGAACGTGCGCGGGGCGCCGCGGGGACCGTCCGCCGGGTCCTCGGGCTCCCAGGGGGCGCGGGCACGGCCCGGCGGCCCGGCGGCGACCGTGCCGGACGCCGTGTCCGGTGCGGAGCGGTCGTACAGCTTGTCCCACCAGTCGGTGGGTGGTTCCCCCTGTGGGCTCATGCCCTTAATTGTCGACCGCGCGGCGCGCACGAAAACGGCGTTCCGGGAAAAGTGGTCCGCCGGGCGACCCCACCCCCCACGGGAAGGACGGCCGGCGGAACCGCGTCGGAGAGTATGCGCTTTCGTCGAATCGTGAACCACATGTCCACGGAGTGGTCAGACCGGACCGGTCGGGGATGATGGGCGCGGGGTCGACAAGGGGGTTGCAGGGGTGCTGGCGGCGATAGGACTGGACGAACGGCAGGAGGCCGCGTACCGGGCGCTCGTGGCGCTGGGCGCGGCGGAGGTCGCGGACCTCGCGCACCGGCTGGCGCTGCCGGAGCCGGAGACCGAACGGGCGCTGCGGCGGTTGGAGTCGCACGGGCTGGCCGCGCGGTCCTCGGCGCGCCCCGGGCGGTGGGTGGCGGCGCCCCCGGCGGTGGCGCTGGGCGCGCTGCTGACGCGGCAGCGGGACGAGCTGGAGCGGGCGGAGCTGGCGGCGGCGACGCTCGCGGAGGAGTACCGGGCGGAGGCGGCGGAGCCGGCCCTGCACGACCTGGTGGAGGTGGTGCACGGCGCCAGTGCGGTGGCGCACCGCTCGCACCAGCTCCGGCTGGGCGCGGCCGGGGAGGTGTGCGCGCTGGTCCGGGGCACGCCGGTCGGCGAGCAGCCGGCGGGGGTGCCGTACCGCGTGGTGGTGGAGCGGGAGGCGCTGTCGGTGCCGGGCGGGATCACCGAGCTGTCGGCGGCGCTGGGGGACGGCGCGCGGCTGCGGGTGGCCGAGCGGGTGCCGGCGGTGCTGGTCGTCGCCGACCGGACGCTGGCGATGGTGGCACTGACCGGCCAGGAGCGGGACCGGGACGCGGAACCGGCGGCGCTGGTGGTGCACCCGAGCGGGCTGCTGGAGTCGCTGGTGGGCCTGTTCGAGGCCGTGTGGCGGGAGGCGCTGCCGCTGCGCCTGGGGGCGGACGGGGCGGTCGCGGAGGAGGGGTCGCCGGGCCCGGACGCGACGGACCTGGAGATCCTGTCGCTGCTGCTGGCGGGCCTGACGGACGCGAGCATCGCGAAGCAGTTGGACCTGGGCCTCCGAACGGTCCAGCGCCGGGTCAAGGGCCTGATGGAACTGGCGGGCGTCACGACCCGCCTCCAACTGGGCTGGCACGCCCACGAACGCGGCTGGGTGACCCGCGTCTGACGGCCGCCGGCCCGCGTCCGGCCCGCCTTTGACCTGCGGGAGCGGGGACGGTCCGGCAGGCTGGCCCCATGGGTGCGTGGCAGCTCCTCCTGGCGGGGCTGGTGATGCTGCTCGGTCTGTTCGGCGTGCTCGTGCCGGGCGTGCCGGGGGTGTGGCTGGTGTGGGCGGCGGTGATGTGGTGGTCGCTCCAGGCCCAGACCGGTCAGGCCTGGTGGCTGCTGGTCGGCGCCACCGCGCTGCTGCTGCTGACGCAGGTCGTCGTCTGGCAGCTCCCGGCGCGCCGGCTGCGCGGCGTCGGCGTGACCCGGCGGATGGTGGCGTACGCCGGTGTCGGCGCGCTGCTGGGGTTCATCCTGCTGCCGGTCGTCGGGGCCGTACCCGGGTACATCGGCGGGATCTACCTGTGCGAGCGGCTCCGGCTCGGCGGGCACCGCCCGGCCATGACGTCCACCCGGACGGTCATGCGGGCGATCGGGACGAGTGTGCTGGTGGAGCTGTTCGCGTGCCTGATGATCGTCGGTGCGTGGATGGGCGCGGTACTGGCCGAGAGCTGAGCAGGCGCGTGGCGTACGAGCGCCAGGGGCGCCATTCCTCCCGGTCCGCGTCCGCGCGGGGCGCCACGTCGGGGTCGCCGAGCGCCCGCATCCGGATCAGTGCGGCGGCCTCGTCGCTCACCCCGGGGACCGCGCGCAGCGCCCGCTCGGCCTCGTCGCGGTCGGCGCCCGCGTCGAGCCGCAGCTCCCCGCCCGCCAGGGCGGCGGCGAGCGGCCCGGCCACCGGGTGGCCGGTGAGCGTGCCCGGCTCGGGGAACACGTGAGTGAGCCCGCCGCACGGCACGTCCAGTTCCGTGCCGTACTCCTCGACCAGCCGCGCCGCCCCGGCCCGGCCCACCAGGGTCCGTACGGCGAACTCCTCGGGCTCGGCGGCGCCGGGCGACCGCGGCGCGAGCGCGGGATCGACGCCGAGCCGCTCGGCCACCGCGTACGGGTCGGCGTCCAGGTCGAACAGGCGCCGCAGCCGCTGTACGGCGGTGGTGAGGTCCCGCAGGTCGCTCAGGTGCATCCGCGCGTCCAGCCACCGGCCGCCCGACCGCTCGTCGACGGCGACGATCCCGGAGCCGTACGGCAGCCGCAGCGTACGCCGGTACGTCCGGGCGCCCGGTGCGCCCACGACCTCCTCCACGCCCTGGACGGCCTCCCCCTCCAGCAGGTCGAAGACCTCACGCGCCGCGTACGCGCCCCGGTACGCGAGCCGCAGCGGAATCCCCCCGGTCCCCGCACCCGCGCCGCGCGCCCGTGCCTCGGCGCGCAGCGCACTGGGCGTGCGCGCGTAGATCCGCCGCACCGTGTCGTTGAACTGCCGCACACTGGCGAACCCGGCCGCGAACGCGATCTCCGTCACGGGCAGCCGGGTCGTCTGCAACAGCACCCGCGCGGTGTGGGCGCGCTGCGCCCGGGCCAGCGCGACGGGACCGGCGCCCAGCTCGGCGTTGAGCTGCCGCTGCACCTGCCGCGCGCTGTACCCGAGCTTGTGGGCGAGCCCGGGCACGCCCTCCCGGTCGACGACCCCGTCGCCGATCATCCGCATGGCGCGCCCGACGACATCGGCGCGCACGTTCCAGGCGGCCGACCCCGGCACGGCGTCCGGCCTGCACCGCCGGCAGGCCCGGAAACCGTGCCGCTGCGCGGCGGCCGCGGTGGCGAAGAACCGCACGTTGCGCCGCTTGGGCGTGACGGCGGGGCAGCTCGGCCGGCAGTAGATGCCCGTGGTCTCGACGGCGAAGAAGAACTCGCCGTCGAACCGCGCGTCCCGGCTGCTGACCGCCTCGTACCTGGTGTCGTCGTCCTCCACGACACCCAGTCTCCGTGCCGGCGCCGCCACCCGCTGGCGGTTTTCGGACACCACGGTCGGGGCGCCCGCCCCTGGGTCCGGCGCACGCCCGTCAGCGGTCGCGGCCGCCGCGCTTGGCCTGGAGGGCCGCGCGGCCCGCCGCGGATTTGCGCTTCCAGTCCTTGAGGATCTCGGACCGCAGTCGGGCGTCGGTCTTCGCGACGATCCGCTGGTTCTCGCGCAGCAGCTTGCGGTAGCTGTCGAGCCGGCGTTCGGGCAGCGAGCCGTCCTCGATGGCGGCGAGGACCGCGCAGCCCGGTTCCGTGAGGTGTGCGCAGTCGTGGAAGCGGCACCCCTCCGCCAGTTCCTCGATCTCCGCGAAGACCTGGCCGACCCCGGCCTGGGCGTCCCACAGGCCGACGCCCCGCAGCCCCGGCGTGTCGATGAGGACGCCGCCGCCCGGGAGGGCGAGGAGGTTGCGGGTGGTCGTGGTGTGCCGGCCCTTGCCGTCGACCTCGCGCGTGGCCTGGACGGCCATGACGTCCTCGCCGAGCAGGGCGTTGGCGAGGGTCGACTTGCCGGCGCCCGAGGTGCCGAGCAGCACGCTCGTGCCGCCCGCGACGACGGCGGCGAGCACGTCGACGCCCTCGCCGTTGGCGGCGCTCACGGGCAGCACCGGCACACCGGGCGCGGCCGTCTCGACGTCCTGCACGAGGTACGACAGGCCGACCGGGTCGGGCACCAGGTCCGCCTTGGTGAGGACGACCAGCGGCTGGGCGCCCGATTCCCACGCCAGGGCGAGGAACCGTTCGATCCGGCCGAGGTCCAGCTCGACGGAGAGCGGCACGGCGATGATCGCGTGGTCGACGTTGGCGGCGAGGATCTGCCCCTCGGACCGCTGGGAGGAGGTGGAGCGTACGAAGGCGGTGCGGCGCGGCAGGTACGCGCGCACGTAACGGGGGTTGCCGTCGGTCTCGACGGCGGCCCAGTCGCCGGTGCAGATGACCCGGAGGGGGTCGTGCGGGGTGACGAAGGCGGTGTCCGCGCGGACGACGCCGTCCGCGGTGACGACGTCGCACTGGCCGCGGTCCACCCGTACGACCCGGCCGGGCACCAGGCCCTGGCCGGCGTACGGGGCGAACTCGGCCTCCCAGTGGGCGTCCCAGCCGTACGGGGAGAGGGCGTGCGAGGGCGACGGAACGGAAGCGAGAGACAAGGGGGAACCCTTCGAAGGGTGGCCCCGGGCGGCGCCCGCTGCGGGCGATGTGTCAGCCGGTGACCACGGAGGTGAAATGACGGAACGTCCGGATGTGGGCAGCGCCCATCGCAATGACAGCCATCGGTCACACCTCCTGGTCATTCGCTCGCGGTTGTGCGGAACGCGCTCACCTTAAGCAGTCGGCCGGTGAACGCGCCAAGGGTTTTTTCCTACACCGCCTTCAGCGTCGCGGCGCCGAACGAGACGTCGAAGCGGTCGCACCAGATGCTGACGCTGGTGTACGTGTTGAGGTCGAACTCCTTGGGCAGCTCGTAGTTCTGGTCGCCCTTGTTGCCCTTGAGGTCGCCCAGGCTCAGGTAGGCGCCGTCGTCGAAGACGTGCCAGCCGGCCTTGCCCTCGCGCACGGGGGCGTCGGTGACCCAGACCTTCAGGTCGGGGCCGTTGCTGGTGTCGAGGTTCTCGATCCGCAGGATCCGGGACCCGTCGGCCAGTCGCACCACGCTTACGGTGCCAGTGGTGCTGTGCTCATGGCTGATCAGGGTGCCGGTGGCGAGCGTCTGCGGCCCGGCCGGCCGGGTGGGCTTGGCCGAGGGGTCCGCCGAGGGGTCGGCGGGCGCGGTGGACGGGGCTGCCGGCGGCACGGCCTCGCTCACCGTCTGGTCCGCCCACAGCTTCCACGGCTGGAACCAGTAGAGCCCGAAGCCCACCGCCGCCAGCACGAGCACCAGGGCTCCGATCACCACCGGACTGGTCATCAGACGTCGTACGCGTGTCACCGCTGCCTCCTCGTTCCCGCATGTCCTGCATCCCATTCAACGCGGGAAAGGCCCAGTTGAGGCCGGTGATCCGATGACGAAAGTCTTACGGCGGCGAAAGTCCTACGGCGCGGCGGGCAGGGTGACCTCGAAGCGGCAGCCGCCCTCGACGTTGTGCACGCCCGCGTGGCCGTCGTGCGCCTCGACGATGCCGCGCACGATGGCCAGGCCCAGCCCGGCGCCCGCGGGCGGGGTACGGGCGGCGGTGCCGCGCCAGCCGGTGTCGAACACCCGCGGCAGGTCGTCCTCCGGGATGCCGCCGCACCCGTCGGTGACGGAGAGGACCACCTCGTCGGCGCGGCGCTCGGCGGCGACGGCGACCGTGCCGTCGGGCGGCGTGCGGCGGATGGCGTTGACCAGGAGGTTGGCCAGCACCCGGGTCATCTCCCGGCCGTCCACCTCGACCGGCACGGCGTCGACCCGCTCGCCGACCAGCCGCACGCCCAGCTCCCGGGCGAGCGGGTCGGCGCCCGCCATGGCCTCACCGACCAGGTCGTACACGGAGATCCGGGACGGGGTGAGCCCCAGCGTGCCGGCGTGGATGCGGGACAGGTCGAAGAGGTCGCCGACCATGGCGTTGAGCCGGTCCACCTCGGTGCGGATCTGCCGGAAGTAGCGCTGCGGGTCGGGCGCGACGCCGTCCTCCAGGGCCTCCGACATGGCGCGCACTCCGGCGAGCGGCGTGCGCAGGTCGTGCGATATCCACGCGACGAGGTCGCGCCGGGAGGCCTCCAGGGCCTGCTCGCGCTCGCGCGACGCGGCGAGTCTGGCGCTGGTGGCGGCCAGTTCCCGGCTGAGCGCCGCCAACTCGGCGGTGGAGGCGCCGTCCGGGGCGGCGAAGCTGCCGCCCTCGCCGAACGAGCGGGCGGCGAGGGTCAGTTCCCGGCTTCGGGCGACGACCCAGCGGCCGAGCACCAGGGCGGTGACGAGCGAGACGACCGCGGCCATGGCGACGACCGTGGTGACGACGGAGAAGTCGTGCGGGTCGAGGAACATCGCCTTGCAGACGGTCAGGGTGCCCGCCAGCATCGCGGTCACCGTGACGGCGGCGACGACCGTCAGCGAGACCACGACCGACCGGTGGCGCAGGGCGCGCAGGGCCAGGGCTCCGAGGAGCCCCGCGCCGGACGCCCCCGCCATGGCGTACCCCGCAATAAGCAGCAGGTCACGCATCGGGGCCTCCCTCATCGGCATCCCCCGCCTCGAAGCGGTACCCCACGCCCCACACCGTCCGGATCAGCCGGGGGTTCGCCGGGTCGTCCTCGACCTTGCCGCGCAGCCGCCGCACATGGACGGTGACGGTCGACAGGTCGCCGAACTCCCAGCCCCACACCTCGCGCATCAGGGCCTCCCTGCTGTGTGCCTGGCCGGGGTGGCGCATGAGGTGGCTGAGCAGGTCGAACTCGCGCAGCGTCAGCGACAGCTCCCGGCCGTTCCTGGTGGCCCGGCGGGCGGCCGGGTCGAGCGTGATGCCCGCGGCCCGCGCGGGCGCGGCGGCCGGGGGCGCGGCGCTGCGGCGCAGCACGGACTCGACGCGCAGCACCAGTTCGCGCGGGCTGAACGGCTTGGTCACGTAGTCGTCGGCGCCGACCTCCAGGCCCAGGATGCGGTCCTCCTCGTCGCCGCGCGCGGTGAGCATGATGACCGGCACCGGGCCCTGCTCGCGCAGGGTGCGGCACACCTCCAGGCCGTCCATGCCGGGCAGCATCAGGTCGAGGACGACGAGGTCGGGCCGGTGCGCGGCGGCGAGCCGCAGCGCCTCGGGGCCGTCGGCGGCCCGGGTCACGGCGAACCCGGCCCGCTCCAGGTAGCCCGCGACGACCTCCGAGACCGTGGGGTCGTCGTCCACGACGAGGATGTTCCGCATGTCGCCAGTGTCACTCATGGCACCGACAACAACCCATGACGATCCGGTGACGTCCGCCGGCGTCCGATTCATACAAGACGCGGCTGTGCGGCGCTGCCTACCGTCGCCGTATGACTACCGAACGGACCACCGCACCCCGGCTCGACGGGATCGGCCTCGTCGTCGCCGACATGGCCGCCTCCCTCGCCTTCTACCGCCGTCTCGGCCTGGACATCCCGGCCGGGGCCGAATCCGCCCCGCACGTGGAGGTCACCCTGCCCGGTGGCGTGCGGGTCCTGTGGGACACCGAGGAGGTGATCCGGTCGTTCGATCCGGACTGGGCCCGTCCGAGCGGCGGGGACCGGGTGGGTCTGGCGTTCCGCTGCGCGAGCCCCGCCGAGGTCGACGCGACCTACGAGGCGCTGGTCGCGGCCGGTCACCGGGGCCACCTGAAGCCGTGGGACGCGGTGTGGGGCCAGCGCTACGCGGTGGTGCTGGATCCGGACGGCTGCGGGGTGTCCCTGTTCGCCGACCGGGCGTAGGCGCCCAGCGTGGTGCCGCCCAGGGCGCGCATCTCCCGCGCGAGGTGCGCCTGGTCGGTGCAGCCCGCCTCGGCCGCCGCCCGCGCGTAGGGCACGCCCGCCCGTACGAGCGCGAGGGCGCGTTGCAGCCGCAGCACCCGGGCCAGCGTCTTGGGCCCGTACCCGAAGGCGTCCAGCGACCGCCGGTGCAACTGCCGGGCGCCCAGCCCGACGGCCTCGGCCGCCCGGGCGACGGTCAGCCCGGCGTTCAGGCCCGCGACGGCGGCCCGCAGCAGCGGGTCGGGGCGCGGGGCGTCGGCGGCGCACCGCAGGGCCAGGTCCTCCAGCGCGGCGGCCGGGTCGGCGGCCTCCCCCACCCGCTCGGCCAGCTGCCGCACCCGGCCGCCCGGCCACAGGGCGGCGAGCTCCACGCGCCGGTCGCGCAGTTCGTGGGCGGGGACGCCGAGCAGCGTGGGGGCGTCCCCGGGGGCGAAGCGCACGCCTGCGTAAGGGGCGCCGGGGTGCTCGGGGATGTACGCCCGGGTGTCGGGCCCGGCGACGTACAGCCGTCCCTCGCTCCACAGCAGGTCCATGCAGCCGTCGGGCAGCACGGAGAAGGGGGCCGCCGGCCCGCCGCCGGTAACGGCCGTACGGGTCCAGACAACGGCGCCGTCGAGCCGCGAGGGCCGTTCCTCGTACACCCGTCCAAGGCTAGACGGAGCCGCCCTCGTCCCGGCCCCTGTCCTTGTCCCTGTCCTTCTCCCTGTCCCTGTCCTTGTCCTTGCCCCGGTCGCGTTCCCGTTCCTTCTCCTTCGGGGTGTGCAGCCGGGACTTCACGTCGTCGGGCGGCAGGAACCGCGACCAGCGCTCGGGGAACTCC
This sequence comes from Streptomyces sp. NPDC049837, assembly GCF_040674455.1. NCBI lineage: Bacteria > Bacillati > Actinomycetota > Actinomycetes > Kitasatosporales > Streptomycetaceae > Streptomyces > Streptomyces sp. NPDC049837. Next base: position 53,131 of record NZ_JBFAMP010000017.1, on the reverse strand, counting down.
GACGGCATGTCCGGGTCCTCGTCGTCCAGGCCCTCGACCGCCGCCTTGGCCCGCGCGACCAGCGCCGCGGCCTCGGCCGTGCGGGCGCGTTCGTTCTCGGCGCGGGCGGCCGCCGTGGTGGCGGCGGGCCAGACGCGGTCGATCGCCGCGTTCACCGCGGCGCCGACCAGGACCGCGAAGGCGGAGATGCCGATCCAGAGCAGGACGGCGATGGGCGCGGCGAGCGAGCCGTAGATCGTCGGGCCCTCGACCGTGCTGGTGAGGTAGATGCGCAGCAGGAAGCTGCCGAGCACCCACATGGCGAGGGCCACCAGCGCGCCGGGGACGTCCTCGATCCAGGGCGAGCGCACCGGGACGGACACGTGGTAGAGGGTGGTGAGGAAGGCGATGGACAGCAGGATGACGACCGGCCAGTACAGGACGGAGACGACCTCGGTGCCCCAGGGCACCAGTTCCACCACCCGGTCGGGGCCGACCACCGCCAGCGGCAGGACGACCGCGCCGATGAGCAGGGCGACGATGTAGAGCAGGAAGGCCAGCAGCCGGGTGGCGACGATGCCGCGGTGGCCGTCCAGGCCGTACATCACGGTGATGGTGTCGATGAAGACGTTCACCGCCCGCGAGCCGGACCACAGCGCGATGGCGAAACCGATCGAGATGATGTCCGGGCGGCCGCCGTGGGTGACGTCGGCCAACAGCGGTTTGGCGATCTCGTTGACGCCCCGGTCGGACAGGACCGTGCCGACCGCCCCGAGGATGTTGCGCTCGATGGAGGCGACGGTGGTGGTGTCCGTCCACTCGTCGATGTAGCCGAGGAGCCCGATGAGGCCGAGCATCAGGGGCGGCAGCGACAGGAGGGTGAAGAACGCCGCCTCGGCGGCGAGGCCGAGGATCCGGTACTCGATGCACGAATTGACGGTGTCCTTCAGGAGCAGCCAGACCATCCTCCGCTTCGAGACGTTGCGGTAGAGGGCCCGGGCCCGGTGGAGTCTGCCCTGGGGCCGAGGAGGCCCCGGGGGTGTTTCATTTGCTGCCTGCACCTCCTTACCGTATCCGCATGGCGACCACCACCCACACAGTGACCAACCAGCCTCCGCCCCTGGTCGGGTACGACGTCTTCACCGCCGATCATGCGCTGACCGAGGCCGTGGAGCGTCACCTTCCGCTCGAACTCCTCGACGAGGCCCGCCAGGAGCTCTCCAAGCTCGGCACCACCGCCGGGTCCGCCCAGGCGCAGGAGTGGGGGTTCCTCGCCAACGAGAACCCGCCGAAGCTGCGCACCCACGACCGGTACGGCCACCGGATCGACCACGTCGACTTCCACCCCGCCTGGCACCGGCTGCTCGGCCACGCGGTGACGAACGGGCTCACCAACGCCTGGGGCCGGCCGGGCGGTCACGTGCGGCGCGCCGCCGGGTTCCTGGTGTGGACGCAGACGGAGGCGGGGCACGGCTGCCCGCTGTCGATGACGCACGCCGCCGTCCCGGCGCTGCGCACCGACCCGGCGCTCGCGGCCTTCTGGGAGCCGAAGCTGACGTCCCAGATCTACGAGGGCGAGGAGCTGCGGCCGGCCGCCGACAAGACCGGTGTGCTCTTCGGGATGGGCATGACGGAGAAGCAGGGCGGCAGCGACGTACGGGCGAACACGACGGCCGCGACTCCCCTGGAGGCGGACGGGGAGTACGTCCTGACGGGGCACAAGTGGTTCTGCTCGGCACCCATGTCCGATGCCTTCCTGGTGCTGGCGCAGGCGCCCGGGGGCCTGACGTGCTTCCTGGTGCCGCGTGTGCTGGAGGACGGTAACCGGAATGTGTTCCGGATCCAGCGGCTGAAGGACAAGCTCGGCAACCGGTCGAACGCGTCGAGCGAGGTGGAGTTCGACGGCACGTGGGCGCGCCGGGTCGGTGAGGAGGGGCGCGGGGTGCGCACCATCATCGAGATGGTGGCGGCGACCCGGCTGGACTGTGTGGTCGGCTCGGCCGCGCTGATGCGGCAGGCGGTGGCGCAGGCGGTGCACCACGCCGCGTACCGCAGCGCGTTCGGCGGCGTGCTGATCGAGAAGCCGCTGATGCGCAACGTCCTGGCCGATCTGGCGCTGGAGTCGGAGGCGGCGACGACGCTGGCGATGCGGCTGGCGGCCGCGTACGACTCCGACAGCGAGCAGGAGAAGGCGTTCCTGCGGATCGCGGTTCCGGCGGCCAAGTACTGGGTGACGAAGCGGTGTACGCCGGTGACGGCGGAGGCGCTGGAGTGCCTGGGCGGCAACGGGTACGTGGAGGAGTCCGGGATGCCCCGGCTGCTGCGTGAGTCGCCGCTGAACTCCATCTGGGAGGGCTCGGGCAACGTGCAGGCGCTGGACGTGCTGCGGGCGCTCCAGAGGGAGCCGCAGGCGCTGAACGCCTTCCTGGAGGAGGTCGGCCGGGCGCGCGGCGCGGACCACCGGCTGGACGGGGCCATCAAGGACCTGCTGGCCGAACTGGCGGACCTGGACGGCATCGAGGCCCGGGCCCGGCGGCTGGTGGAGCGGATGGCGCTGGTACTCCAGGGGTCGCTGCTGGTGCGCTGGGCGCCGTCGGCGGTCGCGGACGCGTTCTGCGCCTCGCGGCTGGGCGGGGACTGGGGCTCGGCCTTCGGGACGCTGCCGCACACCCTGGACCTGACGGGCGTGGTGGAGCGGGCGCGGGCGGTGGTCTGAACCCCCGGAACCTACGGCGAGTGAACCGAAGGGGCGCGACTGTGTCGAAAGGGAGAACGCGCGGAGGCCCCCGAGGAACGAGGGGGTCGAGCACGATCGACCGTCGACACAGGCTCAGGCGCCCCGGAGGAGAACCGAGCCCTAAAAAAGGGGATGGGCGCGGGCCGTGTGTCCAGTCGGCCCGCGCCCGGAGAGCGGCTGGGATGGTGCTGCGCCGACACGGCACCATCCCGTCGCCCTACCACTCTCGTACGGGCGCGCGGCCGTGCGCGAGAGTTGCAAAGGGTTGCAGCGTTGTGGGCGATATCGGAGCGCACCGCCGCGGGGGCAGAGGAGGATGGGGTGACACGTACCAGCCACCAGGCGGGGCGGCAGCGGGGAGGACCGGTGCGTCAGGCCACAGTCGACATGACACGGCTCGCCGCGATGGACACGCGCGAGGCGGCGTTGCTGCTCAAGGGCGTGCGGGACGCGGCGCTGAAGGGCGGGCGGTCCCCGCTGGCGCCGCGCGCCGACATCCGCGAGTCGTGGCAGCGGATGCTGCGCAAGGGGGTGGATCCGGACAAGGACCACCGTTCGGGGCTGCTGCCGCCGGGGGAGATCGAGCGGCGCCGTGCCGCCTCGCCGCTGGCGGAGCTGCTGCCGGTGCTGCGGGAGGGGCTGGTGTCCTGCTCGGCCGGGTCCGACGCGGTGGAGCACATCATGGTCGTGGCGGACGCCGAGGGCCGGGTGCTGTGGCGCGAGGGCAGTGCGGCCGTGCTGCGGAAGGCGGACGGGCACGGGTTCGAACCGGGTGCCGACTGGACGGAGACGACGGTCGGGACGAACGGGGTGGGCACCGCGCTGGTGACCCGCCGCCCGGTGCAGGTGCACTCGGCGGAGCACTTCGTCTCGACGCACCACTCGTGGACGTGCGCGGGCGCGCCGATCACCGATCCACGGGACGGGCGACTGCTCGGCGCGGTGGACGTGAGCGGTCCGCTGGCCACGATGCACCCGGCGACGCTGATGCTGGTGAGTTCGGTGGCCCGGCTGGCGGAGGCGGAGCTGCGCAACCGGCACTTCGCCGATCTGGCGCGACTGCGTGCCGTGGCGGCGCCGATCCTGTGCCGGGTGGGCGGCAGGGCGCTGGCGGTGGACACGCACGGCTGGCTGGCGGGGGTGACCGGGATGCCGCCGGTGGACCGGCTGCCGCTGCCCGCGTCGTTCCGGGCGGGCCGGGTGTGGCTGCCGTCGCTGGGCACGTGCGAGGTGGAGCCGCTGCCCGGCGGGTGGCTGCTGCGGCCGGTGGACGAGGAGGAGCGGGCGGCGGGCACGTCGAGCCGGGCGGTGCTGGACGTGAGCCGGCCGCGCCGCTGGTCGCTGGAGGTGTCGGGGGCGGCGGGGAGCTGGACGCAGGAGCTGAGCCCGCGCCACGCCGAGCTGCTGTACCTGCTGGCCCTGCACCCGGCCGGCCGTACGGCCGCGGAGCTGGCGTACGACGTGTTCGGCGACCGCACCCGTACGGTGACGGTCCGGGCCGAGATGTCCCGGGTGCGCCGCACTCTCGCGGGCGTGCTGGACCACCGCCCGTACCGCTTCCGCGAGGAGGTGGAGGTGGAGGTGGTCCGCCCCGAGGACCCGGCGGACCTGCTCCCCCACTCCACGGCCCCGGCCGTACTCGCGTCGCGGGGTCAGGAGGGGGCGGGGTAGCCGATCGCCCCGCCGGCCGGGCGCGTGGTTCCCTTACGGGCATGAGCATCACCGTGACCACCTGGTCCCTCGAACAGACCTCCCCCGGCGATCTGCGTCCGGCCGCCGAGCCCTCCGGGGACATCCGGATCGTGCGCGCCGAGGTGCCCTCGCCCGAGTTCAGCCGGTTCCTCTATACGGCGGTGGGCGGCGACATCCGCTGGACGGACCGGCTCGGGCTGACGTACGCCCAGTGGCGGGAGATCGTCGAGCGGCCCGGGGCCGAGACGTGGGTGGCGTACGACCGGGGGACGCCGGCCGGGTACGTGGAGCTGGACCCGCAGGACGACGGGGTCGTGGAGATCATCTACTTCGGGCTGATACCGGCGTTCCGGGGGCGGCGGATCGGCGGGCACCTGCTGTCGTACGGTGTGGCGCGCGCCTGGGACCTGGCGGAGCGGTGGCCGGGTCGGGCGCCGACGAAGCGGGTGTGGCTGCACACCTGCTCCCTGGACGGGGAGCACGCGATGGACAACTATCTGCGTCGTGGCTTCAGGCTCTTCGACACCAAGGTGACGGAGGAGCCGGAGACGGCCGCCCCGGGGCCGTGGCCGGGGGCGGGCACCGTCTGAGCGGCCGGCCGCTCGACCGTCGGCCCCCTCGCCCCGGGCGCGGGGGCCGGCCCGGATCCGAGTGATCCACAACACACGCGTCCACGATGCGGGACACCTATGTCCATATCGTGGACGAACCTGGACTGGGTCCAAAGTCCCATGGCACGCTTCCGTCATGTCTCGAGCTGGAATTGCCTTGGTGAGTCGGCGGCACGTCGACCTCGGCCGCATGTCCAGCGCCATCTGTCCGGTGAGCTGATCAGACCAGCACCACCGCGATCCCCGAACTTCTGAACCCCCAGCGCACCGCCGCGCCACCCCCTGCTCAGCGCGCGAGTGTGCAGGTCAGAGCCGCCCTCCTGCAGTCCCGAAGGACGTATCGTCATGGCCGCCACCCCGGAAAAGCCCGCCTCCGCCACCGCCCGTCGCAAGACCGGGCGCCACCGTGGCGAGGGTCAGTGGGCCGTGGGCCACTTCACGCCCCTCAACGGCAACGAGCAGTTCAAGAAGGACGACGACGGTCTCAACGTACGGACACGCATTGAGACGATCTACTCCAAGGCCGGCTTCGACTCCATCGACCCCAACGACCTGCGCGGCCGGATGCGCTGGTGGGGCCTCTACACCCAGCGCAAGCCCGGGATCGACGGCGGCAAGACCGCGATCCTGGAGCCGGAGGAGCTGGACGACGAGTACTTCATGCTGCGCGTCCGCATCGACGGCGGGCGGCTGACCACCGAGCAGCTCCGGGTCATCGGTGAGATCTCGCAGGAGTTCGCGCGCGGGACCGCCGACATCACGGACCGGCAGAACGTCCAGTACCACTGGATCCGGATCGAGGACGTGCCCGAGATCTGGAACCGCCTGGAGGCCGTGGGCCTGTCCACGACCGAGGCGTGCGGTGACACCCCGCGCGTCATCCTCGGCTCGCCGGTCGCCGGCATCGCCGAGGACGAGATCATCGACGGCACCCCGGCCATCGATGAGATCCACCGCCGGATCGTGGGCAACAAGGACTTCTCCAACCTGCCCCGCAAGTTCAAGTCGGCGATCTCCGGCTCCCCGCTGCTCGACGTGGCGCACGAGATCAACGACATCGCCTTCGTCGGCGTGAACCACCCCGAGCACGGCCCCGGCTTCGACCTCTGGGTCGGCGGCGGCCTGTCCACCAACCCCAAGATCGGTGTGCGGCTCGGCGCCTGGGTCCCGCTCGACGAGGTCCCGGACGTCTACGAGGGCGTCATCTCGATCTTCCGCGACTACGGGTACCGCCGGCTGCGCAACCGCGCCCGCCTGAAGTTCCTGGTCGCCGACTGGGGCGCCGAGAAGTTCCGCCGGGTGCTGGAGGACGAGTACCTCAAGCGCCCGCTCCTCGACGGCCCGGCGCCCGAGCAGCCCGTCCAGCAGTGGCGTGACCACGTGGGCGTGCACCGGCAGAAGGACGGCCGGTTCTACGTCGGCTTCGCGCCGCGCGTCGGCCGCGTCGACGGCGCCACGCTCACCAAGATCGCCGAGGTGGCGGCGGCGCACGGCTCCGGCCGGCTGCGGACCACCGCCGAGCAGAAGATGCTCGTCCTCGACGTCGAGGAGGCGCAGGTCGAATCGCTGGTCGCGGGCCTTGAGGCGCTGGACCTCCAGGTCAAGCCGTCGCCGTTCCGGCGCGGCACGATGGCCTGCACCGGCATCGAGTTCTGCAAGCTGGCGATCGTCGAGACCAAGGCGCGCGGCGCGTCGCTGATCGACGAGCTGGAGCGCCGCATCCCGGACTTCGACGAGCCGATCACCATCAACATCAACGGCTGCCCCAACGCCTGCGCGCGTATCCAGGTGGCGGACATCGGTCTCAAGGGCCAGCTCGTGCTCGACGACGAGGGCAACCAGGTGGAGGGCTACCAGGTCCACCTCGGCGGCGCCCTCGGCCTGGAGGCGGGCTTCGGCCGCAAGGTGCGTGGCCTGAAGGTCACCTCCGCCGAGCTGCCCGACTACATCGAGCGGGTCCTCACGCGCTTCCAGGCGGAGCGCGAGGACGGCGAGCGCTTCGCCACTTGGGCGGCGCGCGCGTCGGAGGAGGCCCTGTCGTGAGCGAGCGTGCGGCGCCCTTCTACTGCCCGTACTGCGGCGACGAGGACCTGCGTCCCAGCGAGCAGGGCCACGGCGCGTGGGAATGCGCGGCATGCAATCGAGCCTTCCAGTTGAAGTTCCTCGGGCTGCTGAACCGGGGACTTCAGCGCAACGACGGTGGAGGGGAAGCGATATGACGGCGATTCAGAGCAAGGAAGAGCTCAAGGCGCTCGCCGAGCGGGCGGGCCGGGACCTCGAGGAGGCGTCGCCCCTGGAGATCCTGAAGTGGGCGGCCGACACCTTCGGCCCGCGCTTCTGCGTCACCTCCTCCATGGAGGACGCGGTCGTCGCCCACCTCGCCTCCCGGGCCTTCCCGGGCGTGGACGTCGTCTTCCTCGACACCGGCTACCACTTCCCCGAGACCATCGGGACCCGTGACGCGGTCGAGGCCGTGATGGACGTCAACGTCATCACCCTCACGCCGCGCCAGACGGTGGCCGAGCAGGACGCCGAGTACGGCCCGAAGCTGCACGACCGCGACCCGGACCTGTGCTGCGCGCTGCGCAAGGTCAAGCCCCTCGAAGAGGGCCTGACCGCGTACGACGCGTGGGCGACCGGGCTGCGCCGCGACGAGTCCCCGACCCGGGCGAACACTCCGGTCGTCGGCTGGGACGAGAAGCGGCAGAAGGTCAAGATCTCGCCGATCGCCCGCTGGACGCAGGACGACGTCGACGCGTACGTCGCCGAGCACGGCGTCCTGACCAACCCGCTGCTGATGGACGGGTACGCCTCCGTCGGCTGCGCGCCCTGCACGCGCCGCGTGCTGGAGGGCCAGGACGCACGGGCCGGCCGCTGGGCGGGCCGGGCGAAGACCGAGTGCGGGCTGCACGGCTGATGACGACTGTGGGAGAAGAGAACGTGACTGGGGCCACCATCTGGCTCACCGGGCTGCCGAGCGCCGGCAAGACCACGATCGCCTACGAACTGGCGGACCGGCTGCGTGCCGAGGGCCGCCGGGTCGAGGTGCTCGACGGTGACGAGATCCGCGAGTTCCTCTCGGCGGGCCTCGGATTCAGCCGCGAGGACCGGCACACCAACGTGCAGCGGATCGGCTTCGTCGCCGAGCTGCTGGCGTCGAACGGTGTGCACGTCCTGGTGCCCGTCATCGCCCCGTACGCGGACAGCCGGGAGGCCGTGCGCAAGCGCCACCAGCAGGAAGGCACTCCGTACGTCGAGGTGCACGTCGCCACTCCGGTGGAGGTGTGCTCCGTACGGGATGTGAAGGGGCTGTACGCCAAGCAGGCCGCGGGCGAGATCAGCGGCCTGACCGGTGTGGACGACCCGTACGAGGAGCCGGAGACGCCGGACCTCAGGATCGAGTCCCAGAACCAGACCGTGCAGGAGTCCGCCGCGGCGGTCCACGCCCTGCTGACCGAGAGGGGACTGGCATGACCACCGTGGCCAATGTTCACGAGGAGACCGACAGCCCGTTCGCGCTGTCGCACCTGGACTCCCTGGAGTCCGAGGCGGTGCACATCTTCCGCGAGGTGGCGGGTGAGTTCGAGCGGCCGGTGATCCTGTTCTCCGGCGGCAAGGACTCGATCGTCATGCTGCACCTGGCGCTGAAGGCGTTCGCCCCGGCCGCCATCCCGTTCTCGCTGCTGCACGTCGACACCGGGCACAACTTCCCCGAGGTCATCGAGTACCGCGACCGTACGGTCGAGAAGTACGGGCTGCGCCTGCACGTGGCGTCCGTGCAGGACTACATCGACCGGGGCGTCCTCAAGGAGCGCCCGGACGGCACCCGCAACCCGTTGCAGACCGTGCCGCTGACCGAGGCCATCCAGGAGCACCGTTTCGACGCCGTGTTCGGCGGCGGGCGGCGCGACGAGGAGAAGGCGCGGGCGAAGGAGCGGGTGTTCTCGCTGCGCGACGAGTTCTCGCAGTGGGACCCGCGCCGGCAGCGGCCCGAGCTGTGGCAGCTCTACAACGGCCGGCACGCGCCCGGTGAGCACGTGCGCGTGTTCCCGCTGTCCAACTGGACCGAGCTGGACGTGTGGCAGTACATCGAGCGCGAGGGCATCGAGCTGCCGCAGATCTACTTCGCGCACGAGCGTGAGGTGTTCTCCCGCAACGGCATGTGGCTGACGGCCGGTGAGTGGGGCGGCCCCAAGGACACCGAGCCGGTGGAGAAGCGGATGATCCGCTACCGCACCGTCGGCGACATGTCCTGCACCGGTGCCGTCGACTCCGACGCCACCACGCTCCAGGCCGTGATCGCCGAGATCGCCGCGTCCCGGCTCACCGAGCGGGGCGCCACCCGCGCCGACGACAAGCTGTCCGAGGCCGCGATGGAAGACCGCAAGCGCGAAGGGTACTTCTAGACATGAGCACCACGAGCGAGCAGCTCGCCGACCTGTCGGCCACCACCCTGCTGCGTTTCGCGACCGCCGGTTCGGTCGACGACGGCAAGTCCACGCTGGTGGGCCGGCTGCTGCACGACTCCAAGTCGGTCCTGGCCGACCAACTGGAGGCCGTCGAGGCCGCGTCCCTGAGCCGTGGCCAGGACGCCCCGGACCTGGCGCTGCTGACCGACGGCCTGCGGGCCGAGCGGGAGCAGGGCATCACCATCGATGTCGCCTACCGCTACTTCGCCACGCCCCGGCGCCGGTTCATCCTGGCCGACACGCCCGGCCATGTGCAGTACACCCGCAATATGGTCACCGGCGCCTCGACCGCCGAGCTGGCCGTGGTCCTGGTCGACGCCCGCAACGGTGTCGTCGAGCAGACCCGCCGGCACGCCGCGGTGGCCGCGCTGCTGCGCGTCCCGCACGTGGTGCTGGCCGTGAACAAGATGGACCTCGTCGACTACGCGGAGCCGGTCTTCGCGGCGATCGCCGAGGAGTTCACCACGTACGCCTCCGAGCTCGGCGTCCCGGAGATCACCGCGATCCCCATCTCGGCGCTGGCCGGTGACAACGTGGTGGAGCCGTCCGCGAACATGGACTGGTACGGCGGCCCGACGGTGCTGGAGCACCTGGAGACCGTCCCGGTCAGCCACGACCTGACCGCCTGCCACGCCCGGTTCCCGGTGCAGTACGTGATCCGTCCGCAGACGGCCGAGCACCCGGACTACCGGGGGTACGCGGGTCAGATCGCGGCCGGTGCCTTCCGCGTCGGCGAGCGGGTCACCGTGCTGCCGTCCGGGCGTACCAGCACCATCAGCGCGATCGACGCGCTCGGCGAGTCCGTCGACATCGCCTGGGCGCCGCAGTCGGTGACGATCCGGCTGGCCGACGACATCGACATCTCGCGCGGCGACCTGATCGCCCCGGCCGCCGACGCCCCGGCGACCACCCAGGACGTGGTGGCGACGGTGTGCCACGTGGCGGACCAGCCGCTGAGCGTCGGGCAGCGGGTGCTGCTGAAGCACACCACCCGTACGGTCAAGGCGATCGTCAAGGACATCCCGTCCCGGCTGACGCTGGACGACCTGTCCCAGCACCCGTCGCCCGGGCAGCTCGTCGCCAACGACATCGGCCGGGTCGTGGTGCGCACCGCGGAGCCGCTGGCGCTCGACACGTACGCCGACTCGCGCCGTACCGGTTCGTTCCTGCTCATCGACCCGTCGGACGGCACCACCCTCGCGGCCGGCATGGCCGGCGAGTCCTTCGCCTCGGCCAAGGCCGTCGTGGTGCAGGAGGACGAGGACGGCTGGGACTTCTGATGACGACAGACGTCTACGCCACCTTCGCCAAGGAGGGCGGCCGGGTCGGCAGCGGGGCCCTCGGCGCGGGGACCGGGGGTGTCGCGCGATGTGTCCGATGACGCGCACCCGCCCGACCCGTACCGCCGAAGACCCGCATCCGCCGACCTCCCGGCCACCGCGACCCTGACGACCAGGGGGCGTGGAGCCGGGCCGACGAGAGGAACCCTCCCGTGCCTGCCACGTCCCGCACCACCGCCCTGCGCCGCGGTCTCGCCGCCGTCGCCGCGCTGCCGCTGCTCATCGGCGCCCTGGCGTCATGCGGCTACGGCTCCCAGGCGGTGAAGGACACCCGGCCGCAGGCGAAGGGCGCGCAACTGTCGGCCGACGAGGTGCGGATCGGGTACTTCCCGAACCTGACGCACGCCACCGCCCTGGTGGGTGACCAGGAGGGCATCTTCCAGAAGGAGCTGGGCGGCACCCAGCTCAAGGTGTCGTCCTTCAACGCCGGGCCGACCGAGATCGAGGCGCTCAACGCGAACTCGATCGACATCGGTTTCATCGGCCCCTCCCCCGCGATCAACGGCTTCGTCAAGTCCAAGGGCGAGAACCTCCGGATCATCGGCGGCTCGGCGTCGGGCGGGGTGCAACTGGTCGTCAACCCGGACAAGATCAAGACCGTGGCGGACGTCAAGGGCAAGAAGATCGCGACGCCGCAGCTCGGCAACACCCAGGACGTGGCGTTCCTCAACTGGGTCGCGGAGCAGGGCTGGAAGGTCGACCCGCAGAGCGGCAAGGGCGACGTCTCCGTGGTCCGCACCGACAACAAGGTGGCTCCGAACGCCTACAAGTCCGGCTCCATCGACGGTGCGTGGGTGCCGGAGCCGACCGCGTCCAAGCTGGTCGCGGAGGGCGCGAAGGTGCTGCTGGACGAGTCGTCGCTGTGGCCGGACGGGAAGTTCGTGATCACGAACATCATCGTGTCGCAGCGGTTCCTCGCCGAGCACCCGGACGTCGTCGAGGCGGTGCTGCGCGGCTCGGTGAAGACCAACGCGTGGATCAACGCCAACCCCGAGAAGGCGAAGGCGTCCGCGAACGCCAGGCTCGAGGCGCTCAGCGGCAAGCCGCTGCCCGACGAGGTGATCGACGCGGCGTGGCCGTCGCTGCGGTTCACCGACGACCCGCTGGCCGCCACGCTCCGGGCGCAGGCGGACCACGCGGTGAAGTCGGGGCTGCTGGAGGAGCCCGACCTGACCGGCATCTACGACGTGAGGCCGCTCAACAAGGTCCTCAAGGCCGAGGGCAAGCCCGAGGTCACCGACGCCGGACTCGGCGCCAAGTAACCCGTACCCGCTGGATCACGCTCAGGAGGTGACGACCATGGCCACCACGATCGCCAAGGCCGAGGACCGTGCCGCGGTCACCACGCACACGCACGCCGCCCGGATCGAGCACGTCTCGAAGTCCTTCGCCGGCCCCGGCGGGCGGCAGCTCGTGCTCGACGACATCTCGCTCGACGTCGCGCCGGGCGAGTTCGTCACGCTCCTGGGCGCCTCCGGCTGCGGCAAGTCCACGCTGCTCAACCTGGTCGCCGGGCTCGACCGGCCGACGGCGGGGTCGATCGACACGCCGGGCGGCCGGCCGGCGCTGATGTTCCAGGAGCACGCGCTGTTCCCGTGGCTGACGGCGGGCAAGAACATCGAGCTGGCGCTGCGGCTGCGCGGTGTCCCGCGCGGCGAGCGGCGCGGCGAGGCGGAGCGGCTGCTGGAGCTCGTGCGTCTGGGCGGCGCGTACGGGAAGCGGGTGCACGAGCTGTCGGGCGGTATGCGGCAGCGCGTCGCGATGGCGCGGGCGCTGGCGCAGGACAGCGATCTGCTGCTGATGGACGAGCCGTTCGCGGCGCTGGACGCCATCACGCGGGACGTGCTGCACGGTGAGCTGACCCGGATCTGGAGCGAGACGAACGTCTCCGTCCTGTTCGTCACCCACAATGTGCGCGAGGCCGTGCGGCTGGCCCAGCGCGTGGTGCTGCTGTCGTCGCGGCCGGGGCGGATCGCCCGTGAGTGGACCGTGGACATCGAGCAGCCGCGCCGTATCGAGGACGCCGCCGTGGCGGAGCTGTCCGTCGAGATCACCGAAGAACTGCGTGGGGAGATCCGCCGTCATGGCCAGCACTGATACGACCACCGGCGCCAAGACGGACGACCTGGCCGGTCTGGAGGCGGGCCTGGACGCCCTCGAAACCGTCCAGGTGACCCGCACCCCGGTGCGCGAGGTGCTGCTCAAGAAGGTGCTGCCGCCGCTGGTCGCCGTCGCGCTGGTGCTGGTGGTGTGGCAGCTCCTGGTCTGGGCGAAGGTCACCGACGAGTACAAGCTGCCCGCGCCGTCCGCCGTGTGGGACAGCCTGGAGCAGATGTGGCTCCAGGGCACGCTGTTCGACGTGCTGTGGACGAGCGTGTCGCGGGCCCTGCTCGGCTTCCTGATGGCGCTGGCCATCGGTACGCCGCTGGGCCTGCTGGTCGCCCGGGTGAAGTTCGTGCGGGCGGCGATCGGCCCGGTCCTGTCCGGGCTCCAGTCGCTGCCGTCGGTGGCGTGGGTGCCGCCCGCGGTGCTGTGGCTGGGCCTCAACGACTCGATGATGTACACGGTGATCCTGCTGGGCGCCGTGCCGTCGATCGCCAACGGGCTGGTGGCGGGCGTCGACCAGGTGCCGCCGCTGTTCCTGCGGGCGGGCCGGACGCTCGGCGCGACCGGGCTGCGGGGGGCGCGGCACATCGTGATGCCGGCGGCGCTGCCGGGCTACCTGGCGGGGCTGAAGCAGGGCTGGGCGTTCTCGTGGCGCTCGCTGATGGCGGCGGAGATCATCGCGTCCTCGCCGGAACTGGGGCTCGGCCTCGGCCAGTTGCTGGAGAACGGCCGCAACAACATCGACATGCCGGGCATCTTCCTGGCGATCATCCTGATCCTGATCGTCGGCATCGCCATCGACCTGCTGGTCTTCAGCCCGCTGGAGCGGTCGGTGCTGCGCAGCCGCGGTCTGCTGGTGAAGAGCTGAGCCGCGCCATGAACCGTCCCGTCCTGCTCGTCATCGCCCACGGCAGCCGCGACCCGCGGCACGCCGCGACCGTGCACGCCCTGGTGCGGCGTGCGGCCGCGCTGCGCCCCGGCGTACGGGTGGAGACGGCGTTCCTGGACTTCAACGTGCCGTCGGTGGCGGGGGTGCTGGAGCGGCTGGCGTCCGAGGGCGTACGCGACGTGGTCGCCCTGCCGCTGCTGCTGACCCGCGCGTTCCACGCCAAGGCGGACATCCCGGCCGTGCTGCGGGAGGCGCCCCCGTGCTTGCGGATCCGGCAGGCTCCCGTCCTGGGGCCGTCGCCGCTGCTGATCGCGGCGCTGGAGCGGCGGCTGTACGAGGCGGGGCTCACGCCCGCCGACAAGCGCTCGACCGGGGTCGTCCTGGCCTCGGCGGGCTCCACCGACCCGGAGGCGATCGCAGTGATCGCTGAAATGGCGCGGGAGCTGCGGCACACCGGTTGGTGCGCCGTGCGGCCTGCGTTCGCCTCCGCATCTCTCCCGCGAACGGCGGACGCGGTACGGGCGCTGCGCGCCGATGGCGTGCGCCGGGTGGCGGTCGCCCCGTACGTCATCGCGCCCGGCCGCCTTCCGGACCGTATCGCCGAGGGCGCTGCCGGGGCGGACGTCCTCGCGGACGTGCTGGGCCCCTCCCCGGAGCTGGCGCGGCTGCTGCTGGAGCGGTACGACGAGGCGTGCCGCGCCGAGGAGCGGGCGGCGGCGGCCTAGGTTCCGGCCCAGCTCAGTCACGGGTCAGCTCCACCAGTCGGACGACGGTGTTCCAGTTGCGGGTGGTGGCGATGATGCCCTTGAGGAGGGCGGGGCGTGAGAGGACGTCGGCCAGTTGGGAGCGGCCGAGCCCGTCGGGGGCGTACAGGTACAGGGCCCGGTCGCCGAGCCGGAACTCCTCCGGGAGGAACGCGGCCTGGTCGAGCCCGGCGAACCGGTCCGGTGTGACGGGCCGGGAGAAGTAGGTGACGTGGAGCTGCTTCGCCTCCAGCTCGGCCGCCGGGAAGGGGCAGGCGTCGGCGACGGCGCGCAGGTACGGTCCGCCGCGGACCAGGCAGTCGACGCCGAAGCCGAAGCGCTTCTCGATGGCCGCCGCCAGCTCGGCGGCCAGGGTGTCCTCGTCGGCGCCGGAGGCGCTGGTGAAGACGGCGTTCCCGCTCTGGAGGTACGTCGTGACGTCGGTGTGCCCCAGTTCGGTCAGCAGCGTGCGCAACTGTGCCATCGGGACCTTCTTGTGGCCGCCGACATTGATTCCGCGCAGCAGGGCGGCGTACCTCGTCGTCATGGTCACACGATAGGACGGCCGCCGTGCCCCGTGGGGGAGGGCACGGCGGCCGCCGGTCAGGGGGGTCCGGTGGGCTACTCGACGATCTTCAGCAGCTTGTTGGGCGTGCCCTGGGTGGGGTTGGAGATCTTGTCGGGCGTGGCGCCGTCGGTGAGGGCCTTGGCGACCTGCTCCGGGGTGGCGTCCTTGTGGCCCGCCAGGTAGACGGCGGCGGCGCCGACGACGTGGGGCGTCGCCATGGACGTACCGGATATGGTCTTGGTTCCCTCGTCGCTGTCGTTCCAGGCCGAGGTGATGTCCGAGCCGGGGGCGTAGATGTCCACGACCGAGCCGTAGTTGGAGAAGTCCGACTGCTGGTCGTCCTTGGTGGAGGAGGCGACGGTGATCGCCTCCTGGACGCGGGCCGGGGAGCCCTGTCCGGCGTCGCTCGACTCGTTGCCGGCGGCGACACCGAAGGTGACACCGGAGGCGATGGCCTTCTTGACGGCCTCGTCGAGGGCCGGGTCGGCGCCGCCGCCCAGGCTCATGTTGGCGACGGACGGGCCCTGGTGGTTCTTGGTGACCCAGTCGATGCCCGCGACGACCTGCTCGGTGGTGCCGGAGCCGTTGTCGTCGAGCACGCGGACGGCGACGATCTTCGCCTTCTTGGCGACACCGTGCGCGGCGCCGGCGATGGTGCCGGCGACGTGGGTGCCGTGGCCGTTGCCGTCGCTGGCATCGTTGTCGTTGTCGACGGCGTCGAAGCCGGAGACCGCCCGGCCCTCGAAGTCCTTGTGCCCGATGCGTACGCCGGTGTCGATGACGTACGCGGTGACGCCCTCGCCCGCGTTGTCGGGGTAGGTGTACTTGCTGTCGCCGGCGGTGTCGGCCTGGTCGACGCGGTCGAGGCCCCAGGACGGCGGGTTGTCCTGGGTGGCGTTGATGCTGAACTTCTTGTTCTGGACGACCTTGGCGACGGCCGGGTCGGCCGCCAGCCGCTTGGCCTCGGTCTGCGAAAGCCCGTTCGCGGAGAAGCCGTTGACGGCCGAGCTGTAGCTGCGCTGGAGCGTGCCGCCGTACTCCTCGGCGAGCTTCTCCTTGTCCGCCTTCTCGTCCAGCAGCACGATGTAGCTGCCGGAGACGGCACCTTCGGCGCCGAGGCCGTAGACCGTGCCTTCGGCGGGCGCGGGGGCGGGTGCGGCACCGGCGTGGGCCGCACCGAAAGCGGTGAGGCCGGCGACGACGGTTGTGGCGGCGATGAGCCGAACTCCACGTGCGCGCTTGTGAGTTGTCATGAAGAGGGGTCTCCTCGTCATCAATATGTGTGGGGGGATTGACCGCCGGACGAAAGATCTTCCGGGGTTGGTTCGAAACCCTGGTCGATTGATGCGCGCAGATCAAGGCCTTCACATAGCTGTGACTTACTCAACAAGGTTCCGTAATAACAAATCGCCCATGAGGTTACTCAACGGACAATGAGGCGTGGCGTGCCCCAAATGGACACGCCACGCCTCTTCCCGGGAGGAGTCGGTATCAGCGGCCGCGCCGCACCGGAAGGTCCGCCTCGATCAGCTCCACCGCCCGCTTCGTGCCGCCCTCGGCCGCCATCCGCCGCCGGATCTCCTCCGCCCGCCGGGCCACCTCCGGGTCACCGGCCAGCTCCAGCACCGCCGCCCGCAGGGCATCGGCCGTGGCGTCGGCCATCGGGAGGTGGCGGGCGACGCCGAGCGAGGCCAGCATGTCGGCGTTGCCGAACTGGTCGACGGCCTGCGGGACGGCGACCATCGGCGTACCGGTGGCGAGACCCTCCTGACTGCCGCCCGCGCCCGCGTGCGTGATGAACGCGTCCGCCTGCCGGAGGATCGCCAACTGCGGTACCCAGCGGTGCGCTTCGACGTTGGCGGGCAGGTCCCCGAGCTCGGCGGGGTCGACGTACTTGCCGATCTGGAGCACGACGTGCCAGCCGGGCAGGTCGCCGAAGGCCTCGACGCAACGGCGATAGAACTCCGGCTGCTTGGTGAACGTCGAGCCGAGCGAGACCAGCAGGACCTTCTCGGCGCCGGCCGGCCGCCGCCACTCCCCCTGGTCGCTCCGGTCACCCTGGCAGGCGCCGACGAAGGTGTAGACGGACTCGTCGACCCGGTCGGCGTTCGGCTGGAGCGCCTTGGGGATGAGCACGACGGCCTTGCGGGGACGGGCGATCAGCCGGTCGGGGTGGGTGTCGATCCCGTTCTCCTCGAGCCACGCCTCGAACCGCGCGTAGTACGCCTTGCCGCGCTCGGACGCCTTGAGGTCGGCGTACATCGGCTCGGCGACCTCCTCCTCGTACCCCTCCCAGGGGACCAGGTGGGGCCACAGCGAGACGGCGGGCACGCCCCAGCGGTGGGCGAGGACGGGTGCCGGATAGGCGGCGGTGTCGTGGAGGACCAGGTCCGGCTCGTCGCCCTCGAAGGCCGCCGCGAGCTGGGGCAGTGCCTGGATGGCGTCGTCCAGGAATGGCTCGATGTTGTCGATCAGCTCGGTCCCCCACGCCTCCGGGTCCTCCTCCGCCGGGAGCGTCGAGGTGTAGATGACGGGCTCCGCGCCGGCCGCGGCGACCTTGTCCGCGAAGGAGGCGGGGATCGCGTAACTGACGCGGTGCCCACGGGCGACGAGCTCCCGGATCACTTCGATGCTCGGATTGACGTGCCCGTGGGCGGCGATGGAGAACATGGCGATATGGGCACGATCTACGGCGTTCATGCCCCTAGACTAAGCGAGACGATACGTATCGTCCAATTAGAGGAGTGCCCGGTGCAGCGCGAGCCACCCCTCCGGCGGTACATGGGCGACCACGACCGACCGGTCCAGCCCCGCCGCCCCGAACGCCCGCTCCAGCCGCCGCGCCGAGTGCCCCTCCCGGCGCAGCGACGCGTACACCGAGCCGCCCACTCCCCCGAAGCCCGCCTCGACGAGCCGCCGGTACGCGGCCGCCTCGCCCGGCGGCAGCAGCGGCCTGGCCCGCCGCTCGACGCGCAGGATTCCGGCGTCCACCCGCGGCACGGGCCGGAACTCCCGGCGCCCGATGCGGCCGAGAAACGCCCAGGAGAACCAGGGCCACTGAGTGACCGTCAGCCGTGACCAGCGCCCGAAGTCGCCGGTGCGCTTGCGGGCGTACTCGAGCTGGGTGATCAGCGTCGCGTCGGTGAGCGCGGGCGCGCCCAGGCACCAGTCGACGATGGCGGCGGTGCGGGAGAAGGGGACGTTGCCGACGACGGCGAACGGTTCGCGCGGCGGCCGGACGGCGAGGAAGTCCCCGGCCACCACCCGTACCCCGGCCTCGCCGGCGAACCGGGCGCGCAGCCCCGGCAGCAGCCGGTCGTCGATCTCGTACGCCCGCAACTCCGTGACGTACGGGGCGAAGGCGGCGGTCAGCACCCCTTGCCCGGCGCCCACTTCGAGCAGCAGCCGGCCGGGGTGGGGGCGTGCGGCCCGCACGAGGCGGGCGGGCACGGTGGAGGAGGGGGCGAGGAAGTTCTGTGACAGCTCGCGTTGTGACCGCGCGCGTTGTGACAGCGCGCGTCGGCGAGCCTGCGAAGGGATGGGTGTGGTGCGGGCCATGGCCTGCGGTCCTTGTCTCCGTGACGGGCATACGGGCAGACGAAGGCCCTGACCGGAGACGGCGTGGTGCGGGGACGCTCAGGAGGACGGTGTCCGGGAGGACGGTGTCCGGGAGGACGGTGTCGTCACCGTCGGCAGGCGTGGTTCCCCGGGCCGGTCAGGGCTCCGGGGCCGCGGCGCAGCCGCATGGCGTGCGCGCAGCCCCGGTGGTGACCGGTGATGGACCCGATGGCCATGGAAGCGCTGCACATGGCTCCCATGCTGGACGAACCGTCTCGCCCCGGGCAACGGGATTTCCGGCCCATCAGCGCTGGTAGCGAGCCAACACCAGGTTTCCGTCGTCGACGAGGCGGCTTTCCAGCTCGGCGGCGTCGATGGCGCCGCTGTAGTACTCCTGGAAGGCGGGTGTGGCGACCTTGTCCTTCCACTCCGGGTACCCGCGCACCGACTGCGCCGGGGCCGGCCGGAGGTTCCCGGCCAGCGCGGCGCCGGTCGCCCAGCCGTCCTTCGCGGTGTGCAGCGAGGGGTCCCCGAGCGCCGCCCTACCGGTCGGGAGCATCCAGTCGCCGCGCGCGAGGCGCACCATGTTGGGCGGCTGGAGGAGGAAGTCGATGAACCGCGCGGCTTCCTCCTTGTACGGGCTGTCCTCGGCGATCGACAGCGTCTGCGGACTCACGCCCTGCGCCAGGCCGCCCGCCCCGGCGGGCGCGGGCAGCACCATCCACTCGAACCCTTCCGGCGCCTGCTGCACGATCTGCTGGCGGTAGGAGAAGCCGAGCGGAACCATCGCGTACTTGCCGCCGAAGAGGCCGGGGAGCGTGTCGGAGCCGCCCATGCCCAGCGTGGCGCGCGGCGCGGTGCGGTCGGTGTTGATCTGGGCGTGGACGGTGCCGGGCATGACGGCGTCGCCGTCTTCGAACCGGATGCGGACCTTGCCGTCACCGCTTCGGTGGAAGAGTTGGCCGCCCGCCGACAGGCCGAGGTTGAGGGAGACGGAGACCGGCTCCTTCAGCGGCCAGGCGACGGCGTACTTCCCCTTCCCCATCGTCGCCGTCAGTTCGCGGGCGACCTGCCGGAACTCCGGCCACGTCCAGGGCCTTTCCGGGGTCGGGATGCGGACGCCCGAGGACTCCAGGATCTTCTTGTTCGCCATGATGACGCGCGGTTCCTGGAGGAACGGCACGCCGTACACCCCGTCGCCAAAGGTCGTCGTCTCCCAGCTCGCCGCCGGGATGTCGGCCTTGAGCCGGGCGGACAGCAGCGGGCGCAGGTCGGCGAGGTAACCGCCGTACGCGAAGTCGGCGAGGTCGTCGGAGGCGTCGTGGATGATGTCGGGCGCCTCGCCGCCCTCGAAGGAGGTGAGGAGCTGGTCGTGGACGCTGTCCCAGCTTCCCTGGACGTATTCGACCCGGATGTCGGGGTGAGCGGCGTTCCACTCCGCGACCAGTTCCTTGTTGGCGTCGACCGACTCCTTCTGCCACGCCAGGGACTGGAACCGCAGCACGGTCTTCCCGGTCGGGCGGCCGCCGTCACCGTCCCCGGTGCAGCCGGCCAGTAGCAGTGCGAAGACGACGGCCAGGACCCCGGCCAGGCGCGCGCGCATCAGGACTTCACCGCCCCGGCCATCATGCCGCCCGTGATCCGCTTCTGGATGACCGCGAAGACGACGAGGGAAGGGAGGGTGGCGAGGAACGCGGCCGCGGCGAGCGGCCCGAGGTCCGCGACCCCCTCCGCGCCGAGGAAGTGGGTGAGGACGACCGGCAAGGTCTGCTTCTCCGGGGTCTTGAGCAGGACGAGCGCGAAGAAGAACTCGTTCCACGCGGTGATGAACGCGAAGAGCGCGGTGGCCACGATGCCGGGGGCGAGCAGCGGCGCCGTCACCGAGACGAGCGTACGGAGCCGGCCCGCCCCGTCGACGGCGGCGGCCTCCTCCAGCTCGGCCGGCACCGCGCGTACGTAGCCGGTCAGCATCCACAGCGCGAACGGCAGCGACCACACGACGTACACCAGGATCAGGCCGGAGAGGGTGTTGATCAGATGCAGGTTCTTCAGGATCAGGAAGAGCGGGATGATCACCAGGACGAAGGGGAACGCCTGGCTCACCACGACCCACCCGGTCGCCGCGGCCGAGAGCCTGCCGCGGTGGCGGGCCATCACGTAGGCCATGGGTGTGGCGATGGCGACGGCGACCAGGACGGCACAGAGTGCGGCGATCAGGCTGTTGGCGGCGGCCTGGAGGAGGGGCTGCTCGTCGAAGGCCTGCCGGAAGTTGGCGAGGGTGGCGTCCTCCGGGATCCAGGTGGGGTGCAGGGAGCCCAGCTCCCGGGCCGGTTTGAAGGCGGTGGAGACCAGCCAAAGGAAGGGCAGGGCGAGGAAGGCCAGGTACGCGACGAGCGCGAGGTACTGACCGGCCCGCGCGGGGCCACTGGTGCGAAGACCGCTCACTGGTCCTCGCCTCCCTTCAGCCGGGCCACCAGGTGGAAGGCGAGGAGTACGGAGACGACGGCGACCATCACGCAGCCCATGGCCGCCGCGTAGCCGAACTGCCCGTACCGGAACGCCTCTTCGTACGCGAAGAGCATCGGCAGGCGGGTGCGGCCGCCGGGCCCGCCGCTGGTGAGTACGTACACCAGCGCGAAGGAGTTGAAGTTCCAGATGAGGTTGAGCGCCGTGATGGCGAGCGCGACCGGTTTGAGGGCGGGCCAGGTGACGGTACGGAAGCGGCGCCACGCCCCGGCGCCGTCGAGGGCGGCGGCCTCGTGGAGCTCCCGCGGTGTGTTCTGGAGCCCGGCGAGGAGGGCGACCGTGGTCTGCGGCATGCCGGCCCAGATGCCGACGAGGATCACGGCGGGCAGCGCGGTGGCGAGGGAGGTGAGCCAGTCCCGCCCGTCGCCGAGTCCGAGGTCGCGGAGGGTCTCGTTGAGGATGCCCGCGTCCGGGTTGTAGACGAGCCGCCACATGATGCCGACGACCACCTCGGGCATCGCCCACGGGATGATCGCCAGGGCCCGCGCCAGCCAGCGGAAGCGGAGGTTCTGGTTGAGCAGCAGGGCCAGCCCGAGGGCCAGCAGGAACTGGGGCACGGTGACGCCGACCGCCCAGAGCAGGCCGATCCGGAACGACTCCCAGAAGAGCGTGTCGTGCAGCAGGTCCTGGAAGTTGAGCGTGCCGGTCCACTGGGTGGCCCGGGTGCGCCCGGACTGGGCGTCGGTGAAGGCCAGGGCGATGCCGTAGAGCAGCGGGCCGACGCTGAGGACGAGGATCGGGAGCAGCGCGGGCAGGACGAGGAACCAGGCCCCGTGATCCATCGGCCGGTGCGCCGGCCGGTGCGCCGGTCCCCCGGCTCTCCCGCCGGCCCGCTCAGGTGCGGTCACCAATGTCACGGTCAGTCCCCTTTGTGAAGTTGGGCCGGCCTGGCGTCATCGTCCTGACGGGTCGTCGGTTCGTCAAGCGTGCCTGCACGGATGCGAGACTTTCCCGAGCGCCGTTCGTCGTGGACGTCCTGGGCCGGGGGCTCGGTGGTTGCTGTCCGGCGGGTGGTGCGCTCGTGGTTGCCGACAGGGGCACATGCGCGGGAGGGACGGACGGATGGACGAGGCGCTGGCACGGGAGGTCCTGGCCGCCGCCGGACTGGCAAGCGGGTCGACCTCCGGGGTGGAGCTGCTGGCCCTCGGCGAGAACGCCGTCTTCGCCGTCGGCGACCTGGTCGTGAAGATCGGCCGGGACGCGGAACTGCTGGAGCGGGCCGAGCGCGAGGTGGCCGTCGCCTCCTGGCTGGCCGAGTCCGGGGTCCCCGCCGTACGGGCGGCCGAGCCCAAGCCCCGCCTGGTGGAGGGGCACCCGGTGACGGTCTGGCACCGGCTGCCCGGGGCCGTACGCCCGCCGGAGCCACGGGACCTCGCCCCGCTGCTGCGTCTGGTCCACGCCCTCCCGGAGCCTCCCTTCCCGCTGCCGCGCCGTGACCTGCTGGGCGGCGTGGAGCGCTGGCTGCGGCTCGCGGGCGACGCGATCGACCCGGCGGACGCGGCGTTCCTGCGCGAGCGCCGGGACGGGTTCGCCGAGGCGGCGGCCGCGCTCACACCGCACCTGACGCCCGGCCCGATCCACGGCGACGCGCTGCCGCGCAATGTGCACGTCGGCCCGGACGGACCGGTCCTGGTCGACCTGGAGACCTTCTCGGCGGACCTGCGGGAGCACGACCTGGTCGTCCTGGCGCTCTCCCGGGACCGCTACGGCCTCGGCCCGGCGGCCCATGACGCGTTCACCGAGGCGTACGGCTGGGACGTGCGCGAGTGGGAGGGCTGCACGGTGCTGCGCGGCGCCCGGGAGACGGCGAGCTGCGCCTGGGTGGCCCAGCACGCGCCGTCGAACCCCAACGCGCTGGCCGAGTTCCGCCGCCGGGTGGCGTCGCTGCGGGAGGGCGACCCGGGGGTGCGCTGGTACCCCTTCTGACATCCCTGACATCATGAACTCCGTTCGCCAACGGGAGGATTGACATGCGGGTGGAACTCAGCGAGGTGACCCTGGAGGTCCAGGACAGTGCGACCGGCCGGGACCCCGTCCTGCTGGTGCACGGCTTCCCGGACACCCACGACCTCTGGCGCCACCAGGTGCGGGCCCTGAACGCGGCCGGGTACCGCACGATCGCGCCCGACCTGCGCGGCTTCGGCGCCTCCGACCGGCCGGAGGGCACCGAGGCGTACGACCCGGCCCGCTCGGTGGCCGATCTGCTGGAGCTGCTGGACCGGCTGGACATCGGCTGCGTCCACCTGGTGGGGCACGACTGGGGGTCGGGCATCGCCCAGGGCCTGTCCCTCGCCGCGCCGGACCGCGTGGCGACCCTGTCCCTGCTGTCCGTGGGCAACCTCGGCGCGCACCTGGCGGCGGGCTGGGAGCAGCGTCAGGCGTCCTGGTACATGCAGTTGTTCCAGATCGAGGGGCTCGCCGAGGACTGGCTGTCCCGGGACGACTTCGCGAACCTCCGCGAGATGCTCGCCGAGCACCCGGACCGGGACGAGGCGGTGGAGCGGATGCGCGAGCCGGGTGCGCTCACGTCCGCGCTGGCGGTGTACCGCATGGGGCTGCCGCCCGAGGCGATGTTCGGCCCGCTGCCGCCGCTGCCGTCGCTGCGCGGCCCGGTGCTGGGGGTGTGGAGCAGCGGTGACCGGTTCCTCACCGAGCGGTCGATGACCGGCACGGAGAAGTACGTGGACGGCTCGTGGCGCTACGAGCGGATCGAGGGCGCCGGCCACTGGCTCCAGTTGGACGCTCCGGACCGGGTGAACGCGCTGCTGCTCGACTTCTTCGCCGAGCACGGCCGCCCGCCGAAGCCCTGACGGGCGCCCGGCGGGACCTCAGCCGGCGGCGGGCGTCACCGCCGGAGCCGTGACCGCCGGCGCCCCGAGCGGCGCCCCTGCCGCCGGAGCCGGTGCCGTGGCCGCCGTCGCCGTGGCCGCCCCGGCCGCCGGCGCGAGCTCCCGCAGCGGCCAGGCCGGGTCTATGACCGCGTCCGGGGTTCCCTTGCGGCGCAGGAAGCTCTGGAAGTCGGCCGCCCACCGCGCGTACCACCCCACCTGACGCTCATGCAGCTCCCCCGGGGTCAGCGCCGCCACCGAGGCGTGCCGCTCCGCTATCGCGCACGCCACCAGCACGGCCGCCAGCGCGTCGGCGGCCGCCTGGTGGGCGCCGTCCAGCACCACGCCGTACTCGGCGCAGACAGCCTCCAGGTTCCGCTTGCCCCGGCGGTAGGGGTCGACGGCGCGGTCGATGGTGTACGGGTCGACCACCGGGCCTATCGGCGCGCCGCCCAGCCGCTCGCTCAGGTCGGGCAGTCCGTGCCGCCGCAACTCGGCGGTGAGCAGCGTCAGGTCGAAGCCGGCGTTGTACGCCACGACGGGCACCCCGCGCGTCCAGTACCCGACGAGGGTGTCGGCGAGCTCGTCTGCGACCTCGCGGACGGGCCGGCCCTCCGCCGCGGCCCGCTCGTTGCTGATGCCGTGGATCGCCGAGGCCTGCGCGGGGATCCGGATGCCCGGATCGGCCAGCCAGTCACGGCGCACCACCGCTTCCCCGCCCCGCACCTCCACGACCGCCGCCGTCACGATGCGCGCTTCGAGCGGCTCCGTGCCCGTCGTCTCCAGATCGAAGCCGACGAGCGTCTCCCCGTGCCAGCCCATGCTGCTCCTCCTCGCGATGCTGTGGTGCGCCCCCCGTGCGGTGCACTCCCCCTGTGGGTCTTCACCCTCCCACGCACCACTGACAACGGGCTCCGGCGAGGCTCAGGAGACCGGCCGGGAGTCGGCCCAGACCGACTCGAACTCCTCGCGATAGGTCTCGAACAGGCCGTGGTCGTTCTCCGTCCCGGCCGTGACGACCGGTCGCCTGCCGCCGCGCAGCACCAGCACCGGCGCTTCCATGCCGCGGGCCCGGCGCAGGTAGGACTGCACGACGCCCACCCCGTCCGGCCCGTCGCCGTCGACGAGGTACGCGGTGAAGCGCGGCGTCTCGTCGAAGACCTGGATCTCGAAGGCTCCCGGGTCGCGCAGCCTGGAGCGCACCCGCCGCATGTGGAGGATGTTCATCTCCACCGAGCGGCTCAATTCGCCCTTTTTGATCCCAAGTTCCCTTTCGCGCCGTTTGACGGCACTACTCGCCGGGTTCAGGAACAGCAGACGTATCCGGCAGCCCGACTCGGCGAGCCGCACCAGCCGCCGCCCGGAGAAGTTCTGCACGAGGAGGTTCAGGCCTATGCCGATCGCGTCGAGGCGCCGCGCCCCGCCGAAGAGGTCCTCGGCGGGCAGTTGCCGCTGGAGCCGCACGCGGTCGGGGTGGACGGAGACGACGTCCGCGTACCGGTCGCCGACGAGGTCCTCCACCGCGTCGACCGGAAGCCGGTGCGCGGACGGCACGCCCGCGCCGCCACCGAGGATCTCCAGGAGGCGGGCGGAGGCCCGCTCGGACTGGTCGAGCACGGTGCGCGACAGGGCCCGGTTGCGGGAGACCACGTTCCGGGTGACCTCCAGCTCGTCCAGGGCCAGCTCCACCTCGCGCCGGTCGTCGAAGTACGGCTCGAAGCAGGGCCAGTGCTGGACCATCAGCTCGCGGAGCTGGGGCAGCGTGAGGAAGCTGAGCACATTGTCGTCGGCGGGGTCCAGGAGGTAGCCCTTGCGGCGGGACACCTCACGTACGGCGACGGCCCGCTGCACCCACTCCTGCCCGGCGGGTCCGGCGGCCGCCACCACCCAGTCGTCGCCGTGGACCGGCTCGTAGACGGGCCGCAGAACGGCGGCCACCACGGCACGCAGCCGCTGTTCGACCAGATTCAGCCAGATATAGGCGCGTCCGGCGCGCTGGGCCCGGGTCCGTACCTCGCTCCAGGCCTCCGCGCCCCAGTCCAGTTCCGCACCGATCTCCATCGGCCGGGCGAGTGAGACCGCGCCGGGCGGGACATCAGCGGGGTCAGTG
The DNA here is from genome assembly GCF_040674455.1 of Streptomyces sp. NPDC049837. Taxonomy (NCBI): domain Bacteria; kingdom Bacillati; phylum Actinomycetota; class Actinomycetes; order Kitasatosporales; family Streptomycetaceae; genus Streptomyces; species Streptomyces sp. NPDC049837. The sequence continues at coordinate 26,975 of NZ_JBFAMP010000017.1, read as the reverse complement.
GAGTCCCCCTCATGACCTGAGTCACCTGGGGGCAGCTCCAGCCCTCCCGAGCTCACCCGCGCACCGCCTTCTGCTCCTGGACGCCCGTCTCCAACGATCAAGGAAGGGTACTCCGGGAGCGCGGGGCGGTGCAGCCCGATCGCCCGGCTCCTTTGCCAACGGTCATGATTCTTCCGCCGGTTCCGGACCCCGGGAGCGCCGGGAGTGAGCGGATTCATAATGGTCGGCCCACCGGACCCGGCCCGGCGGTCCGCCGGCGGGGCTCCGGCCGGCGCCGCCTCGCGGCCGCCCCGGCGCGGGCGACGCCCCGGAACGCGAAGTTGACCCGGGCAACCGGACGGCGTCCGTCCGCCACCGGCGGTGTGCTGATCGGACGAATCAGGCGCAGGGGGCGATTTCCGGCCACTGCGTGGCTCGCGCAGCGTGGTCACCCGGTAGGACCGGCCGAAGTCCTAGGAGGTTGCACCACTTTCGGGGAGGATTCTGGCTCAAGTGACCCCCATCAGCCGGATCAGAAGTGGAAGAGTCTTATCTATGCAGGTCTGGCCGGGACAGGCGTATCCCCTCGGCGCCACGTACGACGGCGCCGGAACCAACTTCGCGGTCTTCTCGGAGGCCGCCGACCGAATCGAGCTGTGTCTGCTCCACGACGACGGCTCGGAGACCGCGGTGGAGCTGCGCGAGACCGACGCGTTCGTACGGCACGCGTACCTGCCCGGCGTGATGCCGGGCCAGCGGTACGGGTTCCGGGTCCACGGACCGTACGCGCCGGAGCGCGGACAGCGCTGCAACTCCGCGAAGCTGCTGCTCGATCCGTACGCGCGGGCGGTCGCCGGCGCCGTCGACTGGGGCGAGGCGGTGTACGGCTACCACTTCGGCAGGCCGGACTCCCGCAACGACCTGGACTCGGCGCCGCACACGATGACCTCCGTCGTCGTCAACCCGTACTTCGACTGGGGCGACGACCGCCCGCCGCGCACCGACTACCACCGGACGGTGATCTACGAAGCCCATGTGAAGGGCCTGACGATGCTCCATCCGGCCCTGCCGGAGGAGCTGCGCGGTACGTACGCGGGGCTCGCCCACCCCGCCGTGATCGAGCACCTGACGGAACTGGGGGTCACGGCGCTCGAATTGATGCCGGTGCACCAGTTCGTCAACGACCACCGGCTCGTCGACGCGGGCATGGCGAACTACTGGGGCTACAACACCATCGGGTTCTTCGCCCCGCACAACGCCTACGCCTCCTGGGGCGACCGGGGCCAGCAGGTCCTGGAGTTCAAGTCGGCGGTCCGGGCGCTGCACCAGGCCGGCATCGAGGTCATCCTGGACGTGGTCTACAACCACACCGCCGAGGGCAACCACCTGGGCCCGACGCTCTCCTTCCGGGGCCTGGACAACACCTCGTACTACCGGCTCGTGGAGAACAACCCCCGGTACTACATGGACACCACCGGCACCGGGAACTCGCTGCTGATGCGCTCGCCCCACGTGCTCCAGTTGATCATGGACTCGCTGCGGTACTGGGTGACGGAGATGCACGTCGACGGGTTCCGGTTCGACCTGGCGGCGACGCTGGCCCGCCAGTTCCACGAGGTGGACCGGCTGTCGTCGTTCTTCGACCTGGTCCAGCAGGACCCGGTGGTCAGCCAGGTCAAACTGATCGCCGAGCCCTGGGACGTGGGCGAGGGCGGGTACCAGGTGGGCAACTTCCCGCCGCTGTGGACCGAGTGGAACGGCAAGTACCGCGACACGGTCCGGGACCTGTGGCGGGGCGAGCCGCGCACGCTCGCCGAGTTCGCGTCGCGGCTGACCGGCTCATCGGACCTCTACCAGGACGACGGGCGGCGCCCGCTCGCCTCGGTCAACTTCGTCACCTGCCACGACGGCTTCACGCTGCGCGACCTGGTCTCGTACAACGAGAAGCACAACGACGAGAACGGCGAGGGCAACCGGGACGGCGAGAGCCACAACCGCTCCTGGAACTGCGGCGCCGAGGGCGAGACCGACGACGAGCGGATCACCGAGCTGCGGCTGCGCCAGATGCGCAACTTCATCGCCACGCTGATGCTGTCCCAGGGCGTGCCGATGCTGAGCCACGGCGACGAGTTCGGGCGCACCCAGGGCGGCAACAACAACGCGTACTGCCAGGACAACGAGGTCGCGTGGGTGCACTGGCCCGACGAGGACTCCGAGGAGGCCCGGTCGTTGCTGGAGTTCACCCGTTCGATGGTGTGGCTGCGGCGGGACCACCCGGTCTTCCGGCGGCGGCGCTTCTTCCACGGACGGCCGGTCGAGGGGACGCACGACGAGCTGTCGGACATCAACTGGTTCACCCCTGAGGGTGAGGAGATGACGGCGCGGGACTGGCAGGCGGCGCACGCCAAGGCCCTGTCGGTGTTCCTGAACGGCAGTGCGATCTCCGAGCCGGGCCCGCGCGGGGAGCGGATCGCCGACGACTCGTTCCTGCTGATGTTCAACGCGAGCGCCGAGGACCTGGACTTCGTGGTGCCGGTCAATCACGGCCGCCAGTGGCAGGTGGTCGTGGACACTGCCATCCCCGAGGGCGTCGAGCCGGGGCAGGGCGCGAAAGTCGCCGCGGGCGACCGTCTCACCCTGATCGGGCGAAGTCTGACGGTGCTCCGGCGCCCCGCCTAGGAGACGGCTTCAAGAGGGGCTCCTGGCGCGGGACAGGGTTCGCGGCCCGTGGCGGGCGAGCCGTGGACCCCGGTGGAACGTGGCGTGGAACGTGGCGTCGGGCGTAAATCGCATGACCCGATGACACAGAAGCCGCCCAAGCGGGTACGTACGTTCGCATGACGCCCAACTCGACCTATCGGCTCCAGATCCAGCCGGACTTCCCCTTCGCCGCCGCCGGGGAAGCGGTGCCGTACCTCGCCTCGCTCGGGGTCTCGCACCTGCATCTGTCGCCGGTCCTGGAGGCGGTCCCGGGCTCCACGCACGGGTACGACGTCACCGACCACGGCCGGGTGCGCGAGGAGCTGGGCGGCGAGGCGGGCCTGCGGGCACTCGCGCGCACCGCCCGCGCGCACGGCCTCGGCCTGGTGGTGGACCTCGTGCCCAACCACATGGCGGCGAACCCGCGGTACAACCGGGCGCTGCGGGAGGTGCTGCGGGACGGCCCCTCGTCGCCGTACGCCCGCTGGTTCGACATCGACTGGGCGGCGGGCGGCGGGAAGGTGCTGCTGCCGGTGCTGGCGGGCCGGATCGGCGACGAGCTGGCGGGGATGCGGGTCGAGGGCGGGACGCTGCACTACGGCGAGCAGCGGTTCCCGCTGCGGCCCGGCACGGAGGGGAAGGCGCTGCCGGAGCTGCTGGACGCCCAGTGGTACCGGCTGGGCTGGTGGCGGCTGGCCCGTACGGAGCTGAACTACCGGCGGTTCTTCACCATTTCCGACCTGATCGGGGTGCGGGTCGAGGAACCGGAGGTGTTCGAGGCGACCCACGCCAAGATCGTGGAGCTGGTACGGGACGGGGTGGTCGATGGCCTGCGGATCGACCACCCGGACGGGCTCGCGGACCCCGAGGCGTACCTGCGGGAGCTGGAGCGGGCGACCGGCGGGGACTGCTGGATCGTCGTCGAGAAGATCCTCACCGGCGAGGAGCGGCTTCCGGCCAGGTGGCCGGTCGCCGGCACGACCGGCTATGACGCGCTGCGGCGGGTGGACGGACTGTTCGTGGACGAGGCGGGCGCGGCGGAACTGGCGGAGCACTACCGCCGGTTCGCGGGCCCGGCCGGGGACCGGGGCGGCCACTGGGAGGCGACGGCGCGCCGGGCCGCGTACAAGGTGGTGACGCACGCGCTGGCCTCGGAGGTCGCGTTCCTGACCCGGACGGCCGCGGCCGTCTGCGCCGCCGACCCGGGTCTGCGCGACCACGCCCCGTGGGCGCTGCGCGCCGCGGTGCGGGAGCTGCTGATCCGGGTGCCGGTCTACCGCCCGTACGGGACCGGCGCGGAGGACGTCCTGACGGCGGAGGCGGCCGAGGAGGCGAGGGCGACGTTCATGGTCCCGGAGGAGGCGGCGGCGGTGGACGTCGTCCGGGACCTGGCGCTGGGCCGGCTGGGCGACGGGCCGGAGCACCGGGCGTTCCGGACCCGGTTCGCGCAGACCTCGTCGGCGCTGCGCGCGAAGTCCGTCGAGGACACGGCGTTCTACCGGTACACGCCGCTGATCTCGGCGAACGAGGTGGGCGGGGAGCCGGCCAGGCCGGCCGTGAGCCCGGCGGAGTTCCACGCGTACTGCGAGCGGCTGGCCCGCGACTGGCCGGCCACGGGCACGGTGCTGTCCACGCACGACACCAAGCGCAGCGCGGACGTGCGCGCCCGGATCGCGGTCCTGTCGGAGTGCCCTCAGCGGTGGGCCAAGCTGCTGGACGACGTGGCGCGCACCCCGGCGCCCGACGGCCAGGTGGCGTGGACGGCGTGGCAGACGGCGGTGGGCTTCGGATACCCGTACGGGGACCGGCTGGCGCCCGCGCTGCTGAAGTCGGTGCGGGAGGCGGGGCTGCGCACGAGCTGGACGGAGCCGGACCCGGCGTACGAACAGGCGGTGCTGGACTTCGTGGACGCGGGCCCGGCCGGTCCGGGCCTGTACACGGTCTCCCTCCTGGTCCGCGAGCTGGACCCGTACGTCCGGGCGAACGTGCTCGGCGCGGCGCTGCTGCACCTGACCATGCCGGGCGTTCCGGACCTGTACCAGGAGACGGAGCGGGTGTACCTGGCGCTGGTCGACCCGGACAACCGGCGGCCGTTCCGGGAGGGCCCGCCGGACGAGAAAACGGCCGTCACGCGCGCGGCGCTGCGGCTCCGGCGGCGGTACCCGGACGTGTTCGGCACGTCGGGGACGTATCTGCCGCTGACGGCGCGCGGCCCGGCGGCGGAGCACTGCGTGGCCTTCTGCCGCTCGGGCGAGAGCGTCACGGCGGTCACCCGGCTGTCGCTGAAGCTGGCGGAGGGCGGCGGCTGGGGCGAGACGTCCCTGACGCTGCCGGAGGGGCGCTGGTTCGACGCCGTGGAGGCGGACCGGGAGTTCCCGGGTGGTCAGCCGGTGCCTCTGGTGGACCTGTTCGCGGCGCGGCCTGTGGCCCTGCTCAGCCGCCGCCCGGTCGCGGACGACTGATCCGGGGGTGCCGTCCGCGCGACTGATCCGGGTGCCGTCAGCGGGCGGAGAGGCGGAAGCTCATGCGCCCGAAGGCCACCATGTCACCGGCCTGGACGACGACCGAACCGGTCACCCGCCGGCCGTTCACGGTGGTGCCGTTGGTGGAGCCGAGGTCGCGCAGGACCCACAGCCCGCCCTGAAGGCTCAGTTCGGCGTGCAGCCGGGAGACGGTCTCGTGGCTGAGCCGCAGCCCGTTGGCCGGGTCCCGCCCTATGCGCAAGGGGTACGGTCCGGGCTCCGGCAGCAGCAGCTTCGGCAGCCGCTCGGCCTGCCACGCGCGGCGCAGCCGCACATGGAAGGCGGACATCCGTTCGACCGCGCCGAACAGCCGCTTGGACCAGCGCCCTTCGGTGCGCAGGTCGGCGGTGAGGGCCGCCAGCTCGTCGGGGCGGCGGGCGACCAGGGCCAGTTCCATGCGCCGCAGGAACGTGTCGTGCGACAGTTGGCCCTGCGCGGCGCCTTCCCTCAGCAGCCCCAGGGCACGGTCCCGTTCGGCGTCGGAGAGCCGAGCGGGGTACGTGGAGGACTCGAAAGCGGACGTCACAGTCGTGATTGTCGGTCCGGGCGGGCCGGGGTGTCCAGACGGACCCCGTTGTCGGACCCCGTTGGTACGGTCTTGATACGTGATCAGCGACGGGGCGTTCGGCCAAGTGTCGTGCTTCCCGATCTCGATCTTGCCAGGATTGGGGCGTTACGACGACGAGGGGATCACCAGTGCTGTTCGAGGTGTGGGCGCCGCAGGCAGAGGAACGGGTCGAGCTCCAACTCCAGGGAGCGGTCCACCCGTTGGAGCGCGATCCGGAGCGGGACGGCTGGTGGACGGCCGAGGCGGAGGCCGCCGACGGCGCCCGGTACGGGTACGCGCTGGACGGCGGGCCCGTGCTGCCCGATCCCCGCTCCCGGCGCCAGCCGGACGGGCCCGACGGCCTGAGCGCGGTCGTCGACCACGCCGCGTACACCTGGCGGCACGAACCCCCACCGCGCGGGCTGCGCGGCGCGGTGCTGTACGAGCTGCACGTCGGCACGTACACGCCCGAAGGCACCCTCGACGCGGCGGCCGCGCGGCTGGACCACCTGGTGGAGCTGGGCATCACACATGTGGAGCTGATGCCGCTGTGCCCGTTCCCGGGCCGGCACGGGTGGGGGTACGAGGGCGTGTCGCTGTGGGCGGTGCATGAGCCGTACGGCGGGCCGGAGGCGCTTCTGCGCTTCGTCGACACTGCGCACGGCCTGGGCCTGGGCGTGGTGCTGGACGTGGTCCACAACCACCTGGGCCCCTCCGGCAACTACCTCCCGGCCTTCGGCCCGTACTTCACGGACACCCACCACACCCCGTGGGGCGCCGCCGTGAACCTGGACGCGCCCGGCTCGGACGAGGTCCGGGCGTTCCTGCTGGGCAGCGCCCTGGCCTGGCTGCGCGACTACCGGATCGACGGGCTGCGGCTGGACGCGGTGCACGCGCTGGCCGACACGCGGGCGCTGACGTTCCTGGAGGAGCTGTCGGCGGCCGTCGATGAGCTGGCCGCCGAGCAGGGCCGGGAGCTGTTCCTGATCGCCGAGTCGGACCTGGCCGACCCGCGCACCACGATGCCCCGCTCCTCCTGGGGACTCGGCCTGCACGCCCAGTGGAACGACGACTTCCACCACGCCCTGCACGCCGCCCTGACCGGTGAATCGCAGGGCTACTACGCGGACTTCGCGCGTGCCCCGCTCGCGGCCCTCGCCAAGACCCTGGGCCATGTCTTCTTCCACGACGGTACGTACTCGACGTTCCGCGGCCGTACGCACGGGCGGCCGGTCGACCGGGTGAACACCCCGGCGCACCGCTTCCTGGGCTACGCCCAGACCCATGACCAGGTCGGCAACCGGGCGACCGGCGACCGGCTGTCGGCGTCCTGCTCCCCCGGGCTGCTGGCGTGCGCGGCGGCCCTGGTGCTGACGGGGCCGTTCACGCCGATGCTCTTCATGGGCGAGGAGTGGGCGGCGAGCACGCCGTGGCAGTTCTTCACCGACCACACGGACCCGCAGCTCGCGGAGGCGGTCCGCAACGGCCGGAGGCGGGAGTTCGCCGCCCACGGCTGGGCGGAGGAGGACGTCCCGGATCCCCAGGACCCGGCCACCCGTGACCGCTCCTGCCTGGACTGGGCGGAGCGCGAACGGCAGCCCCACGCACGCGTGCTGGCCTGGTACCGGGAGCTGATCGCGCTGCGGGCCTCCCAGCCGGACCTGACCGACCCGGACCTGGCCGCGGTACGGGTGGCGTACGACGAGGAGGCCCGCTGGCTGGTGTACCGGCGCGGGGACCTGCGCGTCGCGGTCAACTTCGCCAAGGAGCCCGCGCTGATCCCGCTCGGCACCCGGGGGCGGGTGCTGGCGGCCTGGGAGCCGGTGGAGATGCCGAACGGGGACGGGGTGATGACGCTGCCGCCGGAGTCGTGCGTGGTGCTGACGGACGCGTGATCCGTCCTGCTGGGCGGTCCACTCCACGGTCTACTCGACGATGGCGAGCTCGCGCGGGGTGGTGTTGAACCGGCGGCCGCCGTCCTCGGTGACCGTGACGATGTCCTCGATGCGGACGCCGAAGCGGCCCGGGAGGTAGATCCCCGGCTCGATGGAGAAGCACATGCCGGGCACGAGCGGCTGTTCCTCGCCCTCGATCATGTACGGCGGCTCGTGCGTGGTGACGCCGATGCCGTGGCCGGTGCGGTGGATGAAGTACTCGCCGTACCCCGCCCCCGCGATCACCGCGCGGGCCGCCCGGTCGACGTCCTGGCACGCCACACCCGGCCTGACCGCCTCGAACCCGGCCTGCTGGGCCTCCCGTACGACGTCGTGGACGCGCCGCTCCTCGGGCGTCGGCTCGCCGACGTGGACGGTACGGGTGGTGTCGGAGCCGTAGCCGTGCTTGAGGCCGCCGAAGTCGAGGACGACCATGTCGCCTTCCCCGATGGTGCGGTCGCCCGCCTCGTGGTGCGGGTTGGCGCCGTTGGGACCCGAGCCGACGACCGTGAAGTCCACCTGCGAGTGGCCGAAGTGCTTGAGCAGCGCGGCCAGGTCGGCGGCGACGTCCGTCTCCTTCCGCCCGGCGAACCGGACCTTGAGGATCTCGCGGTACGCCTCGTCGGCGGCGGCACCCGCCGCCTCCAGCCGGGCCAGCTCGGACGCGTCCTTGACCGCCCGGAGCATGGGCAGGGCCTGAGTGAGCGCGGCGTACGAGGAGTCCGGCAGCGCCTGCTGGAGCCCGAGCAGGTGCATGGCCCAGGCGTTGTCGCTGACCCCGAAGCGGCCCTTGGGGTCCAGCAGCGGGGCGGTGACGGCGTACGGGTCGGTGCCGTCGGTCCAGTCCCGGAGGGTGAGCGCGGCGGCCCCGGGGGCCCGGTCGGCGTCGGGCGCTTCGAGGGTCGGCACGATCAGAACCGGGTCCTGCCCGGAAGCCAGGACGAGGAGCGTGAGGCGCTCGGTGTCGGCGGTGGGCCGGTACCCGGTGAGGTACACCAGGTCGGGCCCCGGCGCGACGAGCAGTCCGGCGAGCCCGGCAGCGGCGGCCGCCTCGGTGGCGCGGGCCATACGGGCGCGGTAGTCGTCGGCGGTGAACGGGGTGGTCGCGAGGTCGCTACGGCTGTCCATGACGGTCATCCTCGCCGGGGGGCGGGGCGGACGCGAGCGATATGCGGTCAGGAGCGGGCCGTGGTCAGTGCGGCTGCCACGGTGGCGGCGGGGCCTGTCGGTTCGCCGCTGCGGAGCAGTTCGGTGCGGTGCACCAGGCGCGGTTCGGTGAGGGGCACGGCGGTGGCGCCGGGGGCCGGGGGGACGGTCGCCGGCAGGAGGGTCAGACCGTGGCCGGCCGCCGCGAGGGCGGTGAGGGTGCGGACATCGGTGCCGTCGTAGCGGAGGGCGGGGCGGAAGCCGGGCGTGCCCTGGGCGGCGCGGAGCCGGTCGAGGGGCAGGCCGGCGGCCGGGGCGTCGAGCCACCGGGCGGCGAGGAGGTCGACGAGGCGCAGACCGGGGCGGTGGGCGAGGGGGTGGCCGGCCGGGAGGTGGACGGCGAGCGGGGCCTCGGCGACGCGCGTCGCGGTGAGCGGGGCGACGTCCGGGAGCCGCAGCGGGTCGTTGGGGGCGGCGAGGCCGTCCACGATCCCCAGGTCGGCCGCGCCCTCCGCCAGGGCGGCGGGGATCTCGTCGCGGGGCAGGACCCGGAGGGTGACGCGGGTGGCGGGCAGCGCGGCGAGGATGTCGGGGCGGACGGCGAGCGGGGCGGTGGCGAGGGTCAGTTCACCGGCCGGTTCGGCGGCCATGCGCGTCAGGTCGGCGCGGGCGGCGTCGAGCCGGAGCAGCAGGGGCCGGGCGTGCTCCAGCAGGCGTTCTCCCGCACGGGTGGGGACGACCGGTCGGCGGACCAGCAGCGGCAGGCCGAGGTCGCCTTCGAGAGCGGCGATGTGCTGGGAGACGGCCGACTGGGTGTAGCCCAGCTCGCGGGCGGCCCCGGAGAAGGAGGCGAGCCGGGCCACCGTCACGAACGTACGGAGCAGGTGCGGGTCCATGGTCACCAGTGTCCCGCCCGGCATAAGCACTTCTGATCGGGGATGCAGAAATCATCGTTGGACCTGAACCGGCCCCGGCGGCAAGCATGTTCGGCATGACGAACCCTGTAGTGACGAACCCTGTTGCCCGGGTCGCCCTGGTCGGCGACCGTTCCTCCACCGTGCAGTCCCACGTCCGCATCCCGGTGCTCCTCGACGCCCTCGCCGAGCGGGACGGTCTCGTCCTCGACGCGTACTGGATCCCGACCGCTGACGCCGCCGAGCCCGGCGCCGTGGAGGGGTTCGACGCGGTGTGGCTGCTGCCCGGCAGCCCGTACCGCAGTGAGGCGGGCGCACTGGCCGCGATCCGTACCGCGCGGGAGCGGGGAATCCCGTTCCTGGGGACGTGCGGCGGCTTCCAGCACGCGCTGCTGGAGTACGCCCGGAACGTCTGCGGCCTGTCACGTGCCGCGCACGCGGAGAACGACCCTGACGCGGCGGCCGAGGACCTGGTGATCGGGCGACTGGCGTGTTCGCTGGCCGGGCACGAGGGGGCGGTGCGGGTGGCGCCCGGCTCGCTGGCCGAGTCGGTGATCGGCACCGAGCGGTTGGTGGAGCGGTACCAGTGCTCGTACGGGCCGGACAGCGGGCACTTGGAGCTGCTGCGCGCGCACGGGCTGCGCTTCACCGGCGAGGACGGGGACGGGCAGGTGCGGATCGTGGAACTGCCGGGCCACCCCTTCTTCCTGGCCACGCTGTTCCAGCCCGAGCTGGCCGGCGACGGGACGCGCCCGCACCCGGTCGTACGGGCACTGGCGTCGGCCGCGGTGCGGCACGCGGGCGTGGTGCCGACGGCGTGACCCGCGTACTCAGCTCATGCGCGTACTCAGCTCATCCGTACGACGAGGTCGGCTCGGCCGCGTCCGGCGGTGATGAGCCGGGCGTTGACCTCGTCGGAGTCCCTGACCCAGCGCTCGGCGCAGGGGCGGTCCTTGCCGAACCGCACGTGGCGTTCGACGAGCCGGTGGACGCGGCGCCGGTCGTCCAGTTCCAGGAACCAGGCCTCGTCGAGGAGCGGGCGGACGAGCGCCCAGGAGCCGTCGTCGTGGAGGAGGTAGTTGCCCTCCGTGACGACGAGCGGCACTTCGGCGGCGACCGGGATGCTGCCGGCGACCGGTTCCTCCAGGGCGCGGTCGAACGCGGGGGCGTAGACGACCGTGCCGGGCTCGGCGGCGCGGAGGCGGGTGAGCAGGGCGGCGTACCCGGCGGCGTCGAACGTGTCGGGGGCGCCCTTGCGCTCGGTGCGGCCGAGGCGGCGCAGTTCGGCCCGGGCGAGGTGGAAGCCGTCCATGGGGACGAGGGCGGCGAGGCCGCCGAGGCGGTCGACCAGCCGGGCCGCGAGGGTGGACTTGCCCGCGCCGGGCGCTCCGGCCAGGCCGAGGATGCGGCGGGTGCCCGGGACGGCGAGGCGGCGGGCGCGGGCGGTGAGCTCGGCGAGCTGCTGCGAGTCCATGGGAGCAGTGTGGCAGTCCGCCGCCCTGCTGGTCAGGTGGCTGTCATACGTATAACGTCTGCCATATGTCGCACATCGCCCTGATCACCCTCGTCGTCCGTGACTACGACGAGGCCATCGACTTCTACACCGGCGCCCTCGGCTTCGAGCTGGTGGAGGACACCGATCGCGGGGACGGTTCACGGTGGGTCGTGGTCCGGCCCCGGGGCGCCGGGGCCGGGACCGGACTGTTGCTGGCCCGGGCGGCGGGCGCGGCACAGGAGGCGAGCGTGGGCGCGCAGACCGGCGGGCGCGTCGGGTTCTTCCTGCACACCGAGGACTTCGCCGGTGACCGGGCGCGGATGCTGGCGGCGGGCGTGCGGTTCCTGGAGGAGCCCCGGTACGAGCCGTACGGCACGGTCGCGGTCTTCGAGGACCTGTACGGCAACCGCTGGGACCTGCTGCAGCCGGCCTGACGGCCGCGGACCGTCAGGGGCGTTGTCAGTGGGAGCTGTTACGTTCTGTGACATGACGGATCCCTTGCTGGAGCTGCTCCGCACGCAGCCGCGCCTGGCCCAACTCGCCGCGTATCCCTTCGAGTTCGACATCGACCGCGTCCAGCACTGCGAGGACGTCCGGCTGGCCTCCGGCGCCTCGCTGGAGCCGATAGCGGGGGACGACTCGGGTGGTACGTATTTCGTCTGCGACGGCGGTCCGGTGCTGTACGCCTCCTCGGAGGGGGACGCGGGGCTGATCGGCGCCGATGTGCGCGAGGCCCTCGAAGTGCTCATCGGCCTGCCCGAGTGCCCGGGGGGCGTGGGGCCGGAGGACGACGAGGAGCGGATCCTGGCCGCCGTCGCCGAGGCGGAGGAAGAGCTACGCGAGGCGTACGGGCCGACCCTGGACGCCGACCGGGCAGAGCTGCTCGCGGGGCTGGGCCTGCCGGAGCGTTCACCGGTCGAGCTGCTCGCCCGGCTGCACGCGGCCGGGTCGCGTACGGAACCGGATTTCGTGCTGCTCAACGCCCGGGAGGGGCTGGCGTACCGGCTCATGCACGACGAGCCGCGCCCGCCGGTGCGGGACGCGGTCCTGGCGGCGGGACGCGAGGACCTGGCCCGGCTGCGGGCGGCCGGGAGCGCACGGGGCATGGACGTGGCGGCGGCGCTGCGGGCGGCGCGGTACGACTCGGACGAGCGGGACCCGCCGTGGCTGCGCGAGGTGGTGCGGGAGGAGACGGCGCGTGGCGGCACGTCCGATGAACTGCGGCTGGCCGAGGAGCTGTTGCACCGTCACGCCCGGGCCGGCGTCGCGACGGAGCCGGTCGCGCCCGCCACTCCGACCGGTCCCGATCCCGACGAGTCGGAGCTGACGTGGATACGGCTTGCGGGCCGCCGGGGCCTGACCGAGCTCGCCCGGGTCCGGCTGATACGGATGCTGGACGACACGGGCCCGGCGGACGTGGAGCTGATCGGCGCGCTCGCGGAGGAGTTCGCACTGCTCGGCGACTCCTGGCAGGCCGCCCGCGCCCGGCGGTTGTACGCGTCGCTCCAGGACTGAACGGCCAGGGCGGCCGGACATGTCCAAGGGGCCGCCCCGGCACCCGTTACCGCGCCGTCAGTTGGGGCCCGACCAGTACGCGTCCTCCCACTGCTTCGCGTCCGGGCTGAACTCGACCTCGACCCTGTCGGCCGCGTCGGGCGGCAGCGAGAACGCGTACTTGCCGACGGCTTTCTTGCCGGGCAGGACGTAGCCGGTGATGACCTTCTGGCGTCCGCTTCCGTCGATCACCAGCTCCGTGGAGGCCCCGTTGGCGTCGTTGACGTTGGGCAGCCCCGTCTCGACGGAGATCCGCTCCTTACCGGTGTTGACGACGGTGATCGTCACCTCAACGGCCTTGTTGCCCTTCGCGTGACCGAGTACGAAATCGTCCGGGGTGAACGGCTGCGGCTTGGCCACCGTGACCTTCAGTCCGTTCCCGAACGTGTACGCCTCGCCGAACGAGAGGTGTCTGGCCTTCTCCTTCTCTTCCTCCGCGGCCGCCGACGCCTTCGCCTCGTCGGCCGCCTCCGCACGAGCTTCGTCGGCGGCCTCCTTCACCGTCATCACGGTGAACACCCCACCGCCGACCGCGATCAGCAGGCCGGCCACGCCGAGGATCGCACCGGCCAGCGCCATCCCCCTGTTGGTCGCCAGCCCCTTGCGCGCGTGGCTCAGTCCCACGAAGCCGAAGATCACGGCCAGCAGGGCGGGCAGCCAGGTCACCCAGAACAGGATGACGGCCAGCCCGAGGACCACGCCGACGATGCCCAGCACCAGGGCGGTGACTCCCATGCCGTTGCGGGCCTGTGCCATCGGCACCGGATACGCGGACTGCCAGTGCGGAGCGGCCGGTCCCCATGGCCCGGGGCGCCACGGATCCTGGGCGGCCGGCTCCTGTTCATCGGGATTCTGGCCGCCGGGCGGAGCAGGCATGGTCATACGAGGTCCTTCAGGCAACTGGAATTGACGGATCGATGACACTACCAGCCGCTTTTGCCGTTTCCTTACCCCTTTATGGCGAGCGGGATCGGTTCTGGAAATCGCGACCTGGCACCCAGGGGCGGTGCCGGTGCGGGTGCATAGCATTGCCGGATGCCTCTTCTCCAGCGCCTCCGGTTCGACCATGCCCCGGCCCTTCTCCGCTTCGAGCGCGAGAACCGGGCTTACTTCGCCACCTCGATTCCGGACCGTGGCGACGAGTACTTCGCCCACTTCGACGCACGGCACCGTGAGCTGATGGCTGAACAGGAAGCAGGGCTGCACTTCTTCCACCTCGTGGTGGGTGACGGCGGGGAGGTGCTGGGGCGGGTCAACCTCTTCGACGTGGCGGACGGTTCGGCCGAGCTGGGGTACCGGATCGCCGAAGGGGCCACCGGACGCGGACTGGCCACGGCCGCCGTGCGGGAGGTGTGCGCCCTGGCGGCCACGGAGTACGGGCTGACGACCCTGCGTGCCGTCACGACGCTCGACAACGCCGCCTCACGCGCCGTGCTGACCCGCACGGGCTTCCACCCCGCCGGTGACGTCGAACTGGACGGCCGCCCGGGCCTCCGCTTCATACGGCACCTGCATGACGGCGGCGCCTCCGGGCCAGGTGAGACACCCACGAGTGTCCGGTGACGGATTCGGGTGGCTTGTCATCGCTCGGCGGTACGCGGCGGCTGCGGGTGACGGCCGAGGAGTTCGGCCAGGCCCCGGCGGGTGGCGGCCAGGACGACGCGGTCCTCGGGCTGGAGGACGTAACCCGGGTGCAGGTCCCAGACCAGGCCGGTGGTGTGCTGTTCGCCGTCGGCCGGGCGCGGGGTCGCCAGGTCGGGGCGCCGGTCGGCGGGCGCGGTGGTGTCGAGGGCGAGGACGCGCCAGGCACCGGGACGGAAGGTTTCCGCGATGGTGCGGCCCTCCAAGCACGGGTGACCGCCGACCACGAGCGCGGCGAACAGCAGCACCCTGCGTTCGACCGGTATGGCGCCCAGGATCTGGCGGCCCATCATCGCTCCGGCGAAGGCGGGCGCGGCCAGGTGGGAGACGCTGCGGCTGCGGGTGAGCGCCTCGGGGTGGGCGGCGCGCAGGGTGCGGTACACGGCGGTGGCGAAGTCGTCGTCGTACAGCCGCAAGGCCACGCGCAGGTCCGCCTTGACCGTACGGGCGTAGAGCGCGGCCTCCAGGTTGGTGGTGTCCGAGCTGGTCACGGCGAGCAGGGCGTGGGCGCGGTGGACCTTGGCCGCCTCCAGGACGCCCTCCTGGGTGACGTCGCCGATCACGGTCGGCACCCGCAGCCGGCGGGCGAGGGCGACGCCGCGCGCCTCGGGGTCCTCCTCGACGCACACGACGGGGATGTCGAGGTCGCGCAGCCTGGCCAGGACCCTGGTGCCGATCTTGCCGAGGCCGAGCAGGACGACGTGGCCGGACAGCCCGCGCGGCGGGCGGCGCAGGGCGGAGGCGCTGCGGAACGCCCCCAGCGCCTCCAGCGCCCCGGCGATGAGGAGCGGCAGGAGCGCCAGTCCCACCAGTCCGGCCAGCAGTTGGAGCACCTGGCGTGCGGTGCTCTCGCCGACGGCGGGGTCGTTGATGGAGAAAAGGTCCAGCAGCGTGACGTACGCGGCGTGCAGCGGATGGTCGCCCGTGGTCAGCCAGGAGGCGATCGCCAGGGCGAGTACGGCGAGTGCCGTGCCGGTGACGGCCCAGCGCAGCCGGCGGGAGAAGAGCTCGGAGAGCGGGACGCCCCGGCCGGCCAGGCGCCTGGCCGGCACCACCGGACCGGTGTGGGTCACGGCTTCGAGGACGATCGTGCCCCGCCCGGTGGTGGCGGTGACGGTGCGGGGGTCCGGCAGGAGTTGGGGCCCGGCCGTGCCGCTGCTGTCCGAACCCTCCTCGCCCGCGGGGTCGTTGGTGGTGGCCGACAGCAGGGCGAGCGTGCACAGCCCCTGATCGGTGACCTCGCCCCGGCCGGGCGGGGTGCGTTCCACGGCGCGCAGCAGCAGCCCGTCGGCGTGGACGATCTTGCTCGTGCCGGCGACGGCGGTGGCGGCCAGCGCCGGGGCGGCGGTGTCGGCGTCGGAGAGCACCGTGGTGGACGCGTCGAGCGCGGCCTGGTCGAGGTCGGGCATGGCCACCATCGCCGCCTGGTCGAGCAACTGCTCCAGGTGCTGGCCGAGCTTGCGGTTGTAGAGCCGGACCACCAGCCGGAGGCCGGGGTTGAGGCGCCGGGCGGCGAGCGCGGCGCGGATGTTGGTCTCATCGTCCTCGTACACGAGCGCCAGCGCCGCGGCCCCGGTCACCCCGGCCGTCTCCAGCACCGCGTCGGTCGGCTCGGGCGCTTCGAGTACGGCGGTGGGGGCATCGATGCCGGCGGCCGACGGCGCGGCCCGGGTCATCGCCGCGGATACCCTGCCGAGCAACGCGGCGGACAGTCGTGGCCGGGGGACGGCCAGTCGCGGTCCGTGCACCGGTCCGCCGCCGGGGCTCACCAGCATGACCCGCTCACGGTAGACGTCACGGAGTTCGGCGGCGAGCCGGTGGGCGAGGGCGTCGTCACCGCACACGATCATGTGCCCGGCAGCGTCGCTCACGTGGGGTGGCGAGGAGGGAAAGGACATGCCCGTAGCGTGCCTTGTCCCTCGTGTGGTCAGCACCCCGGCCACCCTCCCCCCCGACGGCTGGCACAGTGTGTCGATCAGTCAGCGTGTTGGAGGGGCTGGGAGGGCCAGCCGAGGAGGCGCGCTCCGAGTACGGCGGTCTGCAGGGTGTACCGCTGGTCCGGGTCCGTGGGGTCGTAGCCGGTGAGTTGCCGGATGCGGGCGAGCCGGTACGTGACCGCGCGGACGCTCAGTCCGAGCCGACGGGCCGTCGAGGTGTTCACGCATCCGCTGTCGAAGTAGGTGGTGAGCGTTTCGAGCAGGGGCTGGGGGTTGCGGCGTGTGTGTTCCAGGGCGCCGAGCACAGTGGCGACGAGGTCGGTGATGGCGGCGCGGTCGCGGCCGAGCACCTGGAAGACCAGGAGGTCTGAGGCGCCGACCACGGGGGTGCGCAGACCGAGCTGTGCGGCGAGGCCGAGATTGCCGCGGGCCTCCTGGTAGGAGCGGACGATTCCGCTCGGTCCGGGCCGGGGCCGGCTGACTGCCACCTGGTGGTCCTCGCGGACCGCGTTGCCCACCTGCGTGGCGAAGTAGTGCGGCACCCGGTCCTCCGTGGCGGGCGACACGCAGACCAGCAGGCCGTCCTTGGTGGTGATCAGCACCTCGCGTACGCCGAATCTGGCGGTCAGTGCTTCCTCGACGTAGCGGGTGGCCCGGTCGCCGGCGCCGAAGGGGTGTCCCGCCCTCGCCACGGCGACGGTGTGCGGCCCGATGAGGTGGAGGCCGAAGCGTTCCGCCCGCTCGGCCAGCCTGCCGAGGTCGGTGCGGCCCTCCAGGAGGTCGTCGACGAACTCGCGCCGTGCGGCCTCCTCACGGCGGATGGCCGCTCGGTGGGCGGTCTCGTAGCCCTCGGTCAGCGCCACTGTCGCGTCACCGACGGCTCGGATGAGGGCCGAGGTGACCTCCCGCAGGCCCGCGACGTCATCGGCTTGGCACGTCCCGGGGAACCCCGTCCAGGCGCGGCAGGTCCGGGTCAGGTACTCGGCCACCAGAGCACGCAGCGCGGTCCCGCGATCGGCCGCGGCCGCGGCCAGTTCCCGGAGACCGTCGAGGTCCTCGTCGCACAGCTCCAGCTTGCTGACGGAGATCTCGGCGAGGCGCTCCACATGGCCGTCCAGCCCACGTGCGAAGGTGCGGGCGTCCCTTCCGGACGTAACCCGGTCGGGCTGAGCGGCGCCGGTCGCAGGCGCCCCACGCGGCCCCCTGCTCACCGGTGCGTGTCGTCCCATGGACCTATTTTTCCGTAGTCCGGCAATATCGGCGCGCCCAAAACAGCCGTCTCCGGTCCGGTCCTCGGTCCAGCCCCCCGTCTCCGCGCGGGTACGCCGTCACTGTCAGGTCCTCGGAAACCACGCTCGGGGGGCAACGTGTCCCGTAGCCGCCGCCCCCGCTCGCCGGTCCAGGTGCTCGCCCGGGTACTCCTGGTCACCCTGGCATGGGTCCTGGGCGTCCCCGCCATGAGTGCTGCCCAAGCGCCGACGGTGCTGGTCACACGGGTGGACGGGGCGATCACACCGGGCTGAAGGGCGGACACGCATGCAAGACCCCGGCCGCAAACCCCGCACGTTCCTCGGCCGTCTTCCCCTGCCGGAGCGCACGTTCGTCGCGGACGCTCTGCGCACGGAGACCGTCGGTGGCATGGTGCTGCTCATCGCCGCGGCCGTGGCTCTGGTGTGGGCCAACACCCCCCTGAGCAGCGCCTACGAGTCCGTACGGGATTTCCGCTTCGGCATCGAGGCACTGGACCTGAAGCTCTCCGTGGCCCATTGGACGGCCGACGGGCTGCTGACGGTCTTCTTCTTCGTGGCCGGCGCCGAGCTCAAACGCGAGCTGGTGGCCGGCGAGCTGCGCCACCCGGGCACCGCCGTACTCCCGGTGGTCGCGGCGATCGGCGGCATGGCCGTACCCGCGTTGGTCTACGGACTCGTCGCCACCTCCGCGGGAGGAACCTGGAACGGCTGGGCGGTCCCCGTCGCCACCGACATCGCCTTCGCTCTCGGCGTGCTGGCCGTGATCGGCACCCATCTGCCCTCCGCGCTGCGTGCGTTCCTGCTGACCCTGGCCGTGGTCGACGACGTGGGTGCCATCGCGATCGTCGCCGTCTTCTACACCTCGACGATCCACTTTCCCGCCCTCCTCGGTGCGGTGCTCGGGCTCGGCCTGTTCTTCCACCTGCACGACCGCAGGAGGGTGCACGGCTGGTACTGGTACGTGCCCCTGGCGCTGGCCATCTGGGGGCTGACGCACGCCGGCGGCATCCACGCCACCGTCGCCGGCGTCGCCATGGGCCTGCTGCTGCGGGTGGCCAAGGACGGCGAGAGCGGCCGACGGCCGGCCGAACACATCGCGCACCTGGTGCGCCCGCTGTCCGCCGGAGTGGCGGTCCCGCTCTTCGCGCTGTTCGCAGCGGGGGTGAGCATCTCCGGCGAGTCCCTCGGAGCGGCCCTCGGCCGTGCCGAACCGCTGGGCGTGGCCCTGGGCCTGGCCGTCGGCAAGGTCCTCGGCATCTCCGGCGGCGCCTACCTCGCCGTACGCTTCACCCGTGCCCGGCTCAACCCTGACCTCGCCTGGGCCGACGTGACAGCGGTGGCCATGCTGGCGGGCATCGGCTTCACCGTCTCGCTGCTGATCGGTGAACTCGCCTACCCCGACCCGACGGAACTCGCGTACATCAAGACGGCCATCCTGCTCGGGTCGCTCGCCTCCGCACTGCTGGCATGCGTCCTGCTGAGACTGCGGAACAGCAAGCACCGACGACTCTACGAGGCGGAGAACGACAACGGCCCCGGCACCTGAAATCGTGGTCCGCCGGACGAACCGGCGGGCCGCTGTGGAGACCGACGACCAGTGGGTTCGGCCCGACACGTGAGGCAGAAGGCCCGGACCGCGACCGGTCCGGGCCTTCCGTTCACCGTTTCACGGACGGCGGGCTACCCCAGCTTCTCGAAGGCCGCCTGCCCCCGCTCCCAGAGGGTGACGTCGCCCAGCGGGCACTTGGGGAAATCGCCCCGCAGCAGCCGGGTGAGGAACTCCGCCATCCCGCAGTCGTAGCGGCTGAACCGAATCTCGCCGCGGTTGAACACCAGGACCGGCCACGCGGCCGGGTCGTCCCCGGAGGCGTCCCAGCACATGATGTCGGCGCTGGCGGCGGCGCCCCAGGCGATCAGCCGGGGGGACGTGCCCTCCAGCTCGGGGGCCTTGTACGCGTCCGCCCAGGCGTCCTCGGCGTTCCCCGTCTCCTGGACCATCCCGTCCCAGCCCGCCTCGGCGAGCGGTGCCTTCGGCTGCGGCGCGACGACCACCAGGAAGTCCTGGACGACCCCGGCTCCGTACACCTCCATGAACCGCCGGTAGTCGGGCGGGAACGGCCGGCCCCACGACTGTTCCATCCGGCCCCAGTCGACGGCCCTGCCGCCGTCTTCCGGCGGTGGCATCAGCCGCAGCAGGGCGTCCACGTCGGCTGCCGTGCTCATCGCTTCTCCTTTCCGCGGACCGCCATGTCGCCGGTTGATGCCGGTCATGGTGTCGATCCTGTCGGGACGGGTGAGCCGCCCGATGACTGCGTCCCCAGGTTGTCGCCCGTCTGAAGGGTGTTCGGGATGAAGGTGCTCAGGTTGATCCCGACCGTGCCGTCGGGGTACACACCGTACGCCGTCAGCGTGAAGCCGGTGGCGACGGTCCTGTTCCCGTCGTACTGGGGCGTCACCGTGTACATCACGTGCTGGCCGGACATGACCGCGTCGTACACCTGCTTCTCGTAGCTGTACATGTGGTCGTCGCCCTGCTCGGAGCCCCGCTGCTTGGCGTTGGCGCCGCGCGAGCACGTGGCCAGGTTCCGCGCGTCCGTGCCGGACCCGCTCAGCTTGTTGCCGAGCAGGTGGCAGTTGTTGATGTTGGTCTGCGGGACCAGGCCCTTGCTCTTGGCGAAGTCCTGCGCCCAGCGGTAGCCGGGCGGCAGCACGCTGCCGGTCGGGGTGCCCTTGTTGCCGTTGAGGTACTCCTTGGTCAGGCACGCCTCGACGCCCTGGGCACGGTTGCCGTTGGCCTTGTCCGTGTCCTGGTAGTTGACCCAGCCCTCGCCGCAGTTGCCCTTGCTCTCGTCCGTGTCGTCGGGCAGCGGACGCGGGCGCGGCACGGGCTTGGGCTCCGGCCTGGGATCATCCGCGGTTGTGGTGCTCTCGTCCTCCCGGGCCTCCTCGATCCGCTCCCTGACCTGGGTGGCCACGTACTCGACCAGCGCGAGGACCGCGACCACCGCGACAGTGATCACCACTGCCGCCGCGAAGACGGCTGCGGCGGCGACGAACGGGATCGCGAAGGCGATGTGCCCGTCGATCTCCACGTTGCTGATCGGGTTGCCGCCGGTGAAGGCGTAGCGGTTCCCGGTGAACGGGTCGCTGCCGAGGCCCATGTCGGCAAGGGCGCCGTTGTACATGTCCCGGGTGGTGAAGCGGTTCAGACCCGGGTCGTAGTCGCGGAAGCCCATGTCGTAGGTGCCGGAGTTGGTGTCCCACCGCTTCGCGTTGTAGCGGTACGGGTTGTACTCCTCCTTCTCCGGGTTGGCCGGGTCCGGCTTGTCGATGCCCGTGAACTCGGACTTGTCGGCGTTGCCGTAGGCCGTGTAGCCGTACGTGGCCCTGGTGTTGCCCTTCTCGTCGGTCAGGGTCTCGACGTCGGTGTGGCTGTTGTAGCCGTAGTAGCCGTCCTCGGTCGTGCCGTCGCTGTTGTGCTTGACCTGCGACAGGCGCTCGCCCCACGGGCTGTACTGGTAGGACTTGGTGAGCTTGCCGGCGACCTCCTCGGTCAGCACCTCCTGGGACAGGCCCAGGTAGTGGTAGTCCGTGGTCTTGCCGTCGGCGGTCTTCGAGGACGTGCGGTCCAGCGGGTCGAAGGTGTACTTCGTGGACTTCATGGCGCCGTCCGCGCCCCGCTGCTGGGACTCGATGACGTGGTCGAAGCCGTCGTAGATGCTCCGCGACTGGATCTGCCCGTCGCGGGTCACCGACTCCTGCCGGCCCAGCGGGTCGTAGTTGAAGGAGGTGACGGCCCCGGCCGTGGTCGAGGTCTGCAGCCGGTTGCGGTCGTAGCGGAAGTCCGTCGTGACATCGGCCACCGTCTGCTTGATGACGTTGGCGTTGTCGTCGTGGACGTAGGTCTCCGTGGTCGCGCCGTTGCCGGTCTTGACCGACTTGGCGATCCGGTCCACCGGGTCGTAGGTGTACTCGGTGGTGGACTCGAGATACGCCGAGTTGTCGTCGGCGTTCATCTTCTTCGCCACGTCCTTCGCCTTGTTTCCGTTGGCGTCGTACGTGTACGTGTGCGAAGCGACCAGGGCCCCGTCTGCCTTCTTCTCGAGGGAGGTCTTGAGCGCTCCGTCGTGGAAGTAGGTGTTGGTCAGGATGTTCCCGTTGTCCTTGGTCTCCTGCTGCACCTGACCTCGGTCGGTGTAGACGTAGTCGGAGACCTTCGGGTCCGGGTCGGTGGGCGAGGTGCCCACGGAGACCGTCTTGACCTTCTCCCTCAGGTCGTAGGTGTACTTCGAGAACTGGTCCGGATGGGTGACCGTCTCCGGCTGGTCGTTCGCGTTGTAGGTGTAGGAGGTGGACGTCTTCTCCGCCCCGACGAGAGACTCGGTGATCCGGGACACCTTGTTCACGTCGGTGTAGGCGAGGGTGTACTTGTCGACCTCCGCGCCGGGCGACAGGTCGTCGATCAGCGACAGGTTGTCGTTGAGGTCGTAGGAGTAGCGGAAGTGGTGCTTCTCCGCGTCCACCTCACCGGACAGGTCCCGCACCAGCTTGACCCCGTCCGCGACGACCGTGCCGTCCGTGCTCTGGAAGAGTTCGAGCTTGGCCGAGTTTCCCTGGCTGAAGTCGTACGAGCCGAGGCTCACCCAGGCGCCCGCGCCGGCGGACTGGTCGACGGTCTTCTCGACGGTCCCGCCGCCATGGGTCAGCTTGTACTTCGCCGTCCGACTCGCTCCGCTGACCTGCGGGAACTTCACGTAGGCGGTGTACTTCCCGTTCTTCGGGATGTTCAGCGTCCAGGTGAACGAGTCGGTGCCGCTGCCCGCGGCGTGGCTCCGGTGGTCGTAGCCCTGCTGGCCGGTCTGGCTGCCCGTGCTCCAGGTGCCGGTGGAGACGGTGTGCTGGACGTCGGAGTTGTCGACGAGCGGGACCGCGGTGCCCACGGGCACGCCGTCGTCGGTCTTCTCCTTCAGCTTGCCGTTCGGGTAGTAGGTCCAGCCCATGGTGCGGCTGACGTCGCCGTCGGCCGAGGTGAGCGTGCGGGACGTCTGGAGACCGACCTCGTTGTAGTCGTAGCTGGTCCTGATGTCCCACGGGTCGGTCGAGGTCTTCGCCCACCCGTTGTCGTAGTACGTGTTCTCGGTGACGTTGCGGACCGTCTGGCCCTCCGATGGCGGGAGCGAGGTCCTGATGACCCGGCCCGCCGCGTCGTACACGGTCTCCGTGTAGACGTTCGGGCTGTTGTAGCGGCTGTCCGCCGGGTCGTACGGCAGGAACTGCTTGACCGGCCGGTTCAGCGCGTCGTACTCCGTCCGCGAGGCGAAGTCCCGCTCGTCGGCGGTCGCCGTGCCGCGCGGTGTGACGGTCCGGGTGAGGTTGCCCACCTGGTCGTACTCGTACCGCGTGGTCCGGTATTCGATCCCGGAGCCGGAGCCGTCGTGCGGGACCTTGACCTCGGTCCGCCTGCCCCGCTCGTCGTAGCTGAACAGGCTGGTGTTGCCCAGTTGGTCCGTCTCGGAGACCGCCAGCGAGTCCTTGTCGTAGGTGCGAGAGGTCGTCTTGCCGGCCGCGTCGATGACCTTGGTGACGCGGTGGTCGAGATCGAACTCCATCTTCGACGCGAAGTCGGCGGGGTCCGCCGTGCGGTTCTTCTTCGGGTCGATGACCTTGACGTTGTTGCCGACCGAGTCGTACTCGTACGAGATCTTCTCGCCGAGCGCGTTCACCACGTCCGTGACCTGGTAGATCTCGTCGTAGTAGTTGGTCGTGGTGAAGTCGTCCGGATCGGGCGTCACCACGCCCTTCGGCTCGGTGGTCGTCTTCAGATGGCCGGTCTTGTCGTAGGTGTACGTGGTCCTGCGCTCGGGTGCCGTGTCCGAGTCCTTCGGCGCGACGGCCTCGGTGATCTGGTCGGCCGCGTCGTACACCGCCGTGGACACCGCCCCGTTCGGCGCGGTGGCCCTGGTGACGTTGTCATTGGCGTCGTAGACCGGGGCCGGAGTGGTGATCAGATCGCCCTTGGCCTGGTCCCTGGGTTCGGTGCGCACCAGCGGGCGGCCGAAGGTGTCGTAGGTCTGGGTGGTCCGGTGGCCCAGCGGGTCGGTGACCTCCCTGACCTTGCCGCGCTCGTCGTAGACGTACCCCGTGGTGTTCGCCAGCGCGTCCGTGATCTTCGCCGGGTATCCGGTGGGACCGAACTCGCTGTTCCTGGTGGCGTGGCCGTTGGCGTCCGTCGCCTTGGACAGCAGGCCGTACGCGTCGTACTCGTACCGCGTGGTGTAGTCGCCGTCGTCCGGGGTGGAGACGCCCTTCGGGTCGACGACCGCGGTCAGGTTGCCGAAGTCGTCGTGGTGGAAGTTCCAGGTACGGCCCTGCGGGGACGTCTTGCGGAACAGGTCGGCCGTGTAGCCGTCCAGCCGCTTGACGTACTGGAACTGTGTGGAGTTGACCGGGTACTTGCCGGGTGCGCAGTCGCTCTGCGGCGGGACCCCGCCCTGGTTGAACTCCGCGGTGCGCTTCCACAGCGGGTAACCGGTGAGCGCGTCGTAGCAGTACGCGGTCTTGGCGCCGTTGGCCTCCTCCATGTACGTGACGTTGTTGTCCGCGTCCCAGGCGAGCTTGGTGGTCTGGTTCTTGGCGTTGGTGGACCGTACCGGGCGGCCGTAGTCGTCGGTCACGTACGTCGTGGGGTGGCCCTGGGCGTCGGTGACCTTCGTGGAGGTGTGGCGGGTGTTGGCCGGATCGGGCGCGTAGACGAAGTCCGTCCGGCCGCCGAGGCGGTCGGTCAGGGTCTGCGTCCACCAGTGGTACTTCGGGTTGTCACCCTCACGCGGGTAGTAGTACGCCAGGCCGGTCGCGTGGTTCCGTGGGTCGGTGACCTTGACCAGCTTGACGTTCTTGTTGCCCTGGGTGGCGTCGTACTCGAAGCCGAACACCTTCGGCTGGGCGGAGCCCGCGCCGTCGGTGAGCCTGGTCAGCAGGCCCTTGTCGGAGTACTCGAAGGCCAGCCGCCGGCCGGAGATGTCGGTCACCGACTTCAGGTGGTCGACGATCTTCGGGTTGGAGGTGTCGGACTTCGTGAAGTAGGTGGCGGTCAGCGACTGCCGGCCCGCCGGGTCGGTGATGTACTTGAGGAACTTGGTCGGCTTGTTGTTGGACTTGCGCTCCTCGTACGTGAACGTCTGTGTGTTGCCGTTCTTGTCCACGCTCGACGTCAGGTAGCCGTCGCAGCCGAAGAGGAAGCGCGTGCCGTCGGGCTTGGTCAGGGTCCAGGCGTCGAGGATCGGGTCCTTGTTCGGGGTGCAGTCCAGACCCGGCTTGGCCGAGAGCCGGAAGTGCACGCCCGCGGGAGCCTTCCACGTGCCGTCGTCCTGCTTGCGGAAGACGTGCGTGGTGCCGTCGCCGTCCGGTAGCCGGATCTCCGTCGGGCGGGGGTTCGGGTGGAAATCCAGCGGGGTGCCGAGCCGGATCGGCCCGGACGCCTGCACGGACCAGCCCGCTCCCGCCACCGTGTCGGAGGTGTCGAGCGAGTTGTAGGCCAGGCGGAGGAAGGTGTTGAGGCCACGGCCCGGGTTGTTGAAGACGTTGTACTGCCAGACGGTGTTGCCGGCGGCGGTGCTGTTCATCAGGGACGAGCCCGCGCCGGTGTTGATGCCGTTGTAGGAGTAGAACTTCTCCAGACCGAGCTGGTCGGAGGTCGGGTCCTCGACGGCGACGTTCTGCCGCAGCCCGGCGATGCCGTCCGTGCCGGAGACCCAGGTGCCGGCGACGGTGTCGCGGACGTCCCAGATCAGGGCGTAGTCGGTGCGCTTGTTGCCCGAGTCGGAGTTGACCGGGGTCTTCACCTTCGCCCGCAGGACGACGGAGTCACCGGGCAGCAGGTCGGCGGGCAGTGCCGTCTGGACCTGGTTGCCGCCGGTGGTGACGTCCGTGCCGTCGGGCAGCTCCCACCGGTAGGTCAGCACGTGCGTGCCGGCCTTCCAGGTGGCCGTGGTGGTGTTGGTGAGCGTGAGCTCGACCGTGTGGTCGGAGTTCGGGGTCATCCGCGCCGGGGTCTGCGGGGCGTAGTACGTCGAGTCCGTGGTGGAGTCGATGTACGTGACCGCGAGCCGCGGCTTCAGCCTCGGCTCCACGCCCTCGGTGGAGACGAACAGGCTGCGTTCCTGCGCACCGGCCTCGTCCGCCAGCTTGACCATGACGCCGTGCCGGCTCGCCGGGTTCTTGACCCAGCCCTGCACCATCGAGGTCACGTTCCACTCGCGCGAGACGGGGTCGTTGGTGAAGCCGCCGGTGCTCGCGACCGCGGCACCGGTGTCGCCACCCACGGTGGTCCACGCCGTGGTGGAGTCGGCCTTCTGCCAGGTGGCGGTGGCCTCGTCGAAGTCCCGTGTGAGCGGCCGCAGTTCGTACTGGGCTCCGGTGGTGCCGGTGATGGTGGTGAAGGACCACATCTTCACCTGGGCGTCCACCACTCGGGCGGTGGACGGGATGCCGAGGGCCGGGAACCGGGCCACGGCGCGGCTGGTGCCGTAGGTGGCCGAGCTGTTACCGACCATCAGCCACGGGTAGGGGACACCGGCGTCCGTGATGGTGTCGTGCGGCTGCGCCGGCTGGTTCGCGGTGAGCGTGGTGTCCTGGGACGCCTCCACCAGCTTGGTGATCCGGCCCGCCTTGGGCAGCCGGACCAACTGGGTGGGGGCGGGGACCACCTGGCCGTCACGGGTCTTGACCGCGACCATGTAGTAGTAGGCGCGGCCCATGGGTTCCGGGTCGTCCGCGCGCGTCGGCACCGCGGAGGTGTCCGTGTACGCCGTCGTACCCGGGGCCACCGGGGCGACCATGGTGGACTGCGACGGGGTGAAGTTCTGGAACACCGAGCGGTGCACCTGGTACTCGACGAGGTCGTCGCCCTGGTCGCCGGACGGATCCTGGTAGGCCGACCAGCTCAGGTCCGCGCCGGTGGCGTGGATGGTGGCCGGCGGTGCCAGGTTCACGCCCTGCCGGCCGAAGGTCAGCACCAGCCGCGGGTAGTTGGCGTGCTCGCCGCCGTAGGCGTACTCGCTGCCCTCGTACCGCGGTCCGCCCTTGGGGCCGTTCGCGGACTCGTCACCGGCCTTGACGACGAAGCCGTAGTTGGGGTGAGTACCGTTGATCCACTGCTGGACGGTCCTGGTCACCGGGAAGGAGTGCCAGGTGTTGGACTCCTCCGGCTGCTTCGTGACCACACCGCCCTTCGTGAAGCGCATCGCGTCGGCGATCACCGACGTGGTCGTCGAGGCGGGGCCGTCACCGAGGACGACCTTGCCGAGGGTGCCCGCCTTGAACGGGTGGGTGCCCAGCGTCTTCCACACGCCCGCCGA